>CALAKO010000138.1 GCA_937922955.1 uncultured Peptococcaceae bacterium | reverse complement strand
AACCCCGTATGAGATATACTATTCGGTTGTGTTGCATTTGACTTGACAATTCAAGTGCAATAAAAAAAGACCAAAGTTCTCTTTCATACTTCGGTCCTTGGTTTGGCAATCAGCCAAAAATACGTTCTTTTAAACGAGGTACTACAAAACGAGCAGCAGCCAGTACCAATGCGACTTTGATCGCTGCATACAGAGCGCGTTTCAGAAATTTTTTCATGGTCAAAAACCTCACTTTCTAACCATACGTGCCACTAAAGTCACTGCACAAACCACTAACATCAAGCCGAGACCCAGGTCAACAGCCGATTCTTTTAAAGACTTCAATCCTTTCAGCATCGTCAACAGATGAGTGTCCCTGTCAAATTCCTACACTCACCCTTCGCCTCCTTTCGTTATTACCATCATACTCCAAAACGACTCCATTGTCAGCTGTTATTTTCGCAAATTTCTAAAAATCCAATCGTTTCTTTATATCATTGCACATCTGTAGGAATTCCATCCTCTAATTTCCGCGCGTGGCACCGAGAAAAGCCCCAACCAATCCCAGCAGACCAGTGCCCGAAAGAAAAAGCGCCTCACTGGTAGCACCGTGCATCAGCGTCCACTGACCAAAGCCGATGGCGAACACCGCCAGCACCATTGTTACTAAGAGCCCCAACAAGCGGAACAAACGTCGCTGCTTGTCGCGAGCCAGCTCCGCTTCCAGCCAGGCCTTGGCATATCCCGGTGCCACCGTTTCCAGCTTCGCCAAGGCATCCAAATCGGGCAGCGCCAAACCACTCTTGGCACCTGTTGACGCATCGCCGCTTATGGCCGAGGGCACCGACTGTGTGCTCACCTGCGCCACCGCGGTAGCCACTGCTTCATTGGCGTTGGTTGGCTCACTGCTGCCAGTGTGCACTTGTCCCATTTCCAAGGTCATCGCTTCACGCCTCCTTCTGCCAAAGACGATGCAAAAAGACCACCACTTCCTCGCGCGTTGCCGCGGCGTGGAGACGCAGGTCGCCTGTCTCATCGTCCACAAGAAAGCGGTTGGCCAGCGCCCAATCCACAGCCTCCTGGGCCCAGATCGATGCCACATTGTCCAGTACCGGTGCCGCCATGGCTGGCGCAGTGAGGGCAGCACGCACCTGCGCCACACCATCGACAAAGTCTGCCCAACCATCCGCGCGCTCCAAAATCAGATGCGGACAATATTTACCGCTCCACATTTGATGCGTATAGAGATCGTTCAAGCCATACGTTTCCATCAACGCTGCGCACAGCGTCATCGCATTGGCCTCACACTGTGCATACGGCGCCGTCTCGCAAATCTCTACACTAATGGTGGCACGATTGCCCTGACCATAGCCATCACCAGCGTGCCAGCTCATCTCATTGAGCGGCAGCGTCTGTACAATGCGCTCCGCATCCACAAAAAGATGCGCTCCTACGTAATAGCTGCCATCGTTCTCCACATTTTGCAGATAGCTGGCATGAGCGCGGGCATCGGCTGTCGGCGTCGCATTACCAGTGTTGTGCACCGTCACGCCAATCGGCCCAGCCAACGCCAGCAACGTGCGCACGCAATGATTTTCGGTCGCCGTCTGCACAATGCGCCGCTCAATGGGAATTCCGTCAATCGCCTCATCCATAATTAATCCATTGTCTATTGTCAATAACTGCATCTGCAGCCCTCCTTTACGAGATCCTTTCTAAATATAAAAGAGGGGCCAAGCCCCTCACTCTTACGCCATTTCATCATTGTCAAACAACACGCTTTCCACTTCTTCCACATAGGAAGCCGCCAGAGGCGCTGTATACGCTGCGCCTTTTGACGTTGCAAAAGCAGTGCTGTCGCACATGGCCTGCATCGCCGCTTTCACTGTCGGTTCATCCAGATCCTGCTTCACATCGGAAAGCGTCATGCTGGTCTGGCCGCCACCAGTGGTGGCAAACTGCATCACAAGCTTCTTTTCTGCCATAGTTTCACCTCCCTTCCGTACGCCGCCACGGCGTCTTATTCACTAACCAGCTCACGTTCATCCACGCGCACCACGCTGGCGCCACTGATGTCCAGCAGCCCTGCTACAGCAGAAAGACCTGCGTGCAAAGCATCGTTGTCCGCTGAGGCAGACAAATTGGAAAACGTACGACTGCTTTGGCGCATTTCGCCTTCGGCATTTTCCACCTGAAAAACCAGCTTCGCCTTTGTCACCTGATTGCTTTCAACAATCGCCATGTTCAACACCTCCCTTCGGCGATGATGGAGGCTCATGACCTCCTCATATCTATAAGGAAAAAATCGTCCCTTTGATACCCACTTCGCCGAAAAAAGTGCAAAAAAAAAACAAGCAGCGTGTATCGCTGCCTGCTGTTATTTGTGACGTTCGACAAATTCCTGCACCGCTTGCTCAACAGCGGCATTCAATGTCATATCATGAGCCATCGCCCAAACGGCCATCTGTTTATGAAGATCGGACCCAATGCGAACGTTAAAATTACCCTTAAAAGCTCTGGCCGGCCGGCGTCCCACCGCCGAACAGAATGCCAGATAGCGGTCCACCGCATCCTGAAACGCCGCTTCCACGCCGTTTAGGTTGTCGCACTCAAAATCCACTGAATCCACAATGCCCTGCACCTTGCCGCGCAGCAGATGTTCTTCGGCATCGTAGGTCACTTTGGCAACATAGCCCTTGTACTCCAGAACATCCTTCGTCATTTTCATCACTCCCTGTTTAGACGCAGCTGTACCACCGCGCACAGACCTCATCCCGAAAGCCTGCAAAGCCAAATGGCTTTATTTTTCATTATACGCAAACTAAAGGCTTTGTCAGTGGTTGCTAAAAACTGGCATTGATTCGTTACTTTATACTCTGCAACTATCCGAAAATGTAACCAATTTGCCTTCAACAACTATTGAAAGCCGTGTCTCTGCCAGCTGCAGCAGCTGCTTCATTTTTTCTGCTTTCTCAAATTTCTCTCATTTATGGGTATTCCTTCTTTAAGATATTGTAACAGAAAAAACCGCTTATAAAGCCAAATTGACGTAAACGACACCATAAGCACCGTGAACAACACGCCTCATGAAAAACACCCAGCGCTCCCTATTCAAGAGTCGCTGGGTGTAAATGTTAAAGACAAAGCTCACGCATTTTCTGCACCGTATACGCACGCAGAAACTGCTCTTTGTAGGTTCGGCCAAGAGGAATTTCAACATCGCAATGGCGCAGCAAAACGTGGCTGCCGCTCACCATCCTCACATGGCGTAGGTTTACAAGAAATGCCTTATGCGCCCGTGCAAACATATCCGGGTCAAGAAGCGCCCCAATTTCGGCAATGGTTTTGTAGAGCTGATAGCTCGTCTCACGTGTGACAATCTTCAATCGATGATCGTGGCACTCGCAGTATAGAATCTCATCACAATACAGGCGCACCTGCATCTTATTGGCCGTAAAATTGATGGCAATGCGTTTTTCCGACAACCGCTGCATAATGGCATTGAGCGTTTCATTAAACGCCTCCTCCTGCACCGGCTTGTTGAGAAAGCGAAATGGCGAGCACTGAAAGCAGGCCTGCATGTACTGCGTGTAACTCGTCACAAAGACAATCAACACCTTGTCGTCCATTTTACGGATGGCATTGGCGGTGTCGATGCCGTTCATTCCCTCCATCTCAATATCAATAAAGAGAGCATCAAAACGACGTCCATTGTATTCGTAATCGGCCACAAGCTCTTCCCCGCTCTCGTAAGGCTCTGTGTCAATGTTCAGCTCCTGGCGCGCATCGAAGAGGGCCTGCAGATGGTTGATGTGTTCGCGATTGTCGTCGCATATGGCAAAACGCATAGAAACCCTCTCCCCCTTTATTAAAATATTATTATTGATACAAATAACAATATATATATATATAT
>CALAKO010000137.1 GCA_937922955.1 uncultured Peptococcaceae bacterium | reverse complement strand
CACAACATAACGCTTTGCAATACTTACAACGAGGCGCAAGTTTGCTTCAGCCAATTGGTTTTTCGCTTCTTCGTCGCCTTCCTGCATGCGCTTTGCAAGCTCAACTTCTTCATCCGCCTTTAACAGCGGAACTCTACCAATTTCTTTTAAATACATTCGAACCGGGTCATCAATGCCGACATCATCAGGAATTGACAGATCAAGTTCAATCTCTTCTTCCTCTTCAGCATTTTTAAAATCGTCTTCTGTCGGCTCAATGTCATCGTCATCAATCACGTCTGAGTCATCTTTCAATGTAAGCCCCAACTGATTGAGCTGTTCGAATAAGATTTCCATTTCATCCGGCGACAAATCCAATTTTCCTAAGGCATCGCCAATTTCTTCATATGTAAGCTCGCCCTTTTTCTGACCAAGAGCCAATAACTGCACAATGGCTTGCTTCGCGGTTTCTCTTCTTGATCCATTTTTCGCTTGTTCTGCCATTATTGCTTGTCTCCTCTCATTTTGACTTCGAATTGTGTCTTTTCCTGGCGTATCATTTCCAATTCCATTAAAGCTTGCTCCATATCGTCGGATTGTCCACCCTTCTCTAAAGATCCAATTTTATTTAATAGCATCCTATACTTTCTATTTAACACACTGTACTGCAGTTCTGCGATGCTCCTAGACAGATAGTCCGTCAACGATTGCCCAGTCATGCCCTCCGGAATGGCATCCGGATACTGCATGGTAGCAGCCGCAAACACACTGCTCAGCGAAACGTCCATATTAGAAATGTCAATGCGTCCTTTTTCTCGATACTGTCTCCCAAAATCTTGATAAACATTTTTTAAATCAGATTGGAATAATTGATCTCCACCCTTTTTTTCAATGTTTTCATAAAAGGCTGGTTCAAGAATCAGCCCAGATAATAAAATAACTTCACTTTTGGGAAATATTTTTTTAGGTGCCACTGGCACATTTTCTGCATCGGGCTCAGAATAGTACGCAACAGATTTTCTTCTCCCGCCTGACCGCCGAAATGTTTGAATCTCATTTTTTATCGCCTGTTCACTGAGAAAAAGACGGTCAGCGGTGTATCGAATGACCATATCAAGCTCAGCCGGTTGACGAATTTGAGCCATATTAGGCAGTACTTCATTGAGCACGCTCAACTTCTGATCCATGCTGTCGCCAGGATATTTCTTCATGGCTTGCGCCAAACGAAAAGCGTGCCCGTTGACAGCCTGCTTCAAAATATCCTGAAAAGCATCTATTCCATAAGCCTTAATATACTCATCCGGGTCCTTTCCTTCAGGAATAAGCAAAACGCGCGCTTTCCCTCCGGACTTTTCTATTAAGTCGATGCTCTTTAACGTTGCCCGAATCCCTGCATTATCCCCATCAAAAGAAGTAATGAAATTGTAAGAATAACGCATGAGAAGTTTGACCTGCTCTTCCGTCAAAGCAGTTCCTAATGGTGCGACAACATTAGAAATCCCTGCTTGATGGCAAGCAATGACATCCATATATCCTTCTACAATGATGACGCAATCCATCGATCGAATGGCTGATTTTGCTAAATCCAATCCATACACATTGCGCCCTTTGTGAAAGATGGAACTGTCGACAGAATTAATATATTTTTGAGGTGCTTTTTCTGCATCAATAATGCGTCCGCCAAAGGCGATCACATGCCCATTGGCATCTTTGATTGGAAACATCAACCGATCGCGAAAACGATCATAACAGCCTCTTGCATTGTTGCGTGGACTCACCAGCCCCAGTTCGATTAGTTCTTCATCTGGAGCACCTTTTTTCTTCAAATATCGATAGAGCCCATCCCAACCTTCCAGACATCCACCAATCTGAAATTTTTCTTTGGTCTCATCTGAAATCTGCCGTTTATTCAAATAGGCATGATACGCTCGCCCTTGTGGCGCATGTAAAACAGCCTGATAATAAAACGCAGCAAATTCGTTCCATTTTAGCAGCCGATTGCGCTTTTCCATTGCACGCCGATCGCTCTCACTTTGTTCTCGTTCGGGAATTTTCACCCCAACTTCCTCAGCCAATTTTCTTGCCGCTTCAGGAAATGATATATGCTCAATCTCCATGAGAAACTTGAACACATTCCCACCGACACCACAACCAAAACAATGAAAAATTTGCTTATTTTGTGATACCGAAAACGATGGCGTTTTTTCATGATGAAAAGGGCATAAACCAGTAAAGTTCTGCCCTTGTTTTTTTAATGGAACATATCGCCCAACAACGTCCACAATATCTGTGCGCGCAACGATTTCGTCCAAAATTTCCTGGGGAATGCGTCCCCTTGATCCACTCATTGGACGACCTCCTTTCAAAACGCACAGCAAAAAAACGTCGTTATCGACAGTCGTTTAATTATAGCACTTCTTCACGTCAAAGTACAGTTTTTTCATGAATAAATGAACGCGGAATGGTTAAATCTTTGAACAATTCTACACAATAGTTATCCGTCATGCCCGAGATGTAATCAGCCACCGCTCGTTCAGTTCCTTCTTCGTCCGCAATTTGTACATAAAACTCCGGCATCGCATCAACATGTTTGAGAAAGTACTCGAACAAAAATTGCACGATGAAACTTGCGCGTTCTCTTTCCTGAGAACACACTTTTCCCTGATACACTTCGTCAAACATGAAAGAGCGCAATCCTCTTAGCGCCGCATCAATCTCCGGGCTAAAAGTTAAAATTCGTTCTCCTTCCCAATCATCCTGGGTAATTTTTTGCCCCTGCGCAATAAGATCATTCACCAAAACAGTGATGCGATCGCTCAAGTTGTGCCCCAATACATCTGTAAACTCAGCTGGCAAATCTTCTTCAACGAAAATATTTGCGCGAATGGTGTCATCAATATCATGTTGCACGTAAGCAATTTTGTCGCTGTAGCGAATAATCTGTCCTTCTAAAGTTGCTGCATGCGTTTCATTGTGGCTAAACCCGCTATGATTCAGCACACCATCCAGCACCTCCCAGGATAAATTCAATCCTCTTCGCTGTCCATGGCGCTCAATCTTTGAAAGGACCCGCACACTATTCACGTTATGACGAAAACCATTTTTCATGCATTCATTCAACACATTTTCCCCACAGTGTGCAAATGGCGTATGTCCAACATCATGCGCCAAAGCAATGGCTTCAATAAGGTCACAATTGAGATTCAACGCACGGCCAATCGTTTTTGCAATTTGGCAAACCTCAAGCGTATGCGTCAAACGCGTCCGATAATGGTCATTACCAGGAGAAATATAAACTTGTGTTTTATGCTTGAGACGACGGAAGGCTTTCGAATGTATGACACGATCTCTATCACGCATATAACAGGTGCGCACGGAATCGGGAGACTCAGGATATTTTCTTCCACGACTTTCTGCTGAAAAACTTGCACATTTTGCAAACGTCATTTTTTCCTGTTGTTCTATCATTTCTCTTATCATGTTTTAACCTCCTTGCGTCCAATTGTTTTATTATGCTAATCATACCGCAGTTTTTATAATGAAAAAAGGACTTTTCATCAGAAAATGATAAAAAGTCCTTTTCATGCTATTGACAAAATGTCGTCGTTTTTAAATTATTTTTTGCGTGGTTTTTTAATTTGAGCTTGAGCAGCTGCAACACGTGCGATTGGCACACGGTATGGGGAGCAGCTAACGAAGGTCAAGCCAGCTTCATGGCAGAATTCAACAGAAGATGGTTCCCCGCCATGTTCACCACAAATCCCCCAGGTCAATGCGTCATTGACAGCACTGCCGTTCTTAACAGCGTATTCCACAAGGAAACCAACAGCCTTACGGTCAAGTACGGCAAATGGGTTGTCCTTCAAAATCTTTTCTTGCAAATAGGTTGGCATGAACTTACCTTCAGCATCATCGCGAGAGAAGCCAAGCGTGGTCTGAGTCAAGTCGTTCGTACCAAAGGTGAAGAAATCACAGTGTTGTGCAATTTCATCAATCAGCAAGCATGCGCGTGGCAGTTCAAGCATGGCGCCGACTTTGTATGGAATCTCGATGCCCTGTTCCTGCATAACAGCCTGAGCAACAGAGTCGATTTCTCCACGCAGAATTTCCACTTCTTTTGGATCAATAACAAGAGGAATTTCAATTTCAACGTGAATGTCTTTGCCTTCTTTAAGGAGCTGAGCCGTAGCTTGCAGAATAGCACGCGCCTGCATTCTGTAGATATCTGGGTAAGAAACCCCGAGGCGGCAGCCACGATGACCCAGCATAGGATTCATTTCATGAAGGGCACGCACTTTCTTGAGTAAAACTTCTTT
>CALAKO010000136.1 GCA_937922955.1 uncultured Peptococcaceae bacterium | reverse complement strand
CTCTCTGCCGAACGCGTTGACACTGCACGCACCCATGGTACCGGCTGCACATATTCCGCCTGCATCACCGCTGAACTTGCTAAAGGACGCAGCGTGAAAGACGCCGTCACCACGGCTAAAGCCTTCATCGCTGCAGCCATCAGCGATGGTATTCTGGTCGGTCATGGCCATGGTCCAACCAACCACTGGGCCTATCGCCAGGTAGAAGCAAAGGAGGTCCAAGCGTGAGTAACAACGAACGTACCACCGTCGCCACCAATGGCTGGCTTTGGCTCGGTGCAGCGATTGCCATTACTGAAATCATGACCGGCACCTATTTTGCACCACTTGGCTGGGGCAAAGGGCTGCTTGCCATCCTCATCGGCCACCTCATCGGCTGCGGCATGCTCTTTTTAGCCGGCCGTATTGGCGCACAAACCAGCCGCAGTGCCATGAACACCATGAAAATCGCCTTCGGTGAAAAAGGCGGCCTCTTCTTTTCCATTCTGAACGTGATCCAGCTCGTTGGCTGGACCGCCGTTATGATTGCCACCGGTGCCAGTGCCATGAACGTGCTTGTCGGTAGAGAAGACGGCTCCACCACCATCGGTGCCTTCATCATCGCCGCCCTGATTCTCATCTGGATGCTTTTCGGGCCAAAAACCTTCGGTCGCGTCAATAACATCGTCGTTATTGCACTGACCCTTCTCTGCATCTTTTTAACCTGGCGCGTCGCCACCACCGGACTGACCGCTGCCGATGCCGCTTTTGACAGCATCAGCTTTGGGGCTGCTGTTGAGCTTGCCGTTGCCATGCCATTGTCTTGGCTGCCGGTCATCAGTGACTACACTTCCCGTGCTGAAAAGCCGGTGCTTTCCAACACCGTTTCCAACATTGCCTATTTCCTTGGCAGCTGCTGGATGTTCGTCATCGGTCTTGGTTGTGCCATCGCCACCGGCTACGCTGACATTTCTCTGCTTATGCGCACCATGGGCATGGGAGCCATCGGGCTTGTGATCATCATCTTATCCACCATCACATCCAGCTTCCTCGATGCCCGCTCTGCGGCCATCAGCTTTACCACGCTTTCCAGCAAACCAAGCGAACGCACTGTCGCGGTCATCGTCTGCATCATCGGCTTTGCCATTGCTATTTTCGATCCAACCTCATCCTACCAGGATTTCCTTTATCTCATCGGCTCCTTCTTTACGCCAATGGTTGGTGTTCTTCTCACTGAATACTACATCCTCGGCCAAAAAGACGTGCGCCATATGGTTAGCGTTCTAAACTTTGTCGTTTACGCCATCGGCTTTGTACTCTACCGCCAATTACTCAACGTCGACATTATCACCGGCACCACCCTGCCAGTCGTTATCATTGTCGGCGCTCTGACCTACATTGCCAACAAAGCTTTTGCCAAACGCTAAGTGAATAAAAAAGCCACGCTCTAATAGAATCAACCAAATGGATTCCATTAGAGCGTGGCTTTTTGTATTTACGCACGTTTCCCTGTCTTCACATAATATTCCACACCATCGCGCACGACCACCTCAAGAGCGCCGCAATCAACGAGATAATCCACATAAATGTGGATGTTGCGTTCATAGAAGGCCGCTTTCTTAGCTTTTGATGAAAGCATCTTCATCATCGTGCAAGCAGCAATAACAATCTCACTGCGTGTGAGGCCACAGTCGGCGGTGTCGAGAATGCGATTGGCGCATTGTTTGACCGCCGCAATACACGCTTCAGCCAACGGCTTCACATCCTCATACACCCCACGATGCGCGGCCAGATAGTAAGGATAATCCGTGGCAGCGAGCTTTTCCATGGCTTCGATGGATGGCTGCACACTGAAGAAATACGGAAGCTTCGCATCACTGATGAACTTCCCAGTTAAAATAGCGTCTCCAAGATAGCAAACACCGTCCGGCGTCACAATCGAAATGTGGTCCGGTGTATGACCAGGTGTATGTACAATGCCAAATTCCACGCCGCAGAAAGTGATACGATCTTCCGATGGCATGATGATGCGATCGGCCTCAACAAGAAGATCCGACTCTTGCGCATCGGTCATCGGTGCCTGTGGATGCAGCATATAAAAATAATACGCCTTGAGGTTAAGTGGGCTGACAGCTATGCCAGCCTCCCCAGCAGACAAGGCTACAGGGATGTTGTATTTCTGTTGAAAATATCGGTGGTTGGCACTGTGATCGCCATGCACATGCGAGCCAAGAATTCCTACTGGCGTAAGGCCATTCCGTTCCAATGTGCGTTCAATAAGATCTCTTTGCGAACGCAACCCAGAATCGAGCAGCACACAGGTGCTCTCGCTGGTTTTATAAAGTGGAATGTTCTGCCAGTCTTCCAAATACCAAGTATTACCGGCTGCTTGTTTCAATTGCATGATTGTTTCCTTTCTCCATTACAAATTATTGATACACACGTCGATGCAGAGAACGAATATGGGCAAAGGTCGCCTCTTCGCCCTGTTCCGCGAGCATCACAAGCCATTCTTCAAGAACACGCGCCGTATCGGGGTGCATCAGCTCCTTAGCGTGGCCATTGCGCAGATAAGCCAGCGGCTTGTCCGGACTGTACTTATCGCCCTGATAAACCTTGCTGGCAGCAATGCGATCGCAGAACATTTCAATCAGGAAGCGGTCAGGCATGCGCACCGGCCCTGGTCGACGCGTATTGAGTCGATAATCCACCCAGTATTCATAATGATGTTTGTTGCGCCCCTTATGATGCATCCAGGCATAAGAGCTGCCGTTGCGTTCACGTTCCAACACATTAGGGCTTTTATATCCCAAGTAGTATCGAGCACCAGGAATAAACTCTGTTGGGCTGTATTTTGACAAATCATGCATCAGCCCTTGCAGCGGGATCCCTGCTTTGATACAGTGACGCAGCACCAGCTGACGATGATGGGTGATGGTTTTAAAATGTCGGATCGGATGAAACATTAGGCTTCCTCCTTCGTTGCGCAGCACATTTCTCTGCGCCAATTTGCTTATCAACGTTTAGTTTAATCCTCTCATTCTGCTTTTGCAAGAGGCGCCACCGACTCACACTTCCTGAGCAATCTGTGCAAGAATATCGAAGGCCCAATCCTGATTAATCACCGGTTCCGTTGGTGCCAATCGTTCTACAGCGTCTCGATATTGATTAGCGATGACTTCATAAACATCCTGAGAAAACGCCACTGCACCAACTGCTCGGCCATCTGCGACAAAAACAAAATTCAAAGAGCCATCCAGCTGCTCATCCACAAAGACATCATCGACCGCGTCGCCGCCAGGCATCGCTGCCAGCTCTGCCTGCATCTGCCCGTAGAGCAGCACCTTATAGATTTCTACCAACCGATCATCCAGTCCCGCATCAAAAATCCGAATCTTTTCTACCAGATTGTCTGCCCCGATGACAATACGGCGACGATAGCCCGTTGTATCAATGGTCTCACTCTCGCCCTGAGCGTTCAAAGCCGTGTCGAAATCATCGGCATAAAGCGAACGTACCTTTGCCACCTCTTCCTCGTCCTGGCAGTAAAAAATCATCAACTTGTCTTCCATCTGATGATAAAGGAAGCTGTAGTTGACAAACTGCTCGCTGCCACAATGCGGACAAATGAATTTGAAAATGTCAAAGTTTTTCACGCGCTGCTTCAACGTTGGATCCAACATCGTGTTGATGCTGCCATAAAACTCAAAATCGCTCTTCTTTTTACATTTTAAGCAAGCGATCTGCTGGGTGTGTTTCACGCTCATGATTGGCCTCCTTATAGCTGATACTCGCCTTGGTTTTGACGATACGCCTCGTAATTGGCATAAATCTCTGGATAACTTTTCTTAAGACTGACTGGTCGGCCTGCCGCATCAAGAATGCAATGACTGCTCTCCCCGGTGCAAACCACCTCTCCACGACAGGTCATAACATAAGCCACACGAATTTTCAAGTGGGCACAATCTTTGATATAAATGGCAATATCGATCACATCACTGTAAGTGGTTGTTTTTTTATAATTGCAATTAACCGACAACATCGGCGAAGTTAAGCCAAGCTTTTCGAACGTGTCATAGCTCATCCCCATAGCTTCCATCCACTCTGTCCGCGCTTCTTCCATGAAACGGATGTAATTGGAGTGGTGGGTGATGCCCATGCGGTCGGTTTCGTAATACTGCACCTTATGCTGATAAATCATTAGCCTGCTCCTTTCTCGTACTTGTCTATTGTATCGCTCTCCATGCTGCATCGTCAATGTTCATAATTTGCTGTGGTTTTCTTAAAACTTTCATCACGTTTTTAAGGTTAATTTAAAGAATGATGATTATAATAGTTTTGTAAATTCCTTTTCATATAGACCATCTTTTGATGGTCAAAATCTCCTTCTTATAACACTATCCCCTCGGTGTTATAATCAATCCGGTATCCAGACGTGGCTGCCGGATTTTCTTTTGCCAAAAAATGAAATCCCCAGACGTGCAAAATAATGCACATCTGGGGATTTTTTATGGAAAAACAACCGCATACAATTTCGAAACCATCTTTCTGCCGCGGCTCACTCAAAGCGCTCCTCATCTCCCGCCAAAGAAAACAATGACCAATCACGGTGCGTCGTATCAATCAGGCTGTTATAAGCGAGACACTCATAATCGTCCACAAGCGCAGCGTAATCCGTGTTGCGGCAATCTTCCACAACACGCCCATCAGCATCAATGAAACCGAGGCTGGAAATAACAGGCACTTCCGCAAATAAGCCAGCAAGACAACGCTCATAATCCGACAGCTCGACACCAGCCGTTTGAAGCACGAGCGTCGAGAAATAATTTGCAGAAACGGTGCCCATATTTTTCTCTGGAATGTCATAATTGGCCCATATGACAAACGGTGTGCGATAACGCTCCATGGTTTCAGCAACCGACAACGAATCAGTGTCCATGCCGTAGAGCTCATCGTAAAATTCCTGCTCCAGTGATGGAATATGATCGCCAAACATGACAATAAGGGTCGGCTCTTCCACCTCTTCGCTGAAATAGGTGATCAGCTCCTCAAAAGCTGTATCTGTTGCCTGTATCAGTGAGAGATAGCGCTCGGTCCATGGATAGTCGCCATCCATATCGGTGATCTCTACGCCCTCAGAAAAATTGGGATACGCGGCATCATAGCTTCCATGATTTTGCATGGTCACATTAAACAGAAAAAACGGCTTCTCTTTGTCACGCGCCTCATACATTTGGCGCACGATTTTGAAGTCATAGTGGTCACTCATAAAAAGCCGATTCAGCACATCGCCATCTTCTGGATCAATCGCTTCCGCAGCTTCGGACCAGGCTGCATCAAAGGTCATTTCCTGCGGCACAATGTCATCAATAAAGACGCTCTCCTCAATGCCAAGATGAGTGTACGCACGATCGCGGTTCCAGCCATTAGAACGATATGGATGAAACGCAGCCGTCTGATATCCTTGTTCGCGCAGCGTCCAGACAAAGGACGGAGTGGTCGAGTGAATATTTGATGAAAATGCAACACTACCGTTTGGCAAAAATCGCTGCGCGTTTCCTGTCATCACTTCATATTCGGTACACGCTGTACTGCCACCAGCCACAGACACCTGCAAATCTCCGCGTATGGTGTTTTCTTCCAGGCTATTGAAAAATGAAAGCACAGGCTCATTCGTATCAAACCCCTGCCCCTTGCTCTGAAGATCCGCCAACGACTCATTCATAATAACGATAATATTTGGATGGTCTTCCGTCGGAGTATAATCATTTTCCCCGCTCAGCATATTATACGTTGTGTTGCCTTGGAGCATATCTTCAGCAATCTTGTCAACACGTTCAGAGTCATAGCCTTCCGGCGGCTCTGGAATCAGACTGCGTAGATTGATGCAAAAGGCAAACCAATTACCATACCTCTCGTAGCTCAAATGCTGCTGCCAATACGTAACGACATAATCCCTCTCTTCCAAATAAGATTGGCTGAAAAACGTCCCTACCGTGCCAAAAATAAGCAGCGCAGCCAAGGCACGCAGCATCAATTTCCAGCGCACGCGGCGAAGATTGCCACGCCCAAGCTGAAAGCCCACGGCAACCATCAATCCTGCTTGAATAGTCGCCACTGTCCACTGCGGCGTAAGCTCAAACACATAATTTGCAGCAACATTCGCAGCGGTGCCGCTGGAAATAATATCCAACGGTACAAACGGCGTCCCGCGAAAAGACAGCACAAAATGGCATGCCAAAGCAAATACATAGAAAAACGTTGTACCGGCAAAAACCGACCATCGATAACTGCCAAATATCACAAGGAAAAGCAAATACACCACAGCATACGCCAAAAGATTCATAAAAATGACCGCTGGCGAGCGGCTGTAAGCCATATTTCCATTCAAACACTCAACCATCAAAAACGCAGCGGCAGGCGCAAACGCAAAGAGAAAAGTACTCACAAAAAATCCAAGTTTTCCCTGAAGTTTTAAACGAAACGTGAATAGAAGTCCTATGACTGCCGCGAAAATTTTTAGTACCAGCGTATTTTGCCAAAGCCCCAGCCCTTCTGCCATCTCTGTCGAAAAAAGCGGCTCACTGCGCATAACCAGCACGAAGGCCACCGCTGCAATCAACCAGCCAAGAACGACATAAAGTCCAGGGCTGAATGCCACAGCGAACGGTCCAAGCCTCAAGAACTCGCGCTCACGAAAAAACACCGCCCTTATGCTATGCACATGGTCTTTTGACATATTGCTGCTCCCCTCTCCCATAAAAAAGGACGAATTTTTATTTCGTCCTTTAAATACTTTTTCACATTTATAGCATCGACTCCGTAAAGTGATGCATCATTTTTTATCTACTCAACCGTTGTGATCGCTTTACCACTCAGCGAAAACAGGCTCCAGTTTCTGTTGGAATAATCCAAGAGATTGTTATAGGCCACACATTGGTAATCATTGATAAGACTCTCGTAATCGGTCCCAACACAACTGTAAGAGCTCTCGCCGTTCGCATCTTGAAAGCCCACATTGGAAATCACTGGCACCCGGCTATACAGGCTGGCCAAATAGCGATTATATTGCGTCATCTTCACACCAGCCGTTTCCATAACCAATGTGGATAAATAATTCGCTGAAATCGTTCCAATATTCGTTTCAGGAATGTCGTAATTGGCCCAGATCACAAACGGTGTCTGAAAACGCGTCATTAATTCCTCTTCACTTAATTCATCGAGGGATTTGCCGCCATACAGTTCTTCATAAAATTCTTGTTCCACGCCTGGCTGATGGTCGCCAAACATCACCACAATGGTCGGTTCATCCACGTCTTCAAAGTAACTGATCAATTCTTCGAAAGCCTGATCGGAAGCATGCATCAATGACAGATAGCGCTCTGCCTGAGGATAGTTCCCTTCCATGTCCGTAATGTGAACGCTTTCTTTAAAGTTCGGACAACCATCTGTATATCCACCATGATTTTGGATGGTTACATTAAACAAGAAGAACGGTTCCGCCGTGTTGCGTGCTTCGTACAATTCTTCCACCAGCTTGAAATCATAATGATCACTCATGTAATCACGATTATACACATCGCCATCCTCAGGATCAATGCTCTCCACCGCACTCACACGATCATTGTATGTCATGTCCAAGATTTCTTCTGGTAAAATATCTTCCAAAAAGGTGTAATCTTCAAAGCCAAGATACATGTAGGCTTTTTCACGATTCCACCCACTGATGTAGTACGGATGGAAAGCCTCTGTTTGATATCCCTGCTCTCGCAATGTCCACACCATAGACGGGGTATTATCATGAATGTTTGCCGAATACGCTACTGCACCACTTGGCAAAAAACGCTGAGCATTGCCGGTCAACACTTCATATTCGGTGCAGGCCGTTCCACCACCAGTGACTGATACCTGCAAAGTACCACGAATGGTGTTTTCCTGTAAGCTATTGAAAAATGGCATAACATCAATATTTGTTTCAAAGCCACTTCCCAGTGATTGTAAATCGGCAAAGGATTCATTCATGATCATTATAATATTGGGCGTTGCATCGCTTGGTTCATAATCCGCAGCCCCTGTTAAAAGATTATAAGCACGCTCGTCTTTCGGCGAAATGCCATCATCAATCAATAAACTGCTTATGACATTATCTACTGTGTCGGCACTATAACTGGCTGGTTTTTCTGGATACACATTTCTCAAATTTATACAAAATGCCAGCCAATTCCCATATTGTTCATAGCTTTCTTCTTGGTTCCAATAGGAGATCGCATACCCTTTTTCTTGTAAATACGCTTCACTAAAAAAAATCGATACCGCTCCCAGCACCACCAACACCGCTAACGCACGCAACGTTAATTTCCAACGCACGCGTTTAAGATTAGCACTGCCCAATTGAAAGCCAAATCCCATTATCAATCCACACTGGACGGTTGCAACAGCCCAATTCCAGGAAAGCTCAAAAACATAGTTGTCGGCAACATTGGCTGCCGTTCCTGATGACAAAATATCCAAAGGAACAAACGGCGTGCCTCGGAAAATCATAATAAAATAACAAGCAGCTGCAAAAAGATAGAGAAGACCGGTGCCAAACAAAATAGCCCAACGGTAATTGCCAAAAATGACCAAAAAAAAGAGATAGACCAAACCAAAGGCGACAATGTTCATAAAGACAATAGACGCACTTCTAGCATAGGCTTCCAACCCATTAAAGGTCTCCACCATGCTATACGCCGCAAAAGGTGTCAAAACGAAAATCAAGGAACTAAGTACAAAACCAGCTTTTCCTCGCACTTTCAAGCGAAACGTAAACAAAACGCCCACTACAATTGCCAAACCAATCAGCAATGGCCAAGAACACCATTGAATCAATGTAATGGCCGTATCTGCTACAGGCAAAAATCGTACACGCAACGCCATCCATATCATACCCGCCGCCAAAATCCATCCTAGCAAAATATATTGCAAAGGACTACGTACTACATAAAGCGGCCCCAGTCGAAACAAAAGCTTTTCTCTGGCCAGCCTGCGACGTGTCCGAGTGAAGACAGAAAGAGATTCCTGCTGTTCTTCCATATATCCTGTCTCCTTTCCGTTTCCAAATTTTATCACAAAAATAGAGACGGATGCGTAAACATCCGTCCCCTCATTGTCAATTCTAATTATTTGCAGAAGCTAATGACTCAGGATCCTCCGTTGAAGCCTCTGTATTTGTATCAGTGTTTGTATCCGATGCCGTCGCATCTTCATCTGGATCTGGCGGATCTTCCATTGGTAATCCATCAAGTGTAAACAGTGTCCAGTCTCTATTCTTCGTATCCAACAAATTGTTGTATGTAATACAGTCGTATCCATGAATCAAATCTGCAAATGGACTCGTTTTGTCGGTCTTATCATAGATCACACCGTCACTGCCACGATAACCAACGGTGTCAATCACCGGAATTTCCTGATAAAGCGCTGCCAGATATTCATTGTAAGGCGTCAATTCCAAACCAGCCACTTGCAACAGAAGCGTTGACAAATAGTTGGCAGAAATATTATCCACAGTTGCCTCATCAATATCATAGTTCGCCCAAATCATGAATGGCGTATTATATCTGCTCTGCTGTTCTTCCTCCGTCAGATCATCCAATGATTTTCCATAAAGTTCTTCATAGAACGCATTTTCAACGGACGCCTGGTGGTCACCAAACATCACAATCACTGTTGGTTCATCAACATTACTGAAATAAGTGATCAATTCTTCCAATGCTTCATCGGATTTTTTCAACAGGGAAAGGTACCGCTCTGCTTTAGGGTAATAACCCATCATATTGGTGATACGAATTTCTTCGTTAAAGTTCAGATAAGAGCGATCATAACCGCCATGATTCTGCATGGTTACATTAAACAGGAAGAAAGGTTTAGAAGGATCGCGCTGTTCATACATTTCCTCAACCTTTTCATAATCATAGGAATCACTGATGAACCGACGCAAGAGCATGTTGTCTTCCTCTGGATACAACGCTTCAACCTGTTCAATAAACGCATCTTCGTCATTTGTCTCTTTATACTCTGCAACCACATTAGGATCAATCAAATCCTCCATGGAAATAAAATCATCAAATCCCATATCGTTGTAGACAGATGGACGATTCCACCCATCAGCAAAATATGGATGAAACGCCAGTGACGAATAACCTTGATTTTCCAGTGTGGAAACCAGCGATGGCTGTGCGCCATCAATGTAGGACTCGTACACACTGCTGCCACTTGGCAGAGTACTGATCGAGTTCCCAGTTAAGAATTCATATTCCGAGTTACTTGTGCCAGCACCAAAAACAGGAACAGACAAGGTGCCTTTAATCGTATTCTCCGTCAGGCTGTGATAGAAAGGCAGATAATCCATATTGGTCTGCAAATCGCCCAAAGTGCCTGGATCAGAGAACGTTTCATTCATAATAGCAATAACGTTTGGCTTTTCACCGCTCGGAGTATACGTATCCTCACCAGTCAACAGATTGATGGAGGTTTCGTTGTCTGGATCAGGATCAATCCGATCAATCACATCCTGCACCAAATCGCTCACTCCATCGCTTGTGTAGCCATCTGGCTCAGAAACATGCAAGTATTTGGTGTTCAGACAGAAATTATACCAGATTCCGCTGCTGTGATAACCACGGCTCTGATTCCAAAAATCTGGTTTAAAGCCATGATCCGCCAACACATCTGTACCATAAACAGTACTAGCAATGATGAGAATATAGGCCAACGCAGTTGCACGCACCATAATCTTGCTGCGTCGCACCTGTGGACGAATATTCACCATCTGATGCTGCATAACAAAAATCAGAATCAGCATCAATGCTGCCATAACAATCTGCCAAGACAGCTTATAGTCATACCCCGCGGCCACATTCATCCCTGTTCCAACAGCAAGGATGTCCATTGGTACCAACGGCGTTCCACGGAAAAGATCGACGTAATAATTTGCCATCCCAAAAATAAACAGAACAGTATTGACGATGGCAATCGTCATGCGAAAACGACTTGTAATGAAAAACACAACCACATAAAACAGCAAGTAAGCCATGTAGTTCATAAAGAACGTTGCCGGTGAAAAAATATACAGGAAGTTTCCGTTATAACATTCCACCATCTGCATCGAAACGACCGGCATCAGGAAGAATATCACCGTATAAAATTTATTACGGAACCGTTCTTCCACATGAATACGGAACACCATCAAAATGCCAATCAAAGCAGCAAAGGCATAAGCTACTACCATAACCTTCCAGCCCCAGAAATCCGTGGCCGGATTTAAAAAGAGATTCCACTTTGCCGTAATGAAAGCCGCCAGCGCCAACACGATGCAAATTGCAACGTTCGTGGTTCGTTTTCCACTGCGCTGAAAAGATACGGAATCCACAAAATCATTTACGACTCTTACATATGCAATAAGAAAGCGTTTGATCTTCTCTTTGATCTTTTCTTTCATTTCTTTGTCTCCGCCCCGCTTTCTGTTTAAACTTGAACACATCATCAACATAGTAGCATTACCTTCACAGTGTACCCTTTTGTTAAGTCAAGTGCAAGCACTTTACCTATTTTTTAACCGAAAATCCAAATATTTACAAACTTAAAATTAACCTTAATCCCTTGATTTTCGCATAATACATCATTTCCCCCTCTTTTCCCAGTTATAATCTTACTTTTCATCATTAAAAATAGTCCTTGTTTTTTACCATTACTTAACAAATAATTTTTCATAAAATATGTAAATCCATGTAAAATTTCATGGAATACACTGCGAGGCAAATAAGATATGGTATAATATCACACGAAGTGACTACGAAAGGCTGGTGGAAAAATGATCGCAGCTGCAAGCCTGCAAAGCGAACTGCAAACTCGACTCAAAAAAATGTCTCCTGGCGAAGTGCTCCAGGTTCGCACCTGGAAAGGCGACCGCGGACTCACCATCACTTGTCTAGATACCGATCGATTTTGTCTTGAAGAAGACGGTTTTCAAACACAATGTCTAAAAGACCTAGACCGACCAGCGGTACTCAAAGCGGTCAAGCCCATTGCTCGCCGCGAATTTCCACGCAGCAACAAGCTACGATTAACCATTGTAAAGGAAGGAAACGCTCATGGATAAACTCATTTTTCTCGGTACCGGCCATGCTCTGGCCTATCATTGCTACTCCACCTGCGTCGTATTGACCGATGACACCCACTATTTTGTAACCGACGGCGGCAGCGGCAATGGCGTGCTTCTGCAAATGGAACGCGCCGGCATTCATCCAGATCAAATCACCGATCTGTTTGTGTCCCACCGCCACACCGACCACCTCATCGGTGTCATCTGGCTGGTGCGTGTAATTGGTCACACGTTTGACCGCGGCGGACGCACCACACCGCTTACTGTTTACGGAGAAGCCAGCGTATTGAACATTTTGCGCCAATGCTGCGAACTGCTCGTTTCTGGCAGCGTCGCTGCTCATTTTGATAAAGAAATTATTTTCCGGCCGGTCAGTGACGGTGAAACCTGCACCATTGGTCCATGGCCGATCACCTTCTTTGACACTGGCGCCGCCAAAACGGTACAGTATGGCTGGCGTGCTCAGCTCACAAATGGGGAACACTGCGCCTTCCTTGGCGACGAGCCTCTGACTGACGTTGGCCTGCGCACCGTGCAGAACAGCGAGCATCTGATTCATGAAGCCATGTGCCTGGAAGCAGAAGCCGACAAATACCATCCACACCGCATCCATCACTCTACCGTTGTGGATGCCGCTAAAAATGCTGCAAAAGCTGGCGCTCGCCATCTCATCCTTTTTCACGGTGAAGACGTCGATCTCGACACTCGCAAAGCCCGCTACACCAACGAAGCGCGCCAATATTTTAATGGCCCAGTGGATGCCCCGGACGACCTCGACATCATTCCGCTTACTGAATAATCCATCTTAAAGGAGAACACCATGTCAACCATTTTCGACAACCTGCCATCGCCGCTGCAGACCGCGCTGCGCGAGGCCTTTCACATAGAAAACCCAATGCCGGTTCAAACAGCCTCCTATCCGCTGATTGCCGAAGGACGCAATCTTGTCATGCAGTCGCGTACTGGCAGCGGCAAAACCCTCGCCTATCTGCTGCCTCTTTTGGGCAAGCTCACCCCTGGTGAAAACGGTAATAAGCTGCTCGTCGTTGCACCAACGCAGGAGCTCGCTGTACAGATCGGCCACGTCATCCGCGATCTGAACGTAAAACTCGACACCGCCTACAGCCTGGCCCTTATCGGCGGCGGTGCCAACATCAATCACCAGCTTGAAAAGCTCAAGAGCAAACCCCAGATTCTCGTTGGCACCCCTGGCCGCATCCTCGAACTCTTCGACCGCCGCAAAATCAATGGCCAGACCATCGACACCGTCGTTTTCGACGAAATCGACGCTCTCCTCGACCAGGAAGGCGGACGCTCCATCGC
>CALAKO010000135.1 GCA_937922955.1 uncultured Peptococcaceae bacterium | reverse complement strand
TTGTGTTTTTACTGAATCCTGATAAAGAGGGGCTACCGCTTACTGCGACAGCCCCTTTTTGATAAATTGTAAAAAAATTTGCTGTAGGCAATTGATTGTTGAGGGATAGAGAGCTATAATACAATAGTCGTTAGCAAATAATAGCTAATATATAACAGATAACATGCTGTAAGAGTTTGGCGAATGCGCCGACCTATTGTCGGCGCATTCACCAGACACTTGCTCGTGAAAAATCATCAAAATTCTTTTGAAAAGAAACATCTATTTTGTACGAGAAGGAGTGTTCACTATGATGAATGGCTACAGTGTAGCGTTGCCTCAATACAGCATTGGGGCAGATTGTTATGAAAAAATCGGTTATTTTGCGAGATACTATGGTAAAAAGGCGGTCGTTATCGGCGGCAAAACGGCTATGGAAAAGTCTAAGGAAGCGCTCTTGGCGGGAATTTCAAACTCAGACATTGAACTGCTCGATTTCATTTGGTACGGCGGCAATTCTACCTATGAAAACGGGGATGCGCTGATCGCCAATCCAGCCGTTCAGGAAGCAGACATTATTTTTGGTGTCGGTGGCGGACGTGCCTGCGACACATGCAAATACGTTGCCGACAAAATGGATAAACCATTGTTTTTGTTCCCAACCGTTGGCAGCAACTGCGCCTCTGTAACAGCTATCTGTGTGATGTATAACGAAGACGGCAGCTTGAACAGTTATTATTATCCAAAGCTTGCGGAGCATACCTTTATTAATACGCAAATTATTGCTGAATCTCCTGCAGATATGCTTTGGGCAGGCATCGGCGATGCGCTCTCCAAAGAATGTGAAGCGGTTTTCTCCAGCCGTGGGGCGAACCTTTCTCATACACCGCTGATGGGCGTTCAACTCAGCAAAATCTGCACCGAGCCGTTGTTGACCTATGGCAAAGAAGCCATGGACTCTTGCCGTAAAGGGCAGGACAGTGAAGCATTGCGTGAAGTAGTGCTTGATATCATTGTCTCCACTGGTCTTGTGTCAAATATGGTTACTCATATGCCGGAATACTATTATAATTCATCTTTAGCACATTGCGTTTATTATGGGACTGTTGGTACGCCTGCCGGTGAAGAACATCGTCATGGTGAAATTGTTTCCCTTGGTGTGCTTTGTCTGCTGACCTATGACAAGCAATTTGAACAGCGCGACCGCATTATGCAGTTCAATTACGATCTTGGTCTGCCGGTTTGCTTTGATGACCTCGGCATCGACGAAGCAGATTTTGACAGCATGGCCGATAAATCCGTTACTGGCGAGGAATGGAAATTCCGTTCCAAAGACATCACCCGTGAAAAGTTTATTCAATGCATGATCGATCAAAATGCTGCTGGCCGTGCTTTCAAAGAAAAAATGCAGGCACAGGCATAAACCGGTGTTTATAAGAATTTATAAAGCGGATAAATATCTTGACAGCGTTTGTTAGAACGCGTAAACTTTAATTAAAATTAAATAGTTGTTACGTATCTTCAGGGCGGGGTGCGATTCCCCACCGGCGGTATAGTCCGCGAGCCGTAAGGCATGAACCGGTGTGATTCCGGTACCGACAGTATAGTCTGGATGAGAGAAGATGGTGTCCCTGGGATTCTGTGTATCGCCGGGGACATTTTTTTGCCGGCGGGAAAGGAGATTCATTATGAGTCAAAAAAATCGTGTCAAAACCGTTGCCTTCGTCGGTGTTTTGGGAGCGTTGAGCTGTGTGTTAATGCTGCTGCGCTTTCCGCTGCCATTCGTGCCAAGTTTTTATGAGTTCGATATTGCCGAGCTGCCGGCGCTCTTTGCGGGATTTTTCCTGGGCCCAGTGGCCGGATGTGGGGTTGTCTTTGTAAAAATTGTGCTCAAGCTGATGTTCCAGGGCACCTCAACCGTGTTTGTTGGTGACCTTTCCAACCTTATCGGCAGCATGTGCTTCATCCTTTCGGCATCGTTGATCTATCGTCGCATGCATACCAAAAAAGGTGCCAAGATTGCCCTTGTGGTTTCAACGGTGTTCGTCAGTGTGGTCTACGTGTTCCTCAATGCGTACATTATGCTGCCAATGTATGCTACTCTTTATGGTCTGCCAATTGAAACCATCGTGGCCATGGGCCATGCGGTCAATCCATGGGTGAACGATACCGTGAGTCTGATGATTTTTGCGGTCTTCCCATTCAACCTGATTAAACATGGGGTAACCGCGCTTCTGACTTATGTGCTTTACAAACGCGTTGGCAATGCACTGCGCTCCATGATGGGGCTGCAGCCAGACCGCACCGTGCGTCAGTAACAATAAAAAGGCCGAGGCCTGAACGTGAATGTTCAGGCATCGGCCTTTTCTTATCCTTCGTTGTAAATGGCGGTGGCGTCGTCCTTGCTCAGGTAGCCTTCGTCGACCATACGGTTGAGCACTTGCTGCTGACGTTGGCGGGCAAGGTTGTAGTTGACGGTTGGGGCATAGACGCTTGGTGCGTTTGGCACACCGGCCAATAATGTGGCCTGGCCCGCGCTGAGATTAGAAGGTGAAACGCCAAAATATCCCCAGCTTGCGTCGGCGATGGTGTAGTAGCCGTCGCCGTAGTAGATGGTATTGATGTAGGCGGCTAGAATCTCTGATTTTGAGTAGTGGCGTTCGATTTGAACAGCGGTGATCAGTTCTGCAATTTTTCGTGAGAGTGTTTGCTCTTGGGTATAGTAAAGATTGCGTGCCAGCTGTTGCGTAATGGTGCTGCCGCCTTCCTGCAATTCACCGCTGAGAGCGTTGCGAATAAGAGCGCGTGTTGTGCCAATGACATCGAAACCGTGGTGGTCATAGAATCGGTGATCTTCAGTGGCGACCACGGCATCCTGATAGATTTGTGGAATTTGATCCAATGGGGTGTAATTGTCTTGGGACTGCACGTCGGCCATAGCTTGCGCGATGGGACGGTCGTTGGTGGCTTCATGGTACGCGTTATAGCCAGTGACGGCGCAGATCGCTAGGGTGATCATGGTCACGAACAGCGCCAGCAGAACAATTAAACGAAGCAGGCGCCGAAACAGTCGAGAAATAAAATTAAACATAGGGTTCTCCTTTGTGATGAACACACAATATTGCAGTTTCTATTATATCGGAATATGGTGACAACATGTTGGGAAAAGTAGTGGTTTTCATAAAGAAATAATGAATTTTTACCGACAAGTGGGAACTTCTCCTAGGGATTATGGTGGTTCTATGCTATAATGAGGTCGATAAGGAGGGCTGTTGCATGGGTGATAAAAAGAAAAAGTCCTTGCGCGAAAGCATCAAACAGGTCACATCCAGTTTGAAATTATCTCACTTTATTTTATTAGTCTTACTTTTGCTGGTTGTTGTAGGTATTAGTACCGTAGGGACTGTAATTCTGGCAGCAACCAGTGGCATGCCGTCGTTGGAAGAGACGGATGTCACAGATTTTGATGTTACAAGTTATATCGTGGATAAGGACGGTGTCTTTGTTGATAAGATGGTAGACACCAATTATGTTGGCGTCGAATCCAGAGAAATTGCAGACACTATGAAAAACGCTGTTGTTTCCATCGAAGACAAACGTTTTTATGACCACCATGGGGTTGACCCAATTCGTATCGGTGGGGCTATGGTTGCCAATTTGCGTGCTGGTGGCATTGTCCAGGGGGGCAGTACCATTACACAGCAGCTGGCAGGTTTGGTGATGGAAAACCGTGATGAAAAAACGTACAAACGTAAAATTCAGGAAGCAGTGTTAGCGGTTCGTATTGAAAACGAATACAGCAAAGATGAAATTCTGACGGCGTATCTCAATCGCGTTTATCTGGGGATTGGCTTAAGTGGTCAGGCTTGCTATGGGATTGAAGCGGCCGCGAATGATATTCTTGGCAAACATGCCAACGAGCTGACCATTGCAGACGCCGCGCTGTTGGCTGGGATGATCCAGAACCCAACGACTTGGTCGCCGATTACCAATCCTGACGATGCAAAATATCGTCGTGGACAAGTACTCGATGCTATGTTGGACAATGGCGTCATTACTCAGGAAGAGTATGAAGAAGCCAACAATTCAGAGATTGTTACCGCATCGATTACCACTGACAACGATACGGAAACACAGGCGTATAATCAGAGCTACATTGACTATGTTATTGAAGAGGCAACGTCGTTGCTCAATATTGATCGTGCAGAACTATACAGTGGCGGTTATGTCATTGAAACAGGTCTGGATCAGGATCTGCAGAGCTACATGTATGATTACTTTGAAAACGACGGCAATTTTCCACCTGGGGCTGGTGAAGGCTATCTTCAGGCCGGGATGGTTGTGCTGAACAATGAGGACTCCACCATTGCCGGGATGATTGGCGGCCGCCATCAGGAAGAAGGCGCTGCTGGCTTGTGGAACAACGCATGGCAGGCCAAGCGTCAGCCGGGGTCGTCGTTCAAGCCGATCTTTGTGTATGGTCCAGCCTTTGAAGAAGGCAACATGGGAACGGGGACGGTCTACAACGATCAACCATATACTGTGGGTGGTCACACCATCAAGAACGCCGACCTAAGTTCGCATGGCAATGTCACCATCCGTTACGCATTGGAGCAATCTCTGAATACTGTTGCAGCGCAGGTGGTCAACGATATTGGTCCTGAAACGGGTGTTGAATTTGCGAAGAACTGCGGCATCACCTCTCTCGTTGAGGAATCCGAAAATGGCGTCACCGACTTGACCATTTCTGCTGGTCTTGGTGGTTTGACGAATGGTGTTTCCGTGCTGGAAATGGCCGGTGCTTATGAATGCTTTGCTAACGAAGGCATTTACACCAAGCCACATGCCATTGTCCGTATCACCGATGATGATGGTAATGTGATTTGGGAAGAAGAACCGGAAAGTCACCGTGCTATGGAAGAAACCACAGCGTATATGATTACAAGCTGCCTGCAGAGTGTTGTTTCTGATGGGATCGGCAGCGCTGGTCAGATTTACGATGGTCGTCCAACGGCTGGTAAAACCGGTACAACGGATAACACGAAAGACCTCTGGTTCTGCGGCTACACGCCACAGTATACTGGCGCGCTCTGGTTGGGCTACGATCAGGCTGCGACCATTTACTCGACTTCCACGTCAGCAGCTGCTGTCTGGGCGGCGATTATGAGCCACGTTCATCAAGGGCTCGATTTTGAATACTTCGAAGAACCAGACGGCTTAACATCGGTCACTATTGATACAAAGAGTGGGCTTTTGGCGACACGTTCTACACCATATTCTTACCGCTCAACCGAGCTGTATAAATCTGGTACCGAACCAACCACTTATTCCACAAACACCTACTCTTATTATCAGTACAGTTCCAATACAGATTCCAGCACCACGACAGATGATTCGAACTCTACGGATACTGGCACCGATAACAATACTGGAACAGGCACTGGTACTGGAACCGGCGATGGAAGCTGGGGTACTGGTGGTGGCACCGGCACAGGCGGTGGCACAGGAACCGGTACTGGTGGCGGTACAGGCACTGGCGGTGGTACCGGCGGCGGAAGCTGGGGATCTGGCGGTGAAAATACCGGTACGGTCTACTAGTTTTACTGAAAAGTTAAATGGCTCACGCTTATGCGTGAGCCATTTTTTTGAAAAAATGTGTGGGTTAAAATCATCACAGATGTTAAAAGTATTGAGAAGGCGTTTCGAATTGGAAAAGGATTTGTTATAATAGAAACCATGAATATCCAGATAACTTGTGATTAGAAAGGAACGAAAGCAATGGGCTATGTAGTAGCATTAGATATCGGAACCACCAGTACACGCGCGATTGCGTTTGACCATGAGCAGACCATTATTGGAATGCGTCAGCAGGAAGTCAGTCAGTATTATCCACAACCAGGCTGGGTGGAAGAAGATCCGATGGAATTGTGGGCTTCGTCCTTTGGTGTTTTACAAGAGCTGTTGGCCATTACCAACATTCATCCGGATGATGTCAAAGCCATTGGCATCACCAACCAACGCGAGACCACCATTGTGTGGGATAAGGTGACAGGAAAGCCTGTATACAATGCCATTGTTTGGCAGTGCCGCCGCACAGCGGATTTGTGCGAGGACATTAAAGGCAGCGAATGGGAAAGCAAATTGTTGGAAAAAACAGGCTTGGTCGTTGACGCTTATTTTTCAGCAACGAAGCTGGCCTGGATTCTCGATCAGGTGGATCCTGATCGCAGCCGTGCCAACGCTGGAGAATTGTTGTTTGGCACGGTGGACACCTGGATTCTATGGAAATTGACGGAAGGCCGTGTGCATGCGACCGACTACACGAACGCATCGCGTACGATGCTGTTTAACATCAATGATCTTGAATGGGATCAGGAAATTCTTGACTATTTCAATATTCCACGTTGCATGCTGCCGGAGGTTCGACCATCTGGCTATCACTTTGGCACCGCTTCCATTGGTTCGGCGCATATTGAGGTACCGGTCACCGGTATGGCTGGTGATCAGCAGGCGGCTCTTTATGGTCAAATGTGCTGGGAGCAGGGGGAAGCTAAAAATACCTATGGCACGGGTTGTTTTCTGCTGATGAATATTGGAAAAAAGCCGACGAAGAGCGCTCATGGCTTGGTAACAACCATTGCTGCTGGTTTGGATGAAAAACCGGACTATGCGCTGGAAGGCTCCATTTTCGTTGGTGGTGCGGTGATTCAGTGGCTGCGCGATGAAATGCGTTTCATTGAAGAATCCTCTGACAGTGAGTTTTTTGCGGAAAAGTTGAAAGACAATGCTGGGGTGTATCTTGTGCCAGCTTTTGTTGGGCTTGGTGCGCCGTATTGGGACATGTACGCTCGCGGCACGATTCAAGGGCTGACCCGCGGCACAGGACGCTCTCATATTATTCGCGCTGCATTGGAAGCCATCGCTTATCAGACGCGAGATGTGTTGGAAGCCATGGAGGCTGACACGCATGTTGATATGGCGAGTCTGCGTGTTGATGGCGGCGCTTCACAGAACGGTTTCCTCATGCAATTTCAGGCCGACATCCTCAATCGTCGCGTGGAACAGCCGGAAATAGTTGAAAGTACTGCCATGGGGGCGGCTCTTTTAGCTGGGCTGACCGTTGGTTTCTGGAAGGATAAAGATGAAGCGCGCAGCGGTCATCGTTTGGCGCAAGTGTATGAACCGTCCATGAGTGATGAAGAACGGGAGAAAAATTACAATGGGTGGAAAGAAGCCGTTGCCCATACGTTAACAAAATAAGAAAAGGCCACCGTGATGGTGGCCTTTTTTGGTTTTAAAAGCAATCGTTTTCAGAATGAATTTTTACGCAGAGTTGATTCATCATTTGATCCAGCTCGGTGCTGACATCGGCGCATTTTTTCAATTCGGCAGCCATTTCAGGCGTGAAGGCGTAGTCCTTTTTGTAATGCAGCTGATGTTCCAGGGACGCCCAGAAATCCATAGCAATGGTGCGCAGCTGAATTTCCACATTCATGCTGCGTTTTTCATTGGTGAGGAAAATTGGCACCGAGACGATGAGATGCAGGCTGCGATAGCCGTTTTCTTTCGGATTGGCGATGTAGTCTTTGCGGCGGACGAGGGTGATGTCGTCTTGTTGAATCAGCGCGTCGGCAATGCGGTAAACGTCGTCCACAAAGGAGCAGATGACACGTACACCAGCAACGTCGAAGAGATTTTCTTCGATGGATTCGGCGTTGAAAATATAGCCATGCTTCAGCATCTTGTCACGGATGCTGGTTGGTTCTTTGAGTCGGCTTTTGATGCTCTGGATTGGATTTCGTTCGTATTGGCAGGAAAAATCCTCGTTGATAACGTTGAATTTCGTTTCAATTTCCATCATTGCGCAGCGGTAGTAGGCCATAAGGCGTCTGAAATCAAGCACTTGCTTGCGAATGTAGCCCAAAAGTTCCTCGGGGTTGAAGTGTTCGTCGTCAAAATTGCAATGCATTAAAAACGCTTCAGCTTGTTTGGTGTCAATACCTAGGTCGCTTTGGACGATGTATTGTTCCAGCTGTTTGATATCCATAAAGGTCCTCCTCAGTGATGTCTGAAAAAGTGGGGACGCTGGTCGCTGAATTTGCAGCGAGCGTCCTCCTTTTATTATAGACATGGAGTTGTGTAAAAATCAATGGCAACAAAAAAGCACGAAGGACAAGTCCTTCGTGCTAGGCATGGACCGTCAGGGGATCGAACCCTGGACAACACGATTAAGAGTCGCGTGCTCTACCAGCTGAGCTAACGGTCCATTTCGCAACTGCAGTATTTATTATAGCGATCCAAACGTGAGTTGTCAACAAAAATTTATCAAGCTTTTACAAAATATTAAAGAAAATGGTTGTGATTAGAGATCGCGGATGGCAGCTTCTGGTTCCCAAACAGCCTGTACGGGCACCAGGCGATGTTCTTTGGCGTAGCTGGCGACTTGTTTGACACAGCGTTCGTCGCCTTCAAGCACAACATAGTCGCCAATTTCAGCAGCGTTATCCAGCCAGGTGAAAATGTCATGAATCGGCTTATCAATGGATTCGTAAGCATCGGCGTGTTTCCAGAAACTGGTCATAGTAATTGGCGGTTTATGCATATCGCGTGCTTCACGCAGGGCAATGGCCAAATAGTGATCGTCGGTCAGACGGCGTTGGGTCAATAAAAATGCTTTACCACTCATGGTAGACACTCCTTTTCGTCACAATATCTTCATTATAACGAATGGTGAGAGTTGGCGCAAGCGCGAGGCTTTACAAAATAAGAAGGGGATCTGCCGCTGGCCGTTGTTGAAAAATCGGAGAGTGGTGAGCAAGAAATTTTTAATACGATGTGCGAGCGTTTTGTGAATAATGGAATTTTATAGCCAGTGTTGGATTTTTTTAAGGGTATTATTCCTACATGGCAAAAGGAATAGGTAACCATTTAGCATGGTGATATGCTATAATGTAGTAAAGATGTTTATTCAGGGGTGATGACCGTGAAAATTTCAACAAAGGGGCGCTATGGGTTGCGTGTGATGCTTGACTTGGCAACGTATAGTGTGGATAAACATATTCCGCTGCGCGAGATTTCTCAGCGGCAGAATATTACCATCAAATATCTTGAGCAGATCATGACACCTCTGCTCAAAGCTGGATATGTCACAAGTTTTCGTGGCAATAATGGCGGCTATCAGCTGGCGTGTGCGCCAGAAGAAGTCAGCGTTGGCGAGATCATTCGCACGATGGAAGGGTCGCTGGCACCGGTGGCCTGTCTGGAGGGTGAGGAGAACTCCTGTCCAAATCGTGACGTTTGTCAAACCTTGCCGGTGTGGGAGCGTTTGGACGAGCTGATTGGTGATTATCTGAACAATATCAGTTTGCAGGATCTTTTGAGCGATGACCACCGCTCTCATGAAACGTGTCCCCTGACGCAGGGACGTCGTGGCTGAGCGATTGAAACGGAGGATGGATGAGCATGATATATGCTGCGTATAGTCTGGGAATATTGGCGCTGATCTTATGTTCTGCGTTTTTTTCTCTGGCGGAAATGTCGTTTTTGCTCGCCAGTCCGGTAACATTGCGCCATTGGTCGGAAGATGAAGATAATCGTTCAGCGACCGTGGCTCTGAGCATGTTGGATGACACCAATCGCGTGCTGACAACCATTAACATTGGGGACACCATTGTGAATTTGGCAGCGATTATGCTTGGAACGTTGTTCATCATGTATTACTATTCGGATCACGGCATCTTGATTGGAATTGTTGTGCTGTTTTTGGCCGTTCTGATCATTGGTGAGCTGTTGCCGCGAATGATTGCTCAGCGTTATGAGAATCGTGTGTTCTGCCGCGTGGCAAAGCCATTGAAAGTGTTGATGGTGCTGCTGCGGCCGCTGACTTTTATTTTTGGCAGCGGACACATTATCATCGAGCGTGCCAGCCGTGAAGACGATGAAGAAGAGTATGTTGAAGATGAGCTTTTGAGCATGCTTGACGAAGCAGAGAGTGGCGGCGAAATGGAGGCGCGGGAAAGCGATCTGATTCGCTCAGCGATTAATTTCGAAGAGCTGCTCGTCAAGGACATTTTGCGCCCGCGTGTACGCGTGGTATCGATTGATGATGAAATGGACGTGCGAGAGGTGTTGGATGTTTTTTCCAACACGGGGTATTCTCGGCTGCCGGTGTATCATGACAGCATTGACAACATCATCGGTATTCTGCATTTGAAGGATGTCTTCAATGCCATGCTGGATGGTGAACTGAGTGACTATGTGCCGCTGGTGCAGCCTGTGAGCGTGGTCTTTATTCAGTCGAAGGCCTCGAGTTTACTTTTGACGCTGCAGAAAAATCAGTCGCACATGGCAGTGGTCATCGATGAATACGGTGGCACGGCCGGCATCGTAACATTGGAAGACATCATCGAAGAATTGGTCGGTGACATTTGGGATGAGCACGATGAAGTGGCCGAACAGCCGATTCGAGCCATTGAGCCATCGGTTTTTATTGCGGATGCAAACATGGACATCGATGATTTCTTTGAATTCTTTGGATTTGATTTTGACGACTATGAGGACGATATTGCAGCCTCGTCCCTTGGCGGATGGGTGGTTGATTTGCTGGATCATCTTGCCAGCCCGGGCGAAGTGGTGTCGTTCCCGCCATTCACGATTACGGTGATTGAAGTCGAGAAGCGTCATATTGAAAAAGTGCGTGTTGTTTTGGATCAGCCGAAAGACACAGAAGAAGAATAACATAAGTGGTGGGAGCCAAGGTGCTCCCATCTTTTGTATCAGGAGGGATGAGGATGCGGCTGGACAAATATCTGCACGATCTGGGCTATGGCAGCCGCCGCGACATTGAACAGCTGCTCAGGCGCCAAGTGGTGACGGTGGATGATGCGCGGGTGAAGAAAGGATCTGTTCAAGTATCGGCGGACAGCGCTGTGGCCATTGATGGGGAGCCGCTTGTGTACGCGCCGACGGTGTGGTTGATGCTGAACAAGCCAGCTGGTGTCATCACAGCTACGCAGGATGCTCATCAGGAAACGGTGATGGATCTGGTGCCGGAACGGTTTATGCATATGCGAGTGGCGCCGGTGGGCCGCTTGGATAAAGATACGACGGGATTGCTTTTGTTGACCAACGATGGGGCGCTGGCGCATCGTCTCTTGAGTCCGAAGCGGCATGTGGAAAAAGTGTACGAAGTGACTTACGAAGAAACGCTGGTCGACGATGCTGCGGAACGTTGTGCGGCGGGCATTGATCTTGGCGATTTTACGAGTGCTCCGGCGGAGCTGGAACTTCTCGCTCCAGGACGTTGCCGGTTACACTTGCGGGAAGGCAAGTTTCATCAGGTCAAGCGCATGCTGCATGAATTGGGCGGCGTTGTCACGGCGCTGCATCGTGTGCAGTTTGGCGGACTGACACTGGACGAGCAATTGGCTCCTGGTGATTGGCGCCTATTAGAGGTTGACGAAGTGGCATTGTTGGAGCAGCAGGGTTTGCAAAAGGAAGGAGAATGATTATGAATTTATACGATTTCGATGAAACCATCTATGACGGCGACAGCACACGCGATTTTATTCTCTATTGCTACAGACATTATCCGAGCACATGGCGCTATCTGCCGCGTCAGCTGGCGGCGGTTGCTTCTTACATGGCTGGGAAGATTGATAAGACGACGTTCAAAGAACGCTACTTCAGCATGTTTGCGGCAGTGCCGAACATTGACGATGCTATCGAAGCTTTTTGGGACACGCACGAAGGGCGCATCATGCGGTACTATCCACGGCAGGCGCGTCAGGATGACGTGGTGATTTCCGCGTCACCGGCCTTCATTGTGGAGCCATTGTGCCGACGTTTGGGATTGACGCATGTGATTGCCAGTGAGGTCAACAAGTACACCGGTCATTTTTTGAGCGAAAACTGCTATGGCGCAGAAAAAGTGCGTCGTTTTTTGGAAGCCGGCTATGATCCGACGGAGGTGGAGCAAGTGTATTCCGATTCGCTCAGTGATACCCCGATTGCTGAATTGGGCAAGCAAGCCCACATCGTGCTTAAAAATGGCACGCTGAGTGCTTGGGAGGCGCCAAAACAGAAGGGCATGCAGGGCTTTTTCACTCTTTTTAACAAACGTGAGGCCCTCTTGACGATTGCTGCAGGCGCGGTCAATCTTTTGACGGCGGGCCATGCGGCAAAAGTGGTGGTGCGTAAGAAGAAATGGCCAGCCGACAAAACGTTTGGTGTTCTTTTCGCACTTAACAGCCTTTCCATCACAGCGGCTTTGGCGATGGCTGGCAAGAGAAACCCTCTCTTGGCTTGTGTGACGAAATCCTTTGCGGTTCTTTCACTGCCGCTGGGTGTGGCGACTGTGGCCATTGTTGGCGTCGTGCTTTCATTGGTTGCTGCGCCGGTGCTGGCGCTGGGAGTGGCGACAGCAGCTGGCTTGCCGTTGCTCTATAAGGGCACACAGCTTTTGTTCCGCAAGGAAATTGCGCAAATGCAGGCGACCCAACATTTGAAAGATAACGGGAGTGACGAGTGATGAGAATCGCTTTGGTGACTGGTGCTACCTCTGGCCTGGGGCGTGCCTTTCTCCAGGAATGGCAGGATCGTGGCGTGCATTTCGATGAAGTCTGGCTGGTGGCACGTCACCGCGATGTTCTGGAACGCACAGCGTGCGAACTGCCTTGGGCGACGCGGCTGTTTGCCGTTGATCTGGCGCAGGCACAGGAGCGTGCGCTCTTGTTTAAGGCGTTGGCCGAGCAACGGCCACAGATTCAGGCGGTGGTCAACTCCGCTGGATATGGAAAAACGGGTTGTGTGACAGAGATTCCATCTGAGGAACAAACGGGGATGATTGATCTCAACTGCGCTGCTCTGGTGGCGGTCACGCAGCAAGCCTTACCTTACATGGTGCGCGGCGGTGTTATCTACGAAATTGCTTCGGTGGCGGCTTTCCTGCCGCAGCCAGGTTTTGCCGTCTACGCAGCGACCAAGGCCTTTGTGCTTTCCTTTGCACGGGCACTCAATGCGGAGCAGCATAAGCGAGGCGTACAAATTATTGCCGTGTGCCCGAACCCGATGAACACCGGCTTTTTTGCTCGTGCGGGTGTGGCGCCGACACTCATCAAACGCTTGGGCTTTGAAGATCCTCAGGCGGTTGCTAGAAGTGCCATGCGCGCGGCCAGCCGTGGCCGCGACGTCAGCACCAACAGTCGTCTCGCCGGACTCATTCGCCTCTGCGCCAAATGCCTGCCGCATCGCTGGATTGTTCGGATGGAACGATGGATCTTGTAAACAGATACGACACAACGCCGTTCTCTGTTGAGAATGGCGTTGTGATTTTGCGCGGCAAAGGTTGATTTTTTCTGACCGGGCCTAGGCGAATCTGCTATAATAGAACCAGACTTTTTAGGAGGCAAGAACATGGAAAAAATCAAAGATTTTAACGTGGATATTTTTAAACTTTTTGACGATCATTGGGCACTGCTCACCGCTGGTACTCCGGAAGATTACAACACCATGACCATCAGCTGGGGCAGCCTGGGCACCATTTGGGCGCCACGCGGCAACGGCCGTCAGATTGCGACGGTTTATGTAAAACCAAGCCGCCATACCTTCGGCTATCTGGAACAGAGCGACTATTACACCATCAGCTTCTTCCCAGAATCCTGCCGCAAAGACCTGGCTTATCTCGGCAGCCATTCTGGCCGCGACGAAGACAAATTAGCCGCAACCAGTCTGACGCCGGTAGAAAAAGCAGAAGGCACCATCGGCTTTGAAGAAGCGACCCTTACGCTCGTCTGCCATAAACTCTACAGCGACGCGTTCAAAAAAGAGGGCATCCCAGCCGACATTGTTCAGGCATACTACGACGGTGAAGATCCACATCATTTCTTCATCGGCGAAATTGTTGCTTTCGACGAAAAATAATCCTCACCCATCCCCGCATTCTCTTGCTGTTTGTAAGAGAATGCGGTTTTTTTGTGGAAAACATGGGTTTTTGCGGAGGATGGTGTTATCTGACAGAAAATTATGGTAACATGAGAGCAGATCATAAGAAACAACAGAACGCGGGAGCGTGAGGACGATGAAAGCGAAAAAAATAAAAATGTTGGCAGCAGAGCTGGTGAACATTCTTGCGAGCCAGCGGTTTTTGGATAAGACAGGCCTTTCTGCACAGCGCGTGCGCGACATTGCCGGGCGCGAGTATTGGGAGCAGATTATTGCGAAACGATTTCCGATCCGTGAGCGTTTAACGTGCGCTGAGGTGTTGGCGTTTTGTCAGGAACCGATGGCGGAAATCAGTGAAACACCTGAAGAGGGCTGGCTGCCGTTTATCTATCAGTTTGGCTGTGCGGTGCTTTATCCGGACGAGGAAGCCCAGGAACGCTTTCAGCCCTACCATGCAGCAGCATATTTTTATTTGACGGTGCTGCAGTTTTTCCTGGATGAGGAGCGGAAGGTGCTGCCGCCAGAGAAATTTATGGATTTTGAATTGCTCGAGGCGGAGGAATACGAGCGGTTTGAGTCGCGCAGTGAGTACGCTCTGTTTCTCAAGGCGTGGCGCGAGGACTATGTGTATGAGCTGTTTCGCCTGAATATGGAAGCAACGTCTTTTAAAACATTGGAACATGTGGCTGGTGTGCACTATGTGTCCATGTTTGTGGCGCGTGCCTTGTATGATGTTGGCGTGCCCATTGATCTGGCTTTGGTGAGTGGCGCTGCTGCTGGTCATGACTTGGGAAAATTTGGCTGTAAGCCTGGTGAAGCGGTGCCGCATATGCATTACTATTACACGGACCGCTGGTTTAATCGTCATCAAATCAATTACATTGGGCATATAGCGGCCAACCATTCGACGTGGGATTTAGAGCCAGAGCGATTGAGCGTGGAATCGCTGGTGTTGATTTACGCGGACTTCTGTGTCAAGCAGGAA
>CALAKO010000134.1 GCA_937922955.1 uncultured Peptococcaceae bacterium | reverse complement strand
GGTCATTAAAATTATACATTGCAAAAGTGATCCCGAGTCCTTCTAATAATAATTCTTTTAAGCTTTCAACAGAAGGTACATGGATTAGACGTGATGGTGTACCAGCATAATAAAGAATACCGGTCATTAGATACGCCGATGGATCATGTAAAATAATAGGATATTCCAAAAAAGTTTTTAGGGAAATAGATTTATATTTTGCAATTGGAAATTTGTTTGATGCTGCACAATAAAATTTGGCTTTGTAAAGCGTTGTAAAATTAATATTATCTGGTATGTCATTCATGATATCTTCATCATTGATATAGATTTTATAAGTAAGGCCATATTCATCAATATCTTGATTGACACGTCCAATAATATCTGTATAGCAATAGGGTGTTGAAATAATTTCCATTTCAGGATAATCAGCATAGATTGTTTTGAGCAATCCTGGTAGATAAGTTTCGGCGAAACCTCTAGGAAAGGATAAGTGCATAGGCCCACAAAAAGGGGCAACTTTATTATAGGGTTTTCCTTGAAGTTCACGAATGCCACTAAGAAAATTCTGAATTAAATGCAACAGTGATTGACCATCCTGAGTAAGTGATACCCCCATTGTCGTACGTTCGAGTATGACCAAATCAAGTTCTTCTTCTAGTTTTTTTATTGAAGTACTTAGTGCTTGTGGTGTGATATGTAAATTTTTGCTTGCAGCATTCATTGATTTGTTTTTACTGATTTCAAGCAAATATTCAAATTGTTCAATACGCAAGAAAAAACACCTCTTTAATTTGTCTCCAGGAATACTGTTATGAAATAAAGACGGGAAGTATATGGATGTGAGGTTGATTCATGGAGCGGTTTTCAAGCGATTAGTAGTTAATAAGATATCACCTGCCCTTGTAATATAAACTGTTTAGGAATGAATTTTATAAAATTAGTTTAACATATATTTTAAGAAATGTACAATTCATAAGAAATATATTAGCTGATTGATAATGTTGTAGGCGGTATCTTGCTAATGTAATCGGTAAGGTAATCAATAAAAGCTTGAGCCTTATGTGAAAGAATTGTGTTTTTTTTGAAAAGAAAGCCCAGTTCACTTTCAATGTGTTCTTTAAATGGTATGAACTTAAAGTTGGGTGAAGCAACTAGTGGGATCTTTGACTCACTGTGCAAAAGGGTCATGCCTAAGCCGGCCCCATCAATCAAAAGTTGTTTATATATAGCAAAGCTATCGGCAAAAATAATTTCAGGTTGAGCAACATTGGTGAAGAGCTTAAGTAAAATATTACTGGTTGGTGTAAATAGGACGATCGGATGTTTGGCCATTGTGCTTAAAGAAATTGATTTATAGTTTGCGATTGAGTAGTTATTAGAAACGGTACAATAATATTTTCCGGAAAGAAGCGGACGAAAACTAAATTGTGTGTCGTCAAAAGGAGTGATGGAAATTTGATTTTTAGAAAGGCAATATACAAATCCAATTTCAGCTTTTTCATCTGACCAGGTATCTAAAATATCATTAAATTCACGTACAATAGTTTTAAGACGAAATTCTGGATAATCAGAATAGAGCTGGCTGATCAGCGCAGGAAATAATGTTTCGATAACGCCGTTAGTAACCATGATTTCTAATGTTCCGGTGAGTATAGATTCATATTTTCGTTTATGTTTTTCTTGAATTTGTTTGAGCTGTTGTAAAAAATCAATACCAATATCAAGTAATTCTTGTCCTTCTTCGGTAAATGTGACACCTGTTCGGCTTCGCTCCAAAATAGTAAACCCGAGCTCTTTTTCTAATGTTCGGATGGAAAGGCTGAGTGCTTGTGTCGAAATATGCAGGGCGTCGCTTGCTTTATGCAATGATGAGCAACGACGAATCATATTGAGATAAATTATTTGTTCTGTTCGCATTGAAATTCTCCTTAAATAATAAGATAAGGGGGAGCCTTCTTATGTTAAGCATATAAAGAATATTATTAAGCGTCAAGAAAAACTTTACACGATGCGTGTTTAGGAAAACAGATTATTATTCCCATAAATAATGATAATTGATACCATAAATATAAGGAAGTAAGATGTGAATTATAAAAGGAGCGAGCAAAATGAAACAAGCAAAAACTGAAAAAATATTTTTCCTAGGTATTGATGGGATGGATCCAGATACCACGCGTCGTTTGGTTGATGAGGGAAAAATGCCAAATGTTAAGAAATTGATTGAGCGTGGTGCTTGTAGGGAAAACTTACATATGCTTGGTGGGGTTCCAACAATTACACCGCCAATGTGGACAACTATTGCAACTGGTTGTAGTCCTAATGTTCATGGGATTACTTGTTATTGGAATCAGAGTCATGAAAGATTGGACGAATTGGTTTATGCTTTTGGGTCGGATCTTTGTAAAGCAGAGACGCTATGGGAAACGACTGCTAAAGAAGGGTTAAAAACGTTGGTATGGCACTGGCCTAGTGCGTCGTGGCCTCCAAAAGTTGATACAGATAATTTGCATGTGGTTGATGGGACAACACCTGGTTGTGTTAACATGGGGGTTTGCGTGGTTGAGGCAGAGAAGATTATCACTGCATCAAAAACGATTAACGATGTTCGCTTCCAGGCAAAAGTTGCCATTGACAACGGTGCTGGATGCGTTATTCATGATGCAGAACAATTTGATACATCTGCGCAAAGCCTGGCAGAAAAATCTACAACGGGTCATAATATGATCAACTATGAGATGTCATTTAGTGATGGTGAAGGTTCTTTCGAAGAAATGCAGATGGATATGTATAATAGTCCAGTGGCAGAACCTCATGGCTGGGATATTGAGATTCCGGAAGGTGCTATTGAATTTGTTGCTGGTGCAAACAAAGGGTTGGAACGCCGATATGGTTTGATCTTAAAAAACGACGAAGGTAAGTATGGTATTGTCCGTGTTTACAGAAATAAAAAGAGCAGTGAACCGTTGGTTGAATTGACGCCGGACAATTATATTAAATATAACGTTGTTGACGAATTTGAAACTGACAAAGGCCATAAGACAGGTGCAGGTTTCTGGGCATTAATGGAGCTTGAAGAAGATGGTTCTTTTGTACGATTGTATGTAGGTCAGGCTTTGGATATTTATGGAGATTCTCACTTTAAGCCAAAATCTCTTTATGCAGATGTAATAGAACGGTTTGGGTATATCAACAGCCCAACCTTTACTGGTGGTCAGTATTCAGATGTTACGCAAAAAATTATCCTTCCAACCTGGAAGCAGTTTATGGATTGGCAGGCAGATTGCTTGAACTATCTTATGACAGAAAAAGATTATAAGGTGGTGTTCTCTCATCTGCACAATGTTGATGCGATGGGTCATCAGTTCTGGCATTGGTGCCAAAAGAGAAAACGCAATACAGAAATCAATCCTGAAGATTATATCAGATATGTTGAACAATGTTATTTAGATACGGATGATTATGTTGGTCGCTATCTGCATCTTCTCGATGAAGGCTGGACCATCTTCCTTTTCTCTGATCATGGTTTTATGACTAGTAGAGAAGAAGAACCACCAGTGCTTGGTGATCCATTTGGTGTTAATATTCCTATTCTTCAGCAGCTTGGATATACTGTCTTGAAGGATCAGAATGAAACTGACAGCAACAAGGTCGAAATTGATTGGAGTAAGACCACAGCAGTTGCACCTCGAGGTAACTACATCTATATTAACTTAAAAGGAAAATATGACACTGGTATCGTTGATCCAGCAGATAAGTATGATCTTGAAGAAAAGATTATCAGTGATCTTTATAACTATCGTGATCCTGAAACGGGTAAACGAGTTGTTTATATGTGTATGCGCAATAAAGAAGCTGAACTAATTGGGATGAGCGGTCCTGAATGCGGGGATATCATTTATTGGATCAATGAAGGTTATAACCGTGGTCATGGGGATTCCCTGCCAACATTTAATGGTATGAATGGGACTTGTGTATCTCCAATTTTTATCGCAGCTGGCCCTGGTATTAAGCAAGGCTATACAGATCGTGTAATTCGTGAAGTAGATTTGACCCCAACGGCAGCTACTTTACTTGGTGTTCGTATGCCGGCACAATGTGAAGGGGCGCCAGTTTATCAAATTATCGAAGATTAAGAATATTTCGCAAAAGACATAAGAAAAACTTTTAGTATTTAAAGGGAATAGCTAGAACTTCCCCCAGAAATAATTTGGATCATCCAAATTATTTCTGGGGGTTTCTAGTTAAAGGTAACGGCTGATAAATCTATGTTAGCTTCCGAAATACGCAGCCGTTGCCTAGTTTGCTGAGGCAGCGGTCGCAGGATATGCACAGTGCGGGGCGGCGGTCGCCGTTTTGCCAGCGGTTTGGCAGGTTGTCTTCGCGGATGAGCGGGCGCGACAGTGCGAAGTAGTCGATGCCTTCTCGGGCCATCAGCTGTTCCATTTCGTCGGGATTGCGATGCTCACCGGTGAGGATGATTGGGATGTGGATGCTTCGGCGCATGGCTTCATGGAGTTGGGGATAGAGCCACTCCATTTCGATGGACGCGAGGCCGGCCTGTTCCAGGAGCTGACAGGTTGCGAGGCAGTCTTCCTTAGGCATGTCGGTGTTGTTGAGCTTGATCGAAACATGGTAAGGACCTAGCGCGTTGTGAATGCCCTGGATGATGTCGATTACAATCTGGGCACGGCCTTGCACGGAGCCGCCGTAGTGATCCCGACGGTGGTTGCGTTTTGGACGCAGAAACTCGCTCAAAACAACTTTGTGACAGCCGTGCAGCTGCACGCCGTCAAAGCCTGCCTGCTGGGCGCGTCTGGCGGCAGCGACGAATTTCTCCACAATGTCGGTGATGTCTGATTCTGTCATGTCGTTGACGTCAACGGTGACAGAATCGCCGGAGGTTGTGCGTCGTTGATAGGTACCCAGCGCCAGCTGTGGCATGACGCGTGCGCCATGGCGATGGATGCGTGCTGCCAGCTCGGCGTATTCCGGAATGTGGCTGTCATCAGCCAGGCTCATCATGCGCTTCGCAAAAGGGTCCGGAGAAGCGACGCCGGTGAAACCTAAAACGATCAGTGCGGTGCCGCCTTTTGCAAGTCCGTCGTAAATGTCAAATATGGCCTCTGTGAGATGGCCGTCTTGTGTGGCCATGCCATCTCCCGTTGCGGATCGCACAAGGCGGTTCTTCATAGGAATGCCGCCCATTATAGTTTGATCAAACAGTGTTTTCATGATGTGCACCTTCTAAAAGTATAAAAAATATAGTTCTGCTGCTAGTAATATATTACAACGATTTAATGGGTAAAGATATAAACGTTTTGTTGTAGACACTGGCAGAGGAAGTTGCTCTGCCAGTTTTTTTATTAGCATTTAATTAAAATTTAGAGGATGTAGCAGCAGTTTGCCCAAGCATCCGGTATAATAGAGGGCAAGCGTGGCTTTAATACAGCTATGAGGGGGCGCTTTTTGCATTACTAGAGCAAGGAGTGTCGAGATGTTTTCGGTCTATCATTGTATGTGGTTGGCGCTTTGTGGGTGTTTATTGATGGCGGCGGTGGTGTGGCTGCGAAGCCGGCGGCCGTCGTTGGATTGGGTGCTTTCTGTTGCCTGTGTGGGCTGTGTGCTGTCGGAGGTGACGAAGGTTTTCAGTGTGATGCAGTGGGTGCCGTCGAGTGATGGCGAGACGTGGTATCCTTATTTGGAGTTGCAGCATTTGCCGCTGCATTTGTGCTCGATTCAGCTGGTGCTGATTTTTTATGTGCGATTTGCCAAAAAAGGAAGGGTGCGTGACGCGGTGTTGGCGTTTATGTATCCGACGTGCATGCTCGGTGCTTTTTTAGCGCTGTTGATGCCGTCCATTTATGGGTCGAGCATTGAGGCGGCGCAGTCGTTTACGCATCCGCTGGCGTATCAGTATTTTCTTTATCACACGATGTTGATTGTTGTGGGTGGTTATATTGCCTTGTCCGGCCAGGTGGCGATTCGAGCCAAGCATTATTTTTCAACACTGGCGCTGTTGGGCGGCTTGGCGTTTGCGTCGCTGTATTTTAATGCGATGTTTGCAGTACCGACGTATGAAAACGGGGTATTGGTGAGTGTGGATTATACAACAAACTTTATGTTTACGTTCCAACCACCATTGGCGATTACGTTGACGGAGCTGTGGCAGTGGCAGCTGTATTTGGCGGTTATTGTGCTGTTGGCAGTGGTACTGCTGGCTTTGTGCTATTTGCCGTTTTGGCGGCGTGAACGACGAGATAAATAGGGAAAGCCCCTGCTGATTCTTCGTGGAAGATTCAGCAGGGGCTTTATCTTTTAAAAGGATGAGAGACTGCTCGGAAGCAGAAAATGAGTGGTTAAATGGAGTGATTAGAGGGTCCAGCCAGCGTCGAAACCGGTGTGTACGGCGTGAACGATGCTGGAGGCTTTGACGCAGTCACCAACGTTGATGACGTCGAAGGCGGTATCGATGAATTTGTCGCATTCTTCAACGAGGGATTTGGTACCAACAGCGATGAGGCCGGTGTCGGCTTCGAGCCGGTTAGGAATGACGTCATAGCTCAAAAATATCTCCAGAAAATTCTGTGCAATAATGGACAAACTTATTTGTATCATGGTATGATGAAGAAAAACAAAAAAGGGAGGAATCTGCTATGACATGCAGAAAGGTTTTTTTATCGGCGCTGTTGACGCTGGCTTTCACAGCGATGCCGGCGTATGCGTATGGGCCGTTTCAAAGCAGTGGTGTCTATGTGGAAAACGGTGCGCCGGTGACGGTGCATGTGGATGGGCGCTATGTGGCGACGGATGTGCAGCCGTACATCAGCAGTGGGCGCACGTTCCTGCCGATGCGTGCTGCGGCTGAGGCCATGGACGCCACCGTTTCCTGGAACAACGCTTCGCGCACAGCAACAATGACAAAGGACGGCACCGTTGTGGCTTTCACCATTGGCAGCAATCGCTACACGGTCAATGGTGTCAGCAAGACTACAGACGTCACCCCACGCATCACGGCCGGTCGCACCATGCTGCCAATCCGTGTTTTTGCGGAGTCGTTAGGCGCTGATGTTGAATGGGACGGTCGTCTCGCTGACATCGCCATTACCACCGGTGGTCCTGTGACGACAACGCCGTCTTTGCCAGGCGATATTTCACCGGAAGTGCGCTGGCTCGTGGAAAAATACTATGTGTCCTATGATGCCACGGATCATCTTGGCAGCTGGTATTGCGGCCGCGTTGGCGGCAGTGGTCAGCACGAACGGTACATTTTTGTGTCTGCCATGAACGATGGCAGCAAACAGGCGGTTACTGTAGACTATAACGCCGACAGTTACGATGTGGTCAGCGTTTGCATTGCCGATGTGCGCCAGCAGAGCGATGGGTTCCTGGCCGATGTAGAAATGAGCCCGCCACATTATTATTATGGTCCGTCCATGGGGCTTTCTGGTGATGCGACTTACGATTTCCGTTATGCCAATGGTGATCTTGTCATGGATCGCATGACCTTTACCGATGGTGGCTACACCAGCACCACGGATATTGGTGAGATCTACTTGTTGATGTCGATTTATTGAGCAAAAAAACGCTTCCTGCCGAAAAGACAGGAAGCGTTTTTGCATGCTTAAAACCGTACTTTAAAACGAATGGTATCTTCAGCAATGGCCTGAGCAGCAATGCTTGCGTGGTGCCGCTCGCAGGTGGCTTTGGCAATCGACAGCCCTAGACCAAAGCCGCTGCCGGAGGTGCGTGCCCGATCCTCGCGGTAGAAGCGGTCGAAGAGGCGGCTTGTGTCGATGTGTTCAGCATTGGCATAGGTGTTGTCCAGCGTCAGCTGCGGATGTCGTCCGCCGCTTAGACGCAGGGCAATCGTGCCGCCTGGCGCGCAGTATTTGCAGGCATTGTCCAGCAGAATTCCGATCAATTGACGGATGGCCTGTTCGTCGCCGTTCAACGACACCCCTGTTGCCACCTCTTGTGTGAATGTGAGCCCGCTTTGCTCCATTACTGGTGCAAATGCTTCACCCATCTCGCTCACTACATCAGACAAGGAAAACAGTTGTGGCTCTTGTGGTCGGGCGCCTTCGTCCATGCGTGCCAGCTGCACCAGATGATTCACGAGACGTGTCATCGTGTCTGTTTCTGTGCGAATGTCGTCCAGCCATTCGCTGTGTCCGTGTTCGCTTTCGAGAATGTCCAGATTCGTGCGAATCAGTGTCAGTGGTGTTTTCAGCTCGTGGCTGGAGTCGGTGATAAATTGCTTCTGTTTCTCGTAGGAGTCGGCGATTGGCTCTACAGAGCGTTTCGAAAACAGGATAATCAGCAAAAGCACCACAAAACTTCCGGCCACGAATACCCCCAGCGTTGCCAGCAGAAAACGCTGATTCGATGCGCGTTCGGCAGCACTGCTGATGAAAATCACATCCGTGCCGTTGTCTCTTTCAACCACCTTATAGCGGTATTCATCCAGCCAACCGCGTTCTTTGCCGGAGTCCAGAGCGTCATCGGCCAATGTTGATGCCTCATCGCTGCTGACGCTGGCAATCGAGCGAAGATCAACCTGCTTCAGCTCGCCGTTTGTGTCATAATGCACGGTGAAATAGCGCGTTGTAAACGGCGATTCCTGATTGATGCCGTGCGGAGGCTCCGCAGGCGCTGAGTACAAATCGTCATAATCTGGAAAACGCCCGCCGCCATCGGCTACAATATCCGCCAGCGTGTCCAGCGCTACTGCCGTCTGTACATTTGTCAGCACCATCGTCCCCGCAAACAGAAGTACAAATACGCTTAGAAACGATATTGTGCAAATCTTGATAAACTTTCGCCGTAAATGGTAAATCATGCCCCCACATCCTCAAGCACATAGCCCGCGTTTCGCACAAAACGAATCCCTACTGGTGCCTCCAGCGCTGTCAACTTTTTGCGAATGTTCGACATATGCACCCATAGCGCGCTCACATCCACATTGCTCTCCCATCCCCAGATATGCGCCATAAATCGATCCGCCGATAAAATCATTCCTGGGTGCTCCATCAGCATCTCCATAATCTGATACTCTTTGCTGCTCAGTGTTTGGCTGCGTCCATCACAGGACAGTGCATACGTTGCCCGATCCAGCATCAGCCTGCCCCATTCCAGTACATCTGGTGAATAATTTTCCTTGCGCCGCAGCATTGCCCGCACTCGTGCCAACAGTTCGCTCGTCGAAAATGGTTTTGGCAGATAATCGTCCGCGCCAGCGTCCAGCCCTTCTACACGCTGCTCCACTTCGCTCTTCGCACTGAGAAACAGCGCCGGCGTCGAAATGCCCGCATTGCGCAGCTGTTTCAGCACGGCCAATCCATCCATTCCTGGCATCATAATATCCAGTACCAGTCCATCATACTCCGCTGTTTCTGCATAGGCTAAGGCTTCTGTTCCCGTCGACACAGCATCCACTAAATAATTGTTTGTTTTAAAAATATGGGTTAACGATTTCAACAACCGTGGGTCATCTTCTGCAATCAATAGCCGCATAAAGCGTCACTCCTTTCAACTTTCTTTCATTATACGCTGTCATTCTAAAGATGCGCTTAAGCGTACCTTTGGAAAACGTCAAGATTTTCTCCAGCGCCCCTGTAGCCGATTCTCAAAACATCCTCCACAGGTTCTTTAGCTGGGGTTAAGTGGTGCCGCCTATACTAAGCATCGTAAGTTGTCGCCTTACAAAGGGCTGCTGTCCACCCTGATCCGTATTCAAAGTGACAGACCAACCATTCCGCCTCCGGGCGTTTATATACAGCAGATGTTTTACCATCTGCATTTGCTTACAAAAGCTGTTTATACTATGGCCATGCGCAGTTTCTCGACGCCACGGCAGCCGCCGAGGATAAGCCTGCGAGTACTGCGCGCGACAATGACCGCACAGCGTTTACATAGATTACTCAGGCGCAGTCCAAATGGCGGACTGCGCCTGAGCCCATTCCTGGCCTTGTTTACGTTTGGGCAAAGTGTTAAAATCATCAAGAAATTGTCGGGATGCTTTTCCTGCGTCGTTTCTTAAGCTTCGCTTTAGGTTGCCGCGCTATACTGCAACCATCAACCGGAATACCGGGAATAAAGATTGATTTTTGAAAGAAGGTTTTTTAATAATGAAAAAGAAAAAGATAATTGCTCTCCTTATGCTCGCGCTCGTGACGGTCTTCGCCCTTGCCGGCTGTGGCAGCTCCAGCGACGACTCTTCAAGCACGACCACCAGCGTATCTGCAGAATCAGAAACCACCACCAGCACCAGTGAGCAAGACAGTGACATCCTCATCGGTGAAATCACCGCCATTGACGACAGCGACATTACCCTCGCGCTCTATGAATCCGATACCACTGTCACCACTGTTACCGATATAGACACGTCGGAACTTAGCGCCAGCGGTGAAAGTGAAACCATTGCTATTCAAGATGATGTCACCGTTGAGCGCATCTCCGATGGTGTCACACAGACTGCCAGTGTTGAAAGTCTCGCCGTTGGTGATATGATTGCCGTCAGCAACGACGATGGTCAGCTCATCGTCATCCTTGATATGGACAGCACCAGCAGCGACACCACTTACAGCAGTGAAAACACCACGACTAGCGACAGTGACACATCAAGCACCACCACTAGCGACTACTCTGCCGACACATCAACAACGACCGGCAGCAGTGATGACACAACCAGCAGCAGTGAAAATACCGTTACTGTTGAATAATCCATTCCTAACGCTTTAACTCTATCCTCCATAGAACGCGCCGCCCTCCAGTTCGGGCGGCGCTTTTGCTTTGCGTGGCATAGACGAGCTGTGGTATAATGAAAGCATTCCTGAACAATGTTCGCATATGAAGGAGGCAATGGTCAATGTCTGCAAGAATTTCTCGCTGGACCCTCAACAGCATTATGATGTTGGGGCTGGTGGCCAGTATGAGCTATTCGCTTCTGGGCGAAAGCGTGCATGAGTGGGTTGGTACCGCGGTGTTGATGTGTTTTATCTGGCATCTGCTGCGCAATCGTGGCTGGTTTTCGGCGCTGCGCCGTGGCCGTTACACCGGAGGCCGGGTGGTAAGCAGTATTGTAAACGGGCTGATTCTGTTCACAGTGTTGGGGCTTTGTGTCAGCAGCCTCATGCTTTCGAAGTACGTGTTTGCTTTTCTGCCTTTGTCGCTGCCAGAAGGTGTCGGACAAACACCGCATCAAGTCTGCGCCTATTGGGGCTTTCTGCTGATGGCTGTGCATCTGGGCTGGCATGGACGCAGTCTGGCTGCTGCTGTAAAGCGGCACATTGCCCTGCCCGGCGCTGTTTGTCGTGGAGTACTGGCACTGGCTGTCGTGGTTGGTGTCGTGTCGGCGGTGCTTCAACAGTATCCGGCGCACCTCTTCCTGCAGGTGCGTGGCTTTGAATCAAGTTTTGGGCTGCTGCCGTTTCTAGTGGGAGAGGCTGCCCTATTTGCCCTCTTTGCATTGGCGGGTGCTGGCTGCAAGCACTTGCTGCAGCGTCGGAAAGGAGATCGCTGATGACTTTATCGACAGAACGTTTATTATTGCGCCCTTGGCAAGAGGACGATGCCGAGCGCTTGTATTTTTACGCCAAAGATCCAGCCGTCGGCCCGATTGCTGGTTGGAATCCGCACCAAAGTGTGGAGGAAAGCCGCGAGATCATTCGCACCGTTTTTGCCGCTCCGGAGACTTACGCTGTTTGTCTGCGCGACAGCGGCGAGCCCATCGGCTGCATTGGTCTGCAAACTGGTGATGCCGCCAACCTGCCCCTCGCTTTTCGTGAAGCCGAGCTTGGCTATTGGCTGGGCAAGCCCCACTGGGGACAGGGCCTCATTACTGAAGCTGCATGCGCTCTTATTCAGCGTGCCTTCACCGAGCTGAAGTTTGATACTCTCTGGTGCTGTGCCAACGATGAAAACATCGGCTCCAAACGCGTCATGGAAAAATGCGGCTTCACCCATGTCCGCACCGAAGAACGCCCCGCCTTCACCTACGATCAGGATGGCTGGACTTTTACCGGCGAAACTAGGATGGAATACGTGGCGCAGTTGACGTATCAGCAATGGCGGGCATCGGAGCGATAACGAAGGACAAAAGGGCAGGGACTGCAAATGCAGCCCTGCTTTTTATTTTTCGGTGCTGGATCGTTGTGGAGACAACACTCTGAGCCACTAAACTAAGGTATTATGAAAACAAATCCGATGCCAGGCCTTGTTGAAGGGCGGGACATCTTTAAGGGGGCTTTTTTCATGGCGGAAAATGCAATATCAAAGAAAAAATTGTGGTTGCATACCTTGCTGATGGCGGTGCTGATGGGCAGCGGTTGGCTGCTGCCGTCTGGCGGCACTCTGACGGAGTATGGTGTGCGAGTGATGATGATTTTTGTGGGGGCGATTTGGGGCTGGATTTTTATCGGGCTGGTCATTCCAAGCTTTAGTGCTCTGATTTTTCTGGTTCTGGCTGGCACCGGCACTGCAAAGGACGTGGTTGGTTCTGGTTTTGGTGCCGAAATTATTCTGTTGATCGTGTTCTTCTCTGTATTTACGAAATGGCTGGAGGACATCGGTCTGACGACTACCATGGCAAAATGGCTGTTGAGTCGACGGGTGTTGAAGGGACGGCCTTATTTGTTCGTGTTTATGTTGTTTTTGGTGACGTTTCTCTGCGGCTTCTTTGTAGGCATATACGCGGCAATTTTTCTCATGTGGGGCATCTGCTATCGCATGCTGCAAGATATGGGTTTTGCTAAGAAAAGCCGAGAGGCTTGCTTCATCCTGATCGGCGTGACCTATGTCAGCATCATGGGCATGACGGTGAAGCCATGGACGGCATGGTCAATGGTTGGCATTAATGGGTTGCGCTCAGTTACTGGTGAGGGCGTGGTCTTTTTACCATACAGTTGTTTCATGGTAGTGATCTCATTGCTTAGCACGTTGCTGTTTATGCTGCTGGCAAAAATTGTTTTGCGGGTGGATTTGAGTAGTTTGAAAGAGAAGAATTTCACTCATTTGGCGCAGGAAATTGTTGTGACGTCTCAGCAAAAACTGGGTGCTGTGCTGTTGCTTGTGCTTCTGGTAGCGCTGTATATTCCTAGCGTATTGCCGGATGGGTTGCTGAAAACCATGCTTTCGGCCCAGGGGGCAACAGGCATTTGCCTGATCATCCTTCTGGTGTTGAGCTTGGTGTATGTGAATGGTCAGCCGGCGCTGGATTTTGTAAAACTTGCGCAGACGGGGATTCCTTGGAACATGGTTTGTCTGCTGATGGCTGTAGGGCCACTGGGCGATGCGCTCATGAGCAGCGATACTGGCTTCACAAAGACGGTCATGGCGTTGCTGAAACCAATTTTGGCGGGACAAAGTCCGACGCTATTTTATGTGTTCACCATTGTGCTGGCGTGTGTGTTGACGCAGTTTATGAACAACACCATCCTGCTTGTGGTGATGACACCGATGTTTTGCACCATTTCCCAAATGGTTGGAGCGGTTCCTGAGCTCGTAGCAGCGTTCCTGATTTTCGGGCTGACAGCGGCATTGTGCACGCCGGGCGCCAGCTCTCGTGCCGGATTGGTATTTGGTAATACAGAGTGGATCGACACAAAGCAGGCGTATGCCCAAGCGCTTTTGTCAGTGCTCGCAGTGATTCTGGTTCTAACGATTGTGGGCATCCCGCTGGGATCGGTGCTATTTTGAACAAAAAAGACATCCGCAGCCTTAAGGTGCGGATGTCAATAGAATAGTGAAATTGTATAAACTTTTTTCAGGCAGTAGCTTTCGAGCTGCTGCCTTTTTTCATGCGGACGCATAATATCATCGGCATCATTACGCGAAGTTTTCGTTGTCCTTGCTCTATGGGAGGCTTATTACGTCGTTTTGTTGGGCCTTTTTTATGATGAGGAGCCTTCTTTTGGCAAATGAAAGCTCTCCTGCATGAAATGGATGAAGCAGCGTTCGGTGTCGGTGAGTGTGTTTTGATTTTGTGTGCTCATATAGTAGCGCAGTTTTGCATGGTGATCACGGATGGTAATGATGTTGAAATCGAGGCGTTTGTCGCTGAGCATTTTGCGCGAGATGATTTCGGTAGACAGTCCTGCGTACTGGCCGCTGGCAATAAATTTTTGAAACCCCATGATGTTGCCGGTAAACGTTACATTTTTTGGGCGTATGTGTCCCTCTTTGAAAATGTGTCCGAAGATGGATTTTTTCCAATCTTGTTTGGCAATGAGCACCAATGGAAGCTCTGCAATTTTTTTGAGAGAAATGGATTGTTGCTGATCAAAAGCCGAGCCATTTTTGACCAGCAGGACGACTTGATCATCCAACAGTGGCAGAAGGCTGTTCGACAATAAGGCGGAATCGGTGTTGATGCGTGGCGCCAAGGCGATGTGTGTGGTGTCATTGTTTTGTATAAGATAGGCGTCTTCCTCGAAAAGCCCAACGTTGATGCGCGGATATTGCATGGAAAATTCCAGGAGTAGATCGTTGAGAAAGGCGTTATTTACCATGATGGACGAAGTTAGATGAAGGGTTCCAGTAATGCTGTTGTTCGGTTTTTCTGTTGAACGGGTTTTGTTTTGTTGGAATTGAAGGAGCATTTTCTCATAAAGAGCCAGCATTTCACGAGCGGTGTCCAGCGCAATTTTTCCTTCGTTTGTTGGTGTCATACCTTTGCTGGTGCGATAAAAAAGCTGGACGTTCCATTCGTTTTCAGCTTGAAGGAGAACGCGGCTGGTGTTTTGGAACGATGTGCAAAGGGTGTCGGCGGCTTTGCGAAGGGAACCTTTGTCAGCGATGGCCACAATGGTTTTCAATGTTTCTAACTGCAAGCGAATTCCTCCTCGTATAATAAGATTTGCAGATGATTTATAGTGTATCTGCTTAGCAC
>CALAKO010000133.1 GCA_937922955.1 uncultured Peptococcaceae bacterium | reverse complement strand
TCTTTATATACAACGGTAATACCGCAGGCAATCAAATGATCAGCCGTCTGAATCAAGAATCATTTATCATATTAGAATAGTTGTTGCCTTTACGCAATGGCCCCAGAGTCTTTGTGTAAAGGTATTTTTTTACAAAAAAATCGCTTGTCCCGAAGGAACAAGCGATTTTCGTTTAGCAATAATTACTTGCGGCCTGGATATGCTTCCAATGCTTTAGCAAGAACAACCATGGATTTTTCCATATCATCAGCATTAAGAACGTAAGCGATACGTACTTCGTCAACACCATGACCTGGCTGTGAATAGAAGCTTGCGAGAGGTGCCATCATAAGGCTTTCACCGTTGTAGTCGAAGTTTTCGAGCATCCAAATAACAAATTTTTCTGCATCATCGACTGGGAGCTTAACGGAAATGTAGAAAGCACCTTCTGGCTTAGCGCATACAACGCCAGGAATCTTCTGCAATGCATCATAGGTAACATCGCGACGATGTTTGTATTCTTCGTTAACTTCATCAAGATAGCTCTTTGGAGTATCTGCATAGAGAGCAGTTGCACCAATCATATCCAAAGTGGATACAGAGAGACGGCCCTGGCAGAGCTTGAGAACGTTAGCGATGACTTCTGGGTTCTTGCAAGCCAAGCTACCGATACGAGCACCACAAGCGCTGTAACGCTTGGATACAGAGTCGATCATAATGAGACGATCCTTCAGTTCTGGGAAGTAAGCCAAGCTGTAGAATTCACCATCATAAACAAATTCACGATATACTTCGTCAGCGATAACGAACAAATCTTTTTCAACAGCGATTTCTGCAACCATCTGCAGTTCTTCTTTGGTGTAAACAACACCAGTAGGGTTGCTTGGGTTGGTAATGATGATGGCACGAGCCTTGTCGCTGATCTGAGCAAGGATTTCTTCCTTGGATGGCAGACGATAGCCATTTTCAGCTTTGGTTACGATACCTTCAACGCCAACGCTAACAGCAGAAGCGAAACCATTGTAGTTGGTATAGAATGGTTCGATAACAATGACGGATTCGCCTGGGTCGCAGATAGCGATCATAGCAAACATCAGTGCTTCAGACCCACCATTGGTGATAAGGATGTCTTCTGGAGCGAAATCCATGTTGTTGCGTTTGTAGTATTCGCTGATCTTATCGATCAGGGTGAAATCCCCGTGAGAATCTGCATATTCAAGAACATCCTGTTTGAAGTTCTTGATTGCATCGAAATAACCTTCTGGAGTTTTGATATCAGGCTGACCAATGTTCAGCGGATAAACTTTCTTACCGTTTGCACGAGCTGCGTTTGCATAAGGAACCAATTTACGGATTGGAGATTCCTGCATATTGCTAATACGATTTGAGCATTTCATAAATAATAAGCCCCCAATTCTAAATTCTCGATTCAGGTTTGCCTAAGTTCCTGAACCACTATATTACTCTTCTAATTTATCACATCTTTCGCAAAATTGCGACCCAAAATCTTTAATGTCTTTCCATTAGAAAATACAACTTTTCTGCATTTTTTCTTTATTTGGATAAACAAACTCCGATACTGTTCACTCTTCACTTTAGCGAATTTTTTCACAATTATGCTAATTCGGGAAATTATTCCTTTTTCTAGAGGGTGTTCTGACAATTTCTAAATGTGATTAATTATGCTAAATTTTCTCAAATATTTAAGACAGAGCCCGCTTACGATTGATAAATAATATCTATACTAATTAAATATGTTCCATAATAATCTGACTATTTTCGATTTACTTATACTTCCATCTAAAAACATGATGGATCATTCGCCTTTTTCCCATATCAACATCATGTCATGAGGCAACACTTCACTATTCAGGTCCTCGCCATCCAAGGAAAAATTACCATAATACACTTGATCAATCTCTTCCGCATCTCCCAAGGCAAATGTAATTTCTGTCGAACCGTTTTCCAATGAAAGCATCGGTTCTACGTATTTTGACCACAACGTCTCATAATAATACAGCCCCACAACGGTCTTTTTTTCACCATTCACGCTAATTTCTTTTGGATCAAACATGACCGATCCAGCAATACTTGATGTTTCACCATAGTCGTAACTTATGTACAACCGACCATCTTGCTCGATCACAGTCATTGTTTGAGCATTAAAAGGTACCACTGTTTCCTTAAAAGATGCATATGAATAGCAAGCAGCGCCTACACCAACAACCAATAAAACAGCTAGCATTATTGCCACGATTTTTTTTCGAAAAAGACTTTTTTTCAAACGCTTGAACACTTTTGCTTCAGAATACTGCAAAGTTTCATTGACAGGAAGCGACCATTGCGTTTTCATAAGTTCCGCTTCTTTCCGACAATTCTCGCAGTTTTCCAAATGCCGTTCAATTTCATTTTTTGTCGTTTCACGAACAACCTCATCCACATAGAGCGGCAGCAAATCACGAACGATGTCACAAGAGAGTGTTTTCATTCTCCATCACCTCCATATAGTCAACAATTTGTTTTTTCGCGCGATAAAAAGTGACACGCGCCCATCCGGAACTTTTGCTAAAAATCTTGCCTATTTGTTCAAAAGACAACTCACCAAATATACGCAAATTAAACACTTCCTTATAAGGCTCTTTCATATCATGCAAGTACCGATGAATGAGAAAGGCGCGTTCTTCATTAACAAACTGCAGCGTAAAATCTTCCGATTCCAATCTTGTTTCACAACAAACTGGTTCATCGGCGATGTTTTTTTGTTGACGCAGCTGCGAATAATATGTATTCCTTGCAATGGTGAACAGCCAGGCACGAATGTCGTTTTTACCATCAAACGAATCAATGGCTTTCAATGCTTTAAAAAATGTTTCTTGTGTGACTTCTTCTGCAGTGGCCTCATCGGCAGCCAAGCTTCGAACAAAATAAAACACATCCTTAAAATACAATCGAAACACCGTTTCAAAATCCACGTCTTTCCCCCTCCCTTCACCTTATTAACGCACGTTCTCCCAAAACGTTACAAATTCTCGTAAAAAAAGACCAAGCGATCAAAAGTGCTTGGTCTTTACATTTAATATCCATATCCCGTATCGCGAATAAGGTTGTCAAAACGAGTGAGTTCATTTTGAAAGGCAAGTTCTACCGTACCAGTTGGACCATTACGATGCTTAGCAATAATCAAATCTGCTATGCCACGACGATCGGTATCTTCATTATAATACTCTTCACGATGAATAAAGAGAACGATGTCCGCGTCCTGTTCCAAGGACCCCGATTCACGCAAATGGCTGAGCTGTGGTCGTTTATCCTTAGTTTGTTCAACCGTACGGCTGAGCTGAGACAGCGCAATGATCGGCACATTGAGCTCACGTGCTAAAGCCTTAAGCGAACGGGAGATCTCTGATACTTCCTGTTGACGGTTTTCACTATGGCCGCTGCCACCCATGAGCTGCAAATAGTCGACAAGAATGAGTCCCAAATCGCCTTCGCGACTTTGCAAGCGACGAGCTTTTGCGCGCAATTCACGAATGGTGATGGCCGGAGTGTCATCAATATAGATCGGTGCGCTTGAAAGGGGACCAATTTTCTGCAGAAACGCTCCCCATTCATCGGCATTCAGCTGCCCAGTGCGCAATCGCTTTTGGTCGATGCGCGCCGCTGCAGCCAGCATTCTCATGACCAGCTGCTCTTTGCTCATTTCAAGGCTGAACACTGCCACCGGATAATGATAATCCACCGCCGTATTTGCTGCCATGTTCAAGCAAAGTGCAGTTTTCCCCATCGCGGGACGTGCCGCCAAAATAATCAAGTCTGACCGTTGCCAGCCATTGGTCATATGATCCAAGTCAATAAAACCTGACGGAATCCCAGTGATTTCGTCCACCTGCTTACTAGCTTCTTCAATTTGTTCCAGATTCGTCGAAACAATTTCATCCACGCGTGTCACATCGTTACGCTGGCGCTGTTTCGAAATATCCAGCACCAGCCGCTCCGCATCATCCAATATACTTTCAACTGGTTCGGCATCTTCAAAGCAACGATTGCGAATGCGATCCGAAATCTTGATCAGCTGGCGCATCGTCGATTTTTCCTGAACGATTTTCGCATACTGCTGTACATTGTACACGCTGCTCGGTGCCGCCGCTATTTGCCCAAGATAAAAAACCCCACCAGCTTTTTCCAGCAAATTGTCCTTACGCAATTTGTTGGTCATCGTGACAAGATCAACCGACTGACCACTTTCATCAATTTCCAGAATGGCTCTAAATAAAATGGCGTTTTCAGGTTTATAAAAATCGCTGTCTCGCACAAGCTGGACAACATCTTGAATAACCTCTCGGTCTTTAAACATCGCCGAAATGATGCCTGCCTCAGCTTCTTCCGCGTATGGAACAGATTGTTCAATAAAATTTTCGCTCATGAGCGCTCCTCCTCTGAGTCAATAGTAATAGTATAGCATATTTCTGTGGAAAATCGATGCAAAGGTTGCAACATAGTGATCTTTCAGCCATTTTCTTAACCAAAATGTATTGACCGAACATGAAAAATCCTGTAATATCAGTATAATTTTCATGTTTTCATAGCAAAGATATGATAGAATAGAAAGCGACAACGAATACTAAGGAGGAGTCCACTACCATGCAATTTTCTTTCTTGCATAACAACATCAATGTAACGAATCTGGAGAACAGTCTCGCATTTTACGACCAGGCCCTTGGCTTAAAAGAAGTCAGCCGCATCGAAAGTGAAGACGGCAGCTTCATCATCGTCTATCTTGGCGACGGCGAAAGCAAACATCAGCTTGAACTGACCTGGCTGCGCGATCATCCACAACCTTACAACCTTGGCGAAAACGAGTTCCATCTCGCTCTTGAAGCCGACGACTTTGCATTGGCCTATTCTTTGCACAAAACACTCGGCTGCATCGTATTCGAAAACCCTGCAATGGGCATCTACTTCATCGCCGACCCGGACAACTACTGGATTGAAATCCTGCCTCCAAACCACGGTCAAGAATAATCTTTTTTGTTCATCCACGCATTTTTTTCATTGAAAGGAGTCCAAATATGGCATTTATCTACGATGAACCATCTCATACATTTAGCGAATATCTCTTAATTCCTGGTTACACATCAAAAGAATGTGTTCCAGCCAATGTTAGCCTCAAAACACCACTGGTAAAATACAAAAAAGGCGAAGAACCAGCTATCTCCCTGAATATTCCACTGGTATCTGCTGTCATGCAGGCCGTTTCCAACGACACATTGGCCATCGCGCTGGCAAAAGAAGGCGGCCTCTCCTTCATCTTTGGCTCACAATCCATCGAAAGTCAGGCTGCTATGGTTCGTAAAGTTAAAAACCATAAAGCAGGTTTTGTTGTATCCGATTCCAACCTGCGTCCAACCGACACGCTCGCTGATGTGCTTGCACTGCGCGAAAAAACCGGACACAGCACCATGGCTGTCACCGAAAATGGCACACCAAACGGCAAGCTGCTTGGGATTGTCACCAGCCGCGACTATCGACTTTCCCGCACCCCACGTGATGCTAAAGTCGAAGACTTCATGACTCCATTCGAACAGCTCATCGTCGGTGACGAAAACACCACCCTTCCAGAAGCCAACAACCTCATCTGGGACAACAAGCTGAACCAACTGCCAATCGTAGACAAAGATCAGCATCTGCTTTATCTTATTTTCCGCAAAGACTACGATTCCAACAAAGAAAATCCACTCGAACTGCTCGATGATAAATCCAAACGCTATATGGTCGGGGCCGGGATCAACACCCGCGACTACGCCGAACGCGTTCCTGCCCTCGTTGAAGCAGGCGTTGACGTCCTGGTTATCGACTCTTCCGAAGGGTACACCGAATGGCAGAAAATCACCCTCGACTGGATTCGCGAACACTACGGCGACACCGTAAAAGTTGGTGCCGGCAACGTTGTCGATGCCGATGGCTTCCGTTATCTCGCTGAAGCAGGTGCCGACTTTATCAAAATTGGTATCGGCGGCGGCTCCATCTGCATTACCCGTGAACAGAAAGGGATTGGCCGCGGTCAGGCAACCTCCGTCATCGAAGTAGCCAAAGCACGCGACGACTACTTTGAAGAAACCGGCATCTACATTCCTCTCTGCTCCGATGGCGGTATCGTTTACGACTACCACATGACACTGGCACTCGCTATGGGCGCTGATTTTATCATGCTCGGCCGTTACTTCGCACGTTTCGATGAAAGCCCATCTAACCGTGTACGTATTGGCGGCAACTACATGAAAGAATACTGGGGCGAAGGTTCTGCTCGCGCACGCAACTGGCAGCGCTACGACATGGGCGGCGACTCTAAACTCTCCTTCGAAGAGGGCGTTGATTCCTACGTCCCATACGCAGGCTCCCTCAAAGATAACGTCCAGCTGTCCCTGAGCAAAATCCGCTCCACCATGTGCAACTGCGGCGTTATGAACATTAAAGACCTGCAAAGAGACGCACGCTTGACCCTCGTCTCCGCTACCTCCATCGTCGAAGGCGGCGCACACGACGTCACCCTGCGCAACTCCGATCTCAACAGCAACCATATGTAATTCAATGAATTAAAAAAGGGGCTGTCGCACAAACGATATATTCGTATGTGCGACAGCCCCTTTGTCTTTAT
>CALAKO010000132.1 GCA_937922955.1 uncultured Peptococcaceae bacterium | reverse complement strand
TGGTGTAGTCTCGATTTTTGTTATTTCGAGTATCTACTCTATGGGGAGCTTATCATTGTGTCGTGGGATTTTTAATTTTATGTTTTATTATAAAACGTTACGCTGGCGGGATGTTTTGCGTTGGCAGCGAAAATGAGGATAAAACTACCTGCATTATATAGGAATATTTGAAGCATTATAACAATGGTGGTATAATAAATGAATAATAGAGCGATGATGGATGACTGTGTTTAGGGACTATGTCATTCATTCTTTAATAAGGAGATAGTACAATGAATGATTCCATTCAAGCATTGATTCAACAAGCGGCTGAGTTTAGAGATGCGCGAGATTGGAAACAGTTTCATAATCCCAAAGATCTTGCCATATCGATTTCACTCGAGGCGGCCGAATTATTGGAAGTTTTTCAATGGACGGGCGCGGACGTGGAAGCGGATACGAGTGAGAAGATGGATAAGATCAAAGAAGAACTTGCTGATGTTTTGATTTATTCGCTTCTTATGGGAGATGTTTTGGGGCTTGATATTAGCGAAATCATTACGAAAAAAATTGAGGCCAACAATAAGAAATATCCTGTGGATAAAGCTTATGGCAAGGCGGACAAATATACCGCCTATCGATCAGACACCGAGGAAGGGGGCCAGAAATGATTGTCTATGATGGATTGAAGAGTGATTTTTTGCGCAGTGTTGAAAACGATACCATTGCGTTGGAGATAGAGAAGAACATTCTTGCTAAAATGGGACGGCATACCGCGTCAAATGAATTTATTTCTTGGGACAATTCCATGCAGTATATGTACAAGGTGATGAACGATCCCAACATTCCGAATAATGTGGGTGTTGCGATTGAATACAACATTCCGCAGACATCAAAACGAGTCGACTTTATGATTTCGGGCTATGATTCCATTGGCAATCCGGGCGTTGTCATCATTGAATTGAAGCAGTGGAGCAGACTGAAGAAGGTGGAGAATACCTCGGCGTTGGTGGAGACCTATACAGGAAATGCCTTGAGAAAGGTGGTGCATCCAAGCTATCAAGCGTGGTCGTATGCTCAATTGATTTCTGATTATAATGCAACGGTGAGGGATCACCATGTTAACCTTGCTCCTTGTGCGTATCTTCATAATTATATAAGGAAAGACAACGATCCTCTTGATGACACTCAATATGACGCGTACACAGCGGATGCGCCAGCTTTTACAAAGGGGCAAGTTGGTGCATTAAGAAAGTTCATCCAGGAAAATGTAGAAACTGGCGATGATAAGAAAATCCTTTACATGGTGGATCATGGCGTCATTCGTCCATCGAAAAGCCTTCAAAACGCCATTGCGTCCATGATCGAGGGCAATGAAGAATTTACAATGATTGACGAACAACGCGTGGTTTTTGAAGAGATTTTAAAAATTTCGATGAAATGCCAGGAGGATGGTCAAAAACGAACCGTCATTTGCAAAGGCGGCCCAGGAACCGGTAAAAGCGTTATTGCGGTGAGATTGCTGGCCGAGCTGACACAAAGGGATCAATTTGTGCAGTATGTATCAAAAAACAGCGCTCCACGCCAGGTTTATGTGGCGAAATTAAAAGGAAAAATGAAAAAGAGCAGCGTGGATAACATGTTTAAAGGCTCTGGTTCCTATACGGAAATTGGCAATAATATGATACATACGCTCTTGGTTGATGAAGCGCATCGCCTTAATGAAAAGTCTGGCATGTTTCACAATAAAGGCGAGAACCAGATAAAGGAAATCATTCACTCTGCGTGTTGTTCCGTGTTCTTTATTGATGAAAGACAACGCGTGACCCTAAGTGACATTGGCTCTGTCGAAGAAATAAAACATTGGGCCGAAAAAGAAGGATCTGAAGTGATCGAGTTGGAATTGGTGTCACAGTTTAGATGCAATGGGTCTAATGGTTATCTGGCGTGGATCGATGATCTTTTAGAAATACGCGAAACGGCCAACTACACGCTTGACGGTCTCGACTATGACGTGAGACTCTTCGATGACCCAGCCGAGTTGCAGAAATTGATTGTTGAAAAGAATCAGGAAGCCAATCACTCGCGCATTCTTGCTGGCTATTGCTGGAACTGGCCAAAAGCCAATCGAAACAACAGCGATTATCACGACATAACAATAGGCGACTTTGGCATAAGCTGGAATCTGGACGATGGCCAGGCTTTTGCCATCGGTGAGAACTCTGTCAATGAAGCGGGATGCATTCATACTACGCAGGGCCTGGAGTTTGACTATGTTGGCGTGATTATTGGCGATGATCTGAGATACGAAAACGGCCATATTGTCACCGATTTTACAAAACGTGCCAAGACCGATCAATCATTGAAGGGGATTAAAAAAATGTACAATGAATCTCCAGAAAAGGCACAAGCTCTTGCTGATGAAATCATCAAAAACACTTACCGAACTCTTCTGACCAGAGGCATGAAAGGCTGTTATATTTACTGCACCGATCCGGGGTTGCGCAGCTACATCAAAAGCCGTCCGGAAGGACTGTCAAGCGATTCGGATGCGATCCATGCTATGTAAGTGGAGGAAGATTCTGTTGACTACTGTTTGTTTTTATAAAGCTGTCGTTCGTTTCAAAAAAATTTTGTTTGGAGGAAAATAATGGATGATTTACAGTGTGAGAATAGGCTTATCGTTCCGGTGTATATTAACGAAAAAATTGTCTTGGATATGATAGCGATAATTGAAGATGGATTTTCAATGGTTAGTCAAGTTAATTACACAGAATATAAAGAAGGTAATTCTAATCAGAAAATTGAAGCTGGATTTTCGACGGCTCCGACCCTTTTAGGGAAACTCCTGAAGATTAACATGTCTGGCGAACTAAATCGAAATGGGAAAAAAGGTGAAAATGAAAGTGTTTCAATAGAAAAAATCCATACTAATGTATCGCTCTTTTCCAAGTTTCGTGGTTATCTATTGGAAAACAATTTAGTAAAAAATATTAATGACTTTAAAGAACTCAAAGAGGGTGATTTCATAGAAATAGAGGGCCAACTTGAAAAAAATCCATTAATTGAGTCTTTGGAAAGCTTTGTGAATTTAATGCATATGGCTGAAATATTTTCGAGTAAACAGCAACCAGGAAACGGAAAGAAATCACAAAGACAAAGTGGACAAGAAAAAACGATAGTTCAGCAAATGGATTCTTTTATTAAAGAATTGACGCATACTGGAACAATTGATTTTGTTTTATCTGACGAATGCGCAAATGCTGTTTTATCTGCTCAAAAACAGTATCTTGCAAATGATAATATTTCAGAAATTATTGGAGGTCGCTTTAAAGTATTGGGAAAAGTAATATCGGTCTGGAGAGATGATAAAGATGATATAGATCTTTTAAGAAAGACTTCATTAGCAAATTTATCTGAAGAAACACAAACAGAAATTCTATCAACGTTCAACAGTGATAAAATGAGTCAATTTAAATTACCAGAGATGAAAACAAAAATAAAAGGACCAGCTGTTATTGTAATTCCTATTGCAATATATGCTTAAACGATAGTTCATTGCGTTTGATAAAATAAGCTTGGAGGTGAAGAGAATTAGCAAGTTTGATAGCGAGCTATTTCCTGAATCCTGGCGAGAAGGCATTGAAATAGCAGAAAAAGTCCATGATGTTGCGTCAAATATTTTGGAGCATCCAGATAAAATTCGTAGAGCTGTAGAACTTCCAACAATAACTTCTAAAGCTAATATATCGCTAATATATGAACCTGCTATGAAAATGGCATTTCAAACATACCAACTTGATAGTCCGGTAATTCGAGCAATTGAAGTGTGGGAGAATAATGATATTGCATTGTTGACCCAAGGTATTGCAGCATTAGTAAATAATCCTGCAATACAAGAAATTTCAACTGTCAACACGAGTTTTAGTAAATGGCTGGAGACAGTGGATTTTTTCCCATTATCAAGACTTATAGAAATAAGTCAACATAATGGGTTCAATATAGCTTATGAAGAAGTAGAAGAAGTGCTTTTTAAAGCGATGTTTCACGCTCGGTGGTTTCCTTATGCAGGTTGGCTCGGAAAATTTGAAATGTTACATGGAATGCTTGAAATTTTGGAAACGAGCAGGGCAAGCAAGAATCGGATAAAGAGAATTGACAGACTTGTCTTTTCATATTATGACAAACATGAAATAAATGATTTTAAACGTAAATGGCGAAACATGGATTTACCTTCTTATATGATTCGAATATTGGTGCAGTCTATTCAAGCGTATAATCGTAGAGAATATGCTTTAACAGTCTGTGCTTTGCTTACTTTGTGGGAAGGCATTATTCAGGAAAAGACAAATGAGGATAGAGGTCATCGCGTTAGTAGGAAAACACGTGAGAATTTAAAAAAACTCATTGAAAAAAATGAATTTAATAATATCTTTTCGTCGTTTTGTGATGATTTCATTTTTTACCAATGTAATGGTGTTGAAGATGTGAAACCAGATGTTCCTGGACGACATAGTATTGCTCATTGTTGGTATAATACATATCCAAGCCGCAAGATGGCACTTAATGCGATTTTATTTACGGATTTTCTGTTAATATTAGAACCTTTGGATGAAGAAGAATAAGAAGCCGTTGGATACGCTCAAAGTGTGATAAACTAGAAATGGTTAATTTATTAAAGATCGGATGCCTATTTAAAATGCTTAATCATAGGCATATACCACGCAGATCAACTTATACCGTGCGTTGGGGGTATTTATTGCAGGTTGTCACTCAAGAAGGGAGAGTGGGTTTTATGAAAAAGAGAGGGCTTTGTGTGTTGCTGGCGGTGGGGCTTCTGGTTGGGGCTTTGCCGGGGCAGGCTTTGGC
>CALAKO010000131.1 GCA_937922955.1 uncultured Peptococcaceae bacterium | reverse complement strand
CAAGAATATTTTGATTCAAAGACTTTTTATTCTCTTCGCCATATTATAAACAGAATACTATACAAAAGTGCACATACCGCACTAAAGGCCATGCCTAAGCCTTTTCCCGGCGGCGAAAATTCAATTTGAATGGAATGAACACCAGGTTCTAGCCAAGTTCCAGCAAAAGTCGTATTCACACGTATAATTGTTGCCTCTTTCCCATCCACCACTATTCTTAACCCTTTTTGATAAGGAATCGTCGTGGCCAGTACACTTTTTCGATCCACCTGAGCCTGTGTAGCCGCAATATTTTCTCCCGATTCCAGCACCAATGGCGTAACCTGTTTTTCAGCGAAATACGCCGGCTGATAGGCATGCCACTGCACATTATTGATGCAGTATTTGCCAGCTGATAGATGAATCACCAGCTGCTCCACATGATCTGTATCGGATGGAGAAAATTTGTAATGAAAACATGTGTTGTTATTTGGATAAGGCGCCGATGCACCTGAAAGCATGTTTCGGATGCCATTGATATCAATAACCACCGCCTGTCGCGTCAGATTCTCAACATCGAATGCACACAGGAGCATCGCCCCTGACGGAGAATGGTCCAAGCTGAGTACCAGCTGACAAGACTCTTCAGCCTCAATCATCCACCCTTTTGAGGTACGCTCGATGTACAATCCTTCTGGCAAGGCAGCCGATAATGACACGTTCGGCAAGAAAACTTCCATGCCTGCTTTAATATCTAATTGTTGGTCCGCTCCTTCCACGACCGTTTTTCGTGCCAACACGTCAAGCTTTTCGTATTCATCCAAGTTCTCAAAAGCATCCTGTGACACCACATCATCGGTCATATACACGCGTGGCAACACATTTCGGTTTTCTGCAAACACCCATTCTCCTTCTTGCGCAATAACTTGGTAGCCATTCGGCACCTTGTCCGAAGTGGTCTCCAAATATCGTGTCCCAAGCAAATGAAGCAGAAATGGATCGTCAGCCGTTAAAAGCGCCACTCTATTATTGATTTGAATCGGCGCCAGCAGCGTCTTGTAATAAAAATCAGCATACCCCTGATTCGTGACAGAGGAATACATACTGCTGCGTGAATAAGGTTGCTGCAAAGCGTTTGCCTTATTTAAAGGCTGCAACAAACTATCAAAGCGTGCCCCATCCTCTAACTGCATGTCTTGCAGCGTATCGGCACCACCCCCATCTCCAATCGCTTCAAACTCAGCGCGCGTCACCCAATCTTCTGTGGCAGCATTCGTAAAGTATAAACCAATAGGAGCGATCAACAACAAAAGCATAACAAAATATTTATGTATCTGAGAGCGATTGAGCAAAAGTACGGCCGCAAATAATAGAGCAGCATCCACGCTCATCCAACAGCCGTATGTCTGATGACTGTGCCATAATCCAACCAAGGGTACAATCACAAAAAAAGGCCACAATGGCCAACTGACCGTACGCTTCCCCGCTCTATTTTTTTGATCGACACAGTCGGTTATAAAATGAACCACAAGCAACAACATCAATGGAAGAAACGGCATTAAAATTTTAAACCGCGCATATAGTGTTCCGTTCAACAAGTAGCTCGATGCTGGAAACAATACAACGAGTAATAAAAACAGCGCATCTGTGCGCAACTTTTTTATACGTAACGATGCCACCAAGGCATACAATACAATCATGGACAACCCTATGCCATACTTATCATACAATAAGCCCTTCAGGGACCAATTTGGTGTCAATAATTCTACGAAACCAGTTTGGCCTCCTTGGCCACTGCGATGTTCCAATAAAACCAAACCAGTCGGTATCAACAAGACAGCCGCCATTCCCGCAGCCAGCACGACAGACGCCAGCCACTTCTTCCAAAAATGTTTACCTTCCAAGCGATACCAATACCAAGCAGCAACAATAAATACTGACGGTGCATAGTAAAAACTGCTCAAACAGACACCCAGCAAGCAAAGCGGTACCCAGTGCGTCTTGCCTCGTTTTATGCACAACAATGTCAACAGCAAAAAAGGAAAATAGTTCACAAACATGATTTGGCGATGAAGGTGAAACATGCATCCAGCCGTTATAAAAAGCACGGCCGCCATCCATGCAATATCACGCCGTCCGCACTCCAAGAACAACCAGGCATACAGCAACAAGGCGCTCACCAAGCCCACTACCAACATATAGCCGATCACAAGAACACTCATAGATATCTGCGGCAACAAGCACCCTAACAAAATGTCCGGGCGTAAAAATCCATAATAAGCAAACTGATACCCATTGGATCCCCCACCCAATTCCAGCCAATCAGGAAGTAAGGTATGTTGAGCCAAACAAGCATCTCGAATGGTTTCAGCCAACACTATATGTTGGCATAACCAATCAATGTGCGATCCAAACACATGCCCAGCCGGAACAGAAACCATTATTAAAATACTATAGACTACAATCAACCCTAACGGCGCTGCCATTTTTCTCATTGGAATGCCTCCTTACATTCCATTAAGAATAAACGCCAATTCTTAAGAAAGTCCGAAAGCGGTTCTAAAGAATTCTTAAGAATTGGCGTTCAAAGCAAAAAAATCGGTATAATGAAAGCAGTACATCGAGAGGAGATTATTTATGACAGAACAATCTCAGCCAGTAACGCCATACGTTCTGATCGTGGACGATAACCCTGAAATTCGCGAAATACTTTCTCTGCTTTTATCTGGAGAAGGGTTTCTAACCGCCGAAGCTGCCGATGGACCGAGCGCGCTGACGCAAATAAAGAACATTGTCTTTGATCTCATCATACTGGATGTGATGATGCCTGGATTGGATGGATACCGGACGTGCAAAGCCATTCGTGAGGTCACCAACGCTCCAATTCTATTTCTTAGTGCAAAAACACAAGAGCACGACAAAGTTCTTGGTTTTGCAAGTGGCGGCGATGACTATCTTGCAAAACCATTTTCTTACAACGAACTAATAAGTCGTGTAAAGCCCTTGTGAGACGCTACCACGTCTACCAAGGGCAAAAAATCCCGACATTGCCAATTTACCGCATTGACAATTTGGTCATCGACGCACGCACTGGGCAGGTCAGCAAGAACGATCAAAACATCGCCCTCACCGATCTCGAATATGCCATCCTTTTGCTTCTCGTTCAACATCGTGGGCAAATATTCTCAGCCACGCATCTTTTCGAAACCATATGGCAAGAACCCTATTACCAAGGAGCGAACAATACCGTCATGGTCCATATCCGCAATCTTCGCCGTAAAATCGAAAACAACCCAGCAAAACCACAAATAATTCGAACCGTATGGGGAATGGGCTATTGTTGTGAATAAACCGTTTTTCCCTTTAACAACGCTCAAGCTGCGCGGAAAATTTTTATTGTGTGTTCTCTTTCTTGGACTATCTTGTTTAGGTCTCTTCTACATCCTTTGGCACAACCAGGGCAATGCCGCCCGACTTTGCGAAAATATTGGTCTTATTGACTGGTTTGACGAAGCCGCCTTCCGCGAGAAAGCCAGCCAACTTGCAAAAGATTATGAAGTGCCGCCTTTTTACGAATCCGATGAAGGAATGAACGATCCAACCGTCATCGCTTTCCGTCCATATCTGAATAAACTGGCAGACGAATTCACAGGGGTTTATATTTATGGCATGGACGATGGCCTTTATCGCGCCGGCAAAGCAGCAGACCTCGTAAATCGATCCTGGTTCAATACCATGTGGACACTTGAATTCAAAATGCTTGGAGAAGAAACCGCTGAATTTCCAGTGGAGTTTGCGAACGGCACCTATACCGTGCTCTATTACTCCTACCATCGCGTCTTATTTGCCTATCCTTACACGATAGGCAGCGCTATATTTTGCATTCTCTTGTTTTTCGGTGGTATCTTACTTTTCGTTAAACGTATGGTACGTCGCATTCAACACATCGAAACATCAATTCTTCGAATGTCCAACGGAGACTTGCAAACACCAATAGCAACTTGCGGCCACGATGAAATAGGCATCGTGGCACACGAGTTGGACACTCTGCGCGATGTGCTCCAAGCCTCCATCCAGCAGGAGCATGAAAGTCTTCAGGCCAATCAGGATCTGATCACCGCCCTTTCGCACGACCTGCGTACCCCATTAACCGTATTAACAGGCTACCTTGAAGTACTCAAACGTCTTCCTGATACAACGTCCCAGCAAGCTTTAACGATTGAACGCTGTCTGCAAAAGGCAGAGGATTTACGCATTCTCAGTAATAAAATGTTTGATGCTGCGCAAGTTGATACTTCACCGGCTGCTCCCGTTTTAAAGATACTGCCAATTTCATCCTTTTTGACATACATCAATGACAACATTGACTTTATTCGTATCGCCGGCTTTACAGTCAACACGAATTTCAATCCATGCAGCGGCACGCTCTTTGGCGATGCCATCATGTTGAAACGAATCGCCGACAACCTATTTTCTAACATTCTCAAATATGGCGCAAAAGAAACACCGATAGAGATTGACCTACACTGTAACACATCCATACTGCATGTCAAAGTGACCAACGCCATTCATATAAAGAGCACTCATCAGGACAGCAGTCAAATTGGCCTGCGCAATATAGAAAAAATGCTTTCTTACCATCACGGAACACTCCACACATCGACCACCGATCAACACTTCATCGCTGAAATACAACTTCCGCTCAACAAAAAATAAACCCACATACGCTAAACAGCGCATGTGGGTACAAAAAAAGCTCAGGAAAATTCCTGAGCTTTTAAATTACTAAAGATTATTCGAAAATCTTAGCAACGGTACCTGCACCTACAGTGTGGCCACCTTCACGAATTGCGAACTGAAGACCTTCTT
>CALAKO010000130.1 GCA_937922955.1 uncultured Peptococcaceae bacterium | reverse complement strand
TGAAAAGGAACTGTTGGAAAAATATGGCCATCCTTGTCCAGAAGCCATGGTGGAAAGCCTTGAAAAATACGTACATTTCTGTGAATCATTGGGTTTTGAAAAGCTCGTGCTTTCTGTGAAAAGCTCCGATGTGCCAACGATGATTCGCGTCAACGAAATGGCGGCGGAGCGTTTCAAGTATCCGCTGCATCTTGGCGTTACAGAAGCAGGAACCGTGCGCAGCGGTACCATTAAATCTTCCGTTGGCATTGGTTCTCTGCTGGCGCAGGGCATTGGCGATACGATTCGCGTCTCCCTCACTGGCGACCCCGCCAAAGAGCTTCCTGTCGCCATCGGCATCCTCAAAGCCCTCGGCCTAAAAAAAGCCGGCGTCGACCTCATCAGCTGCCCCACCTGCGGCCGCACCCAAATCGACCTCGCCGCCCTCGCCGAAGCCGTCGAAACCCTCTGCCAGACGGTCGAACGCCCGCTCAAAATCGCCGTCATGGGTTGCATCGTCAACGGCCCCGGTGAAGCCCGCGAAGCCGATCTCGGCATCGCCGGCGGCAAAGGTGCAGGCATCATCTTCCGCAAAGGCGAAATCGTCCGCAAATGCCGCGAGGACGAACTCCTCGACGCCTTCAAGGCCGAACTGCAGGCATTGCTTGCCGAATGAGAATACGACAAACCCCCGCTCTTGCTGCGTGTGCAGCAGGAACGGGGGGCTTTTTGTGCTCGCAAGTGCTGGAGCGCTTTCCAAGAAGGCGAGCGAAAGCGAAGCCTGATTGGCTAAAAGCGCCTATGCAAGGCCTTTCCAAGAAGCCAAGCGGAAGCGCAGGCTGATTGGCTGAAGGCTACTGCTCTTGTTTTTTGCGAGCAGCGCTCTTATTGGATGCGAGCTGGAGCTGCCGCTTGGGCGCGCCCTGTTGGGAGATGATTGAACAATGGAACGGGGGTTAGATCTGCCAGGTGAAACCGGTGTGGTAGTAGGTGTCTTCGACGAAGACGTCGAGGCGGTAGTGGCCCGGTGCGAGGCCGTCCTTGTTGATGAAGCGCTGGAAGTAGCTGCGGTCTTCGTTCTGGAAGCTGCCAACACACATGGCGGTGAAATTGACGGTGACGGTTTTGAGCGGGTAGTAGAGCGGGTCGCCGCCGTCTGCGGTGAGGACGAAGACAACGTAGTCGCCCTCGTTGAAGTGGCCGCCGAGGTTGATGCGGTCAAATTCCTCCTCGATGGTGAGGGAGACGGTCTCCGGCAGAGGGGCGGCGTTGGCGAGGCTGAGCTTGCCGCGCATTGTCCGGGAAGGGCCAAGGCTGCCGAGGTATTGGCCAGGGCCAGGCTGGAAGCGTTCGCTGGCGTGGTAGAGCGGCATTTTTTCCGCGCGATACATGTTGGCCGGGACGATCATTTCAAAGACGACCTCGCCGTCCTTGATTTCGACGGTTTTGGCGTAGAGGTCGACGTAGGCCTTGTCCTTGCCGCGTCCCAGGCGGGAGCCGAGGCCCTCGGCGACCTCTCCCTTGAAGTAGGCGATGCCGCCGGAGTGAACGAGGTAGTAGCCGTCGCGGTAGTATTCGACGTTGCTGATGTACGGCGAGAAGAATTCAGCTTTGCGTTCTTTGCCATATTGCCAGACCTGCTCAATGGTTTTGCGCTCGGTGTCAATGCGGTAGCGGACGCCGCGTGAGAAGTTGTCGCGGTTTTTGAGGTAGTGCTGTGGATTTTTGCTGCGCCAGTGGCCGTTGTCGAAGCACATGATGTCGCCATCCGGAAGGACGACAGCGGCGTGCTGCTCGTATTGCCAGTCGAAGTGGTCGAGGTCGCCGATCGGGGTGAAGAAGTAGCGCTCGACCATGTCCTGTGGCCAACCTTCCGGGTCGCCGATGATCCATTTGAGGGCGCCGGTCTGGAAGTCGAGGCAGACGATGGCGTCCTGGTGACGGCCGGATAGGACGATGCTGTCGGTTTTTTCGTCGTACCAGACAGAGTTGTTGTGGAACCAGTCGTGGTCGGTACGGGAGCCGGAGCTGGCGACGTCGGTCGGGAGGACGTCTTTGTAGTCCCAGGTTTTGAGGATATCGCCGGTTTGGCGGTCGACGAGGACGCACATGTCTTCGAGGGTGCCGCTGTCCAGATCCTGGGTGAGGATGAGGAGGTTGCCATCGGGCATTTCAAAGTGGTCATGGTGGTAGCCGCCAGGGATGCGGTATTCTTTGAGAATTTTTCCGCCGATGGTCATTTCGCAGAGACCAGCGGTGTGGTATGGCGCGTGGACGAAGCGCGGCGATCCATAGAGGAGATTGCCGTTCTTAGCGCGCTTGATGTCAAAGTTGAAAAGCTCGGTGAGATACCAGCGGATTTCACCATTGTGGTCGTAGGCGACCGGGTGGCTGTTGAGGGATGGCGTCATGAACATGAGGTTATCGCCGAGGTAGTCGTCGGCGGTGAGGATGAATTTGGAAATATGGTTGGCAACCCCTTCGGCCTCGATCGGCACCAGCATCGCCATGATGAAGAATAATTGCCAGACGGTGTCATTGCCCATGGCGTTTTTGATGGCGTCATTGACCGTATCGTAGCCGGTGAAGCCCACGGCGAGAATCCCGATCAGACTTGGCCAGATACTGCCGACGGTGGACCAGCAGTAGATCAGAGCGATAAAAATCCCAAGAATTTTCATACCGAGGGGCGTGATGGCACCAATTGGCGACAACTGCCCGAAGCCAAACATGATCAGCAGCCCGATGGCACTGTTTAGAATATAGAAGAAGCTTTTTTGTTCATAGCTGAAACTCCTTTGTCTTTATTGTCGCGACACTTAGAGTATAGCGCCTGAAAAAAAGCGGCGTCTTAGTATATGTTAAGCGCTTGACGATTATTTATGGAATGTCTATAATTTTTTTATCAACGACAAGGAGGTGCATGTGATGGAACAATTTTTCGCCAACGACTACCTGAAGTGGGTGCCTCAGGGCGGCCTCATTCAGCGCAACGTGGACCCTGTGGAGCACATGTATTATCTCACGCGAGGGCTGGCGATGATCTCACGGCTCGACGAGCACGGAGAAGAAACGGTGATTCGCTACGCCAAGGCGCCGACCTTTCTGGGCGCGCCGATGATGTTTTCGGCACATTTGCTGGCGCTGGAGGTCGACACGACGATCGTGGCCTGTAGCGACTGCAAACTCTACAAGATTCCCTACATGGCATTTCTGACGCTGGCCGCCGAGCACGTCGAAATTTATCAGCAGCTGGTGCTGGAGCAATCCCAGGAGATACGCTATTTTCGCCGCCTCATGAGCTATGTTGCAAGGAACAAATCCGCCAACGCTGTGGCGCTCTTTCTCGAGAACAGCCTCGTGGAGGAGGAGGAGGCGCTGTTCATGCCGAACAAAATCACCTTCACCGCGATGGCGAATTTTCTCCACCTCCATCCGGTGACCGTCTCGCGCATCATCAAGCGCTTCTGCGAGGAAGGGCTGATTGCGAAGCAGGACGGCGGGGTGGTCGTGAAAGATCTGCAGCAGCTTGTGGAGGTCGCCGAGGGCAAGGATTGCGTCTATTGGAAATGAGGACGATGGCGTAAATGGTGTGAGCACGTATGTAAAATGTAAGCATGAGAAAGGGAGGCTGTTCTTATGAAGGTTGTTATTATTGGGGATTTTCCGGTTGCTACGAAATGCGATATTATCGAGAGCTTTCCTGCGGGCTGGGAGGTGCAGGTGGTGTCGCCGATGGCGGCAGAAGGTGCGTTGGATAACGCAGAGGTGGTGATTCCTGAGCACTTCTCGATCGATGCCGAGTTGTTGCAGAAGGCGCCGCGCCTCAAGCTGGTGCAGACTGGGGCGGGCTATGATCACGTGGATGTGGCGGCCTGTCGGTACCGCGGAGTAGCAGTGTGCAATGCCGCAGGGGTGAATGCTGCTGCGGTGGCGGAGCATGCGTTGGCGATGATGCTGTGCTGGTATAAGAATGTCGCTTCTTTGGATCGCTGCATGAAGCAGGGGAAGGAGGCGTATCTGGCGTATCGCGGCGCAGAGCTTTCGGAGAAAACTCTAGGGATCGTCGGGCTTGGTCACGTAGGAAGGCGACTGGCAGTGGTTGCCAGGGCGCTTGGCATGAGGGTGCTGGGATACAGTTACAGGCCGATGACGGTCGAAGGCGTGACGCTGCGGCCGCTGGCGGCGTTGTATGAGGAATGTGATGTCATCAGTCTGCATGTGCCGCTTGTGCCGGATACGCGGCGGATGATCGACGCGGAGGCGCTGGCGCGGATGATGCCGGACGCGCTCCTGGTGAATACGTCGCGAGGCGGGCTGGTGGATGAAACGGCGCTGGTGGCGGCCTTGAAAGAGGGGCGCATCGGCGGGGCGTGTCTGGATGTGTTCGAGGAGGAACCGCTGTCGCGGGATCATCCCCTGCGTGCGCTGGAGAATGTGATTCTGACGCCGCACACGGCAGGGTATCCGGACGGAGTGAAGTTTCACAAGAAACGGTATGCGTTTTTTGTGGAGAATATTGAACGGTTGCTGCGGGGCGAACCACTGGCCTCTCGCGTGGATCGCTGAGCGATGGCCTGTCGGCGATTTTTTCGCCGCGAATGATTGCGTTCGTCCGTGGCATCTCGTATAATAAAGTGTTGTAACCAATGAACGATTCCCATTTTGGAGGTTGTTGTTTTTATGAGAATGAAACATGCTTTGATTCCTACCCTGCGCGATGTGCCTGCGGAGGCGCAGATTCCGAGCCATCAGCTGCTGTTGAAGGCGGGCTATATCCAGAAGGTAGCGGCTGGGATGTACACCTATCTGCCGCTGGGCAAGCGCGTGCTGGCCAAGGTGGAGCAGATTGTGCGCGAGGAGATGGAC
>CALAKO010000129.1 GCA_937922955.1 uncultured Peptococcaceae bacterium | reverse complement strand
TTCCTACACCACATTCCTGTTTTCTTTTATATTTTCAGTAATGGTGCTTTTAGGCGGTAAAGAGAAATTTAAAAACCTGCCGGAAAAAGAAGTGCTCAATGAATGGGCTTATCGTGCTTGCATCATTGGTTTGGCGCTTTTAACCATTGTTATTATCACCGGCGCTGTTTGGGCCGAATACGCATGGGGCTCCTTCTGGAGCTGGGATCCAAAAGAAACCTGGGCGTTGATTACTTGGTTGATTTACGCCATGTATGTTCATCTGCGTCTGCGTGGATGGTCTGAAAACAAGGTTGCATGGGTCAATGTTATTGGTTTGGTTGCAGTTATTTTTACCCTATTTGGCGTAAGTTATTTTCTGCCTGGGTTACATAGCTATATTCAATAAGTTTGGGGGTCCTGTTTTTGTCAACTCGATTGAAAGAGGTCTTGCGAGCCCATGAAAAAGAGCTCCTAACTGGATGGTTTGAACAAATGATGCACTCTTATCCAGTGGAAGCAAGAAAGTATTTTAAGAAAGTCAATAGCGATTTCACAAACCCTGTGGGCGCTAATCTATACCATAGTTTGGAAAAACTGTTGCATACACTACTGTCTGACGCACCCGATGCAGATGTGGTGAATGAAAACGTGCACATGATCTTGCGCATCAAAGCGGTGCAGGAAGTGCTGCCTAGCCAAGCAGTGTCCTTTGTACCAGCATTGAAGCAAGTCATTGAGCAGGTTTGCGGCAAGGCGCTGCACAGCGCTCAGGTGTCAACACAAGAATGGCTGGATTTTTACAGCGATCTTGATACTGTTGGCCTCTATGCTTTTGACAGTTATAGTGAAAGTCGTGAATTGATTTACAAGATGCGTTTGGATCAAATCAGACAGACCAACGACATCTTGGTCAGGGCCGATCTTGTAGATAAGGCACTTGATATGCAAGATTTTATGCAATGTAGCAGTTCGCTTGATGTTGATCAGGATAATGCCTGTGCGCCAGAAGCCTGTGCATCTTGTCCAAGTCAATGTCAGGTCAACATAGAAAAAGGGGTGTAATGAAATGGCAAAACTTCCAAAACCTGCGGAGCTGCTGGACATCAGCTATAACCCTCCAAAGACTCCTTGGATGGAAACACCTGTGGAGTTTAGAGAAGGGATGTACTGTCACGCCGGAAAACCGGAAAGTGCAGCAAATGTCAGCCTCCCAAACGCTCGTGAGTGGCGTGTGCCAGATGAAGATTGGCAGCTGCCTGAAGATTGGCAGAAAATCATTCTTCAAGGTCTGCACGATCGCCTCGATCGTTTCCGCTCTTTGAAAATCTTTATGGATTGCTGTGTTCGCTGTGGTGCGTGTGCGGACAAGTGTCACTTCTTCTTAGGAAGCGGCGATCCAAAGAACATGCCAGTGCTTCGTGCAGAACTTCTGCGCAGTGTGTATCGTAAAGAATACACTTTGGCTGGTAAATTGATGGGCAAAATGGTTGGTGCTCGTGAACTCACCGTTGATGTACTGAAAGAATGGTTCTACTATTTCTTCCAGTGCTCCGAATGCCGTCGTTGTTCTGTATTCTGCCCATATGGCATCGACACGGCTGAAATTACCATGCTCGTTCGCGAGTTGTTGAACCTTGTTGGTCTCAACATTGACTGGGTTATCACTCCAGTATCCAACTGCTTCTCGAAAGGGAACCACCTTGGCATTCAGCCACACGGGATCGTCGACAGTTATGACATGATGCTTGATGATATCGAAGATATTACGGGCGTTCGTCTCGATCTCACCTATAACAGAAAAGGCGCTGAAATTCTGTATGTGCCACCATCTGGGGACATTTTTGCAACCCCTGGTAACTACACACTGATGGGTCAGCTGATGCTGTTCCATGAATTAGGATTGGACTACACCGTTAGTACTTTCAACTCTGAAGGTGGTAACTTTGGTCTGTTCACATCCAACGAAATGATGAAACGTTTGAATCAGAAGATTTATGCTGAAGCAAAACGCCTTGGCGTTAAGTTCATCATTGGCGGGGAATGCGGTCATATGTGGCGCGTTATTCACCAGTACATGGATACCATGAACGGTCCTGCTGACTTCCTCGAAGTACCAAAGAACCCAATCACTGGTACCGTATTTGAAAATGCACGTTCCACAAAGATGATCCATGTCACCGAGTTTACTGCAGATATTATTCGTCATAATAAGATTAAACTCGATCCATCAAGAAACGCTGGTATCGTTGCAACCTATCACGATTCCTGCAACCCTTCACGTGCGATGGGTCTGCTGGATGAGCCTCGCTACATCCTCGATCATTGTGTTGAATGGTATGAAATGCCAGAAGACACCATCCGTGAAAAAACCTTCTGCTGTGGTTCTGGTTCCGGTTTGAACGCAGAAGAAGACATGGAACTGCGTATGCGCGGTGGTTTCCCTCGTGCTAACGCGGTGAAATATGTAAACAAGAAATATGGCGTAAACATGCTCTCTTGCGTATGCGCTATTGACCGTGCTGCTTTGCCACCACTCATGCGTTATTGGGTACCAGGTGTTGAAGTCTGCGGTGTACACGAACTCTTAGGGAATGCATTGGTCATGAAGGGTGAAAAACCTGATCGCACGGAAAACCTGCGTTTCGAACCATTGCAGAACCAGGAATCTTAAGGAGGTTGGTGTAAATGCGTAATAAAACAAACATCGTTGTTGGGGTGCTTGTATTTTTACTGGTCGTCACCTCTCCGATTTGGCTGAACATTGGCAAAAGCGCCTCTGCCAGCGAAGTAGAAGTTAGTCTTGACACGCCAGCCATTAATGCGCTGCCTGAAGATGAAAGACAATGCATCTATGACACGGACTATATGCGTGAAAACCACATGGAAATTCTGCATCAGTGGAAGGTTCAGGTTGTTCGCGACGACAACCGTACCCTGGTAACACCAGATGGCCGTGAATTCGAAATGAGTCTGCAGAATACCTGCTTGGAATGCCATTCCAACTATGAAGATTTCTGCCAGAAATGTCATGATGCGAACGGCGTAGATCCTAACTGCTGGACCTGTCATACCAATTCTGCTACGGAATACGGTGACGCCGCAGCTGCTTCCGAAGATCTTGAAATCGTTACTGATGAGGAGGTGGCAAACTAATGGAAAATATGTCCAGACGTAAATTCTTGAAACTGGGTGCACTTTCTGCTGGTCTTGTTACCCTCGCTGGTTGTGCAACCATCAAGAATACACCAATTGGTGGCGGTAGCTTTGAAAAATCTTCTGCTGAAGAACAGGTTGGCAAATGGGGCATGTTCATCGATATGGAAAAGATCGATGATATCGATGCCATCGCAAAAATCTGCCACACAGAACATAACGTACCTACCGTTCCAGACAGTCGTCATGAAGTAAAGTGGATTTGGGCAGAACCATTCTCTGCATTGTTCCATGATATCACTCATGAAGGATTGCAGGAAAAGTACACCGATACACCATTCGTTGCAACTTGCAACCATTGCCGCAAACCAGTTTGTGTAAAGGTTTGCCCAACTCAGGCAACCTTCCAGACCGAAAGCGGGATCACTTTGCAGGATATGCACCGTTGCATCGGTTGCCGTAACTGCATGGCTGCCTGCCCTTATGGCAGCAGAAGCTTCAACTTTGTTGAGCCTCGTGATTATATCGAAAATCTTAACCCTGCTTACCCTACCCGTATGAAAGGTGTCGTTGAAAAATGCGATTTCTGCTATGACAGACTTTCAAAGGGTCAGATGCCACTTTGCGCAGAAAACAGCGAAGGCATCGTTGTAGGGGATTTGGATAACGATAGCTCTGAAATCTCCAAATTGGTTAGAGAAAACATGACCATTGTACGTGGTGAAAGCTATGGCACCCAGCCATGCTGCTACTACAAGGTAAGTTTAGCAGAGGGGGAGGCGTAAACAATGATTGAAAAAACATTTGTCAAACGCAGCGGCCCGAAATATTGGGCGTGGATTCTTTTCCTCGTAGCACTTATCGTAATCGGTTTTGCTGCTTACATTTATCAGATGACCGTCGGTTTCCAGGTAACTGGGATGAGCCGTGACATTTCTTGGGGTCTTTACATCGGCCACCTGACCTTCTTCGTCGGGGTTGCCGCCGGGGGTGTCATGATCGTTCTGCCATACTACTTCCATGATGCAAAGGCTTATGGCCGCATCACCGTTATCGGGGAATTCTTGGCAATCGCAGCCATCATCATGGCGCTCCTCTTCGTCGTTGTTGACGTTGGTGTGCCTACCAAACTCTTCAACGTATACATTTACTGGACACCAAAGTCCATGCTCTGCTGGGACTCTGTGGTACTTCCTACCTATCTGATTCTCAACATCATCGTTGGGTATCAGGTACTTCAGGCTGAAAACAAGGGTCTGCACTACAAAAAATGGGTTAAAGTTCTGGCTATGATCTCCGTACCAGTTGCTTTCTCCATCCACATTGTTACTGCATTCCTGTATTCTGGTCTGCCAAGCCGTCACTACTTCCTGACAGCTGTACTGCCTGCGAAGTTCCTTGCCAGCGCATTTGCTACTGGTCCAGCACTCATCATTCTGATCTGCTTCCTGCTCAAGAAGCTGACCGGTTTTGATGCTGGTGAGAAAGCCATCAAAATGCTTTCTACTACTGCAATTTATGCATACATCGCAACCATGATTATGATGGCCGGTGAATTCTTTACTGCATACTATTCCAATGTCCCTGCACATAAAGTAGCACTGACCTATCTCTTCGCTGGGTATCACGGACACGATGAATTTGTTCCTCTGATGATGCTCTTCGTGGTTTGCGTTGTTGTTACTCTTGTATTGCTCATTCCAACCAAGTTCCGCTTTAACAAAGCAACCATGATCGTTGGGTGCATTACCCTCTTCTTGTCCATGTACATCGAAAAAGGTTTGACCTTCGTTATCGGTGGTCTTTCTGAAAACCCATTTGGTGAAATCGTTGACTACATCCCTGGCAAGATTGAGCTCATGGTTATCGTTGGGATTTTTGCAATCGGTCTCTTGATTCTGAGCCTTCTGCTCAAGATGGTTACCGTCGTTAAGTACGACAACGATGAAGGTGCATTCCCTGATAAACCAGATCGCACCCGTCTCGCTTATCGTCTCAACGAAAAAGCTGGTACCTATGTAGACACCCGTCCACAGCCAGAACCGGAACCAGAAGAAGAGGCTGCTGAAGAAGACGCTGAGGCAGAAGCCAAGGCGTAACGACACCCAAAGAAAGTGAGGAAATAACAATGGGATTTATTGTTGCTCTTGTCATTGTCGCTGCGATATTGGCAATCACTTACGTTGGGGTAGCCGTTGCAGGTTTGCAAGTATTCTTCGGGATTGTCCTGCCATACATTGCAATCGCTGTCTTCATCGTAGGTGTTGTTTGCCGCATTATTAAATGGGCAAAATCGCCTGTTCCATTTAACATTGTCACAACCTGCGGTCAGGAAAAGTCTTTGGACTTCATCAAGACCAATCCGATCGATAACCCAACCACCCGTGTTGGCATGGTTGTTCGTATGATTTTAGAGGTAACCGTTTTCCGTTCCCTCTTCCGTAACAGCAAAGCTGAATTGACTGAAGATGGAGACATCAAGTATCAGTGGGAAAAATGGCTGTGGATCTTCGCACTGCTCTTCCACTGGGGGATGTTCTTCACTCTGCTCCGTCACTTCCGCTTCTTTACCGCCGAAGTACCTGCATGGGTAGGCTGGATTGAAAAGGTCGATGGTGTATTCATGGTTGACCTGCATCCAATCTATCTCACCGGTTTCATGATGGTTGGTGGTCTCTGCTTGCTCTTGCTGCGTCGTCTCTATATTGGGAAAGTTCGCTACATCAGCTTGCTGAATGACTACTTCCCACTCTGCCTGCTGATTGGCATTGGTTTAATGGGTATGGTTATGCGTTACACCGATCTTGGTCACGTTAACATCAACGCTGTTGGTGACCTGATGGTGTCTCTCGTTACCTTCCATCCAGCTCTGCCAGCAGAACCAATCGGTGTGACCTTCTACATGCACTTGGCACTCGTTTGCACCCTGTTGATCTACTTCCCAATGGGCAAGCTCATGCATGCGATCGGTATCTTCATGAGCCCAACCCGCAACATGGTCAACGACAGCCGTGCAAAACGTCACATCAACCCATGGAACCCAGTCGTCGAATTCCACTACTACAGTGACTACGAAGACGAATTCCGTGAAAAGATGGTCAAGGTTGGCTTGCCAGTTGATAAGACCATTGAAGAAGCTGCCGCTGAAAAGGCAGAAAAAGAAGCTGCGCTCAAAGCTGAGCTTGGCATCTAAATAAGAAATAAAACAGAGTGATCTTCTGGCCACTCTGTTTTTTTGTGAAATCGAAAATCAAATATAACGAAAAAGCGCAAGGCTATGGCCTTGCGCTTCAGACTGTAGATAAACCCTATTTTGGCATTTTTGCCAAAATAGGGTTTTCTCATCTATTCTGAAAAAATAGCAGCTATCCTCCCTCAGATAGCTGCCACTGGTGTCCTATGTGTATTCTTCCATT
>CALAKO010000128.1 GCA_937922955.1 uncultured Peptococcaceae bacterium | reverse complement strand
TTGCAAAATGGGAAAGGCTTGTGTATAGATTTCTTCACTGCAATCGTCGAAGGTGATCATGGCTGCGCGTGATGGCAGATTCTCGCCATTGTTGATGGCGTCGAGCAGTTCCTGGGGTGTGATAAAGGTGCAGCCAATGTCCGAAAGGGTTTTCATCTGTTCTTCAAATTGGCTAATTGTGATGCCCGGCTCAACCGGCTCCCCTTCATCGTTTTCTTCTGCAAAGGAACGATAAGTGAGAATCGGCAGATGCTGGCCGTTTTTATCGTAGTAACGAGCCAGCTGCCGAGTGTCCTGGTTTTGCCTCATGTGGACGTTGATCCAATGGGCGTAAAAGTCGCCCGGCGATTGATGAAAATAGGCGTAGGGCAATACGAGAGTAAAGACAACCGCGCCAATAAGCAGGCCTATGATAAAATTTCTCAGAGCTTTTAACATGGTTGTCCCTCCTTTGCAAACAAGGTATAATCAAAGAAAATTGTCGTTTCTATGATAGCAAATTTGATGTGACAAAGAAAGTAGGGGAGTGAAAAATGGCCATTCGTTTTCGCGGTTTGCTCAGTGATTTTTCGCAGTTGGAGTATGGGTATTGTCCGCCACAGTCGGTTCGTTTAGAAGAAGCAAGTGCGTTGGACGATATGTTGATGCAGGCGATGCGTCAAAGCGTGCCAATTTTTCTTCTTGTGGGAGCACTTTCGGTGGTGCGGTTGATGAAAGGCCTTGCCTGGAGCCGTGATTTTTCGATTTGGTCGGTGGGGATTGCCTGTCTTGCCTGGGTGCTTCTGTATACAGGGTTGATTGTATTGCACGAGTGCATTCATGCTATGTTTTTTCCGCGCCGCGCCGTTAAAGATGTGTGGGTATATCAAATGCAGGCAGCGATGGTGTATTGCAATACGCCGGTCACACGCACACGTTTTGTTGTTATGAGCCTGGCACCGGTAACGCTTCTCGGCTTTCTGCCGTTTATTGCCTGGCTGCTGGGGGCTGCGGCTGTGTCACCGGTGGTTTCGTTGTTTTGGATGACAATGAGTTGGTCCATGATTTTCGGCGGCATCGGTGACTTCTACAATGTGCGCAATGTTCTCCAGCAGGTGCCGCGTGGCGCTTGGGTGTTTAATTATGGGATGCATACGTATTGGGTGCGGCGTGAAGATGTAGAGAACAATGCATAAAAACCGGAGCTTTTGAATTTTTCTGTGTTTCAATTGTATTTTGTCGATGATATTCTTTGATAGCTTGGCTGGTATCCC
>CALAKO010000127.1 GCA_937922955.1 uncultured Peptococcaceae bacterium | reverse complement strand
CATTAGTCACGGTTGTATTTTTTATTGAAGGCTTCTACGCGACCTTTTGCACCGCGAACGCGCTGTTTCCCGGTGAAGAAAGGATGGCAAGCGGAGCAAACTTCAACTTTGATATCGCCCTGATTGGTAGAGCGGGTAGTGAATTCATTGCCGCAAGAGCAGATTACATTCACTTCATGATAATCTGGATGAATCCCTGTTTTCATCACTTACACCTCTTTCACTTAAAATCAATCGATATTCAGACTAGACTATTATAGGATAAGGCTGCGCCCGCGTCAACCATTTTTATAAAAAATCCTTACTTTCTTCTACTATTCCCATGTTTTCATCAACGACAGACTGCCTGTGGCATAGCAAAGCGCACCTTCATTACAAACCGATAGTTGTTTTTCCAAAATGTCCCGCGAGATAGGAACAAAAATTTCTCCATCCCCTAGCTGCAATTCGATCACAGAAAACAGCCACAGTTTACTCATGACAATCGGTTTGATGCTCTTTACGCGTGCCAGCAATTCCACGCCGCCTTCCGCAGATGGTGTCAGCTTCCCTTCCGGCATCAGCATATCTGCACCAGCTGTAAGACGTGTTGGCCCAAAACGCGCCACATCCGCAAACAGCATAGGAATGTATTCTTTCCCAGCAGCGTTTGGATTGATCACTTCCGCTTTAAGCCACGCCCCCTCACTCATCACCAGCGCCTGACCTTGTTCATCACACTGAATCCCATCATGCCAGCGCACCGCATTTTCCATAAATGTGTGAGCGGTTACATGCTCTGGTGTTTCGCCGTCGTCCCCAAAGACAAATCGCAGGACGACCACAACCGGTGTCTTTCCAATTCGATACACCACATATTCTTCTTCCCCACAGACAATGCTCTGTCCATGTTCAACGGCATTTTTATATAATACATTGACATTCGTATCATAGTTTGGAATGCCAAAGTCACTCAATCGAAAAGCCATACATCCTCCTTCTCACAAATACGTGTTTCCATTCCATGCTCATCTTCTTCCAGATGTCCTGCAGCAACCATCAATTATTCAAGCACTCTCGCAGCTCCGCAATTTCTGCCGCCCATCCAGATAACTCATTCGGTGTTTCCATAATAATTGGCAAATCGCTGTCTGCTTCAAGCTGCACAATCTGTTTGAACGCAGGCCAGCCAATGCTGCCTTTCCCCAACTTTTCGTGCCGATCCTTGTGACTGGCAAATGGCGTTTTACTGTCATTCATGTGAATGCAGCCCACTGCTTCCCAAGGCAAATACGCTTCAAAACGCGCCTTAAACGTCGGCCAGTCGCACACATCATAACCTGCTGCAAACAAATGGCAGGTGTCCAGACACACCCCCAACGCAGGCGAATAATCAAAAGCTTTCAACACCTGCTGAAGCTCTTCCAAATTACTGCCCAGTTCCGAGCCAGAGCCACTCATGGTTTCCAAAAGGATGCGTGTTCCATCCGCCACCTGCGGCAAGAGCAAATCCAGACTGGCAATCAACCGTTCTAAACCAACGGCTTTTCCTGCACCAGTATGCGCGCCACTGTGAACGACCAAGCCACTAGCTCCTAGAAGCTGCATCCGCTGCAAATCTTCAGCAATGGTGCGCTGGCCAAATTCCCGCACGTCGTCGCTGCTGGATGCCAGATTGATGGTGTACGGCGCATGACACACCACGCACAAGCCCGAATCACGGTATTCCGCCAGCTTCTGAAGCTCCTTTTCTGTCAGTGCACGCGCTTTTCCACCACGCGGATTTCGCGTAAAAACCTGCATCGCATCCGCCTGAATGCTGCGCGCGTCTTTTGCCGCTCGGTCAAATCCTTTACCGGTTGTCATATGCGCACCCAAATGCAGCACGAAAACCGCCTCCTTCAATACCGCCAGCCACCGAATGCAGCCGGCCACATTTATCAATTATTCACACAAAAATGTTACCATTTTATAGCGCGTTTTTCAAAGCTTTATGCTATAATATTTATAGTTTATCTAATTTTAATTACAAAGGAGACGCCTATGTCAGAGAGAACTTCCACCAAGGAAATGAAGTATTTTTTTAGGCAGGATGACCGCCTCCTTCTTCTTTCCGACCATCTTGAAAAAGCAGAAAAAATTCAATTCAAAAAAGGCAGCTGCATCATTGCCAGCTGTCAGCCAGTAGATCAGCTTTACTATCTTACAAAAGGTATTGCGCACCATAGCATTCTAACACCACAAGGGAAAGAACGCATCATTCACGTCCTCATTGCGCCAAGCCTGTGTGCGGAATCCCTGTTTTTTCTCAACGAAAGCAGCGACTCCAGCGAGCAAATCATTGCCAAAACAGATTGCACAGTATATCGCTTTAGCCGTTCATTAATTGAAGAACTTCTCATGGATTTGCCAGAACTCAATCGCGTGATCATCAACTGGCTCAGCACCCTCTCGCTCAATGCCAACCATCAGGTTGCTGATGATCTTGTCAAAGATCCACGCTATCGCGTCTGCAAATTCATCTACAAATACGTCTTGGAATATGGTCATCGTCAGGAAAACAACCATTATGTGTTCTACGGCAAACTTTCTCACTATGACATTTCAAAATACATTGGCATCAACCGTGTATCCGTATCAACCGTCATGCGAAACCTAGAGGTTGAAGGCCTGATCAATAAAACCAATGATAAATTAGAAATTCTTGATATGGATTATTTCGAGGATATGTGCGATCTCCCATTCCAATGCTTGTAAACCATACCATTATTTAGAGGTGACACATCATGAAAAAGAAATTAACCCGCTCCCTGACACAGCGAAAGCTTGCTGGTGTTTGCGGCGGTCTTGGAGAATATCTGGGCATCACGCCAACCATTTTTCGCTTTATCTTCTTACTGTTATGCTTGCCAGGGGGCGTACCTGGACCAATTCTCTACATCCTTTGTTGGATTTTTATGCCAGCCCCACAGATTCCTGTACACACGTTCTATGGATTTGGCAGCAACCAAACCAGACAAGGCGGCAGCAATCTCGGTGATGACTACACCGAAACCATTGATGTTTAATGTTTTCATCGATAAAAAAAGAACTTCTGCAATAAGCAGAAGTTCTTTTTTTATCGATGAAATTTTTGGTCGTGCATATCACGCAGTACACCAACCACTTTGCCTATAATCATCGGGTTCTCCACATAAATCGGCCCCATGTTGTCGTTCTCCGGTTGCAGCCGCACCATATTCTTTTCACGATAGAAGGTTTTGCACGTGGCTTCGTCGCCAATCAGAGCTACAACAATCTCACCGTTCTCTGCCACCTGCTGAGGCTCAACAACAATATAATCATTGTTAAAAATTCCAACGTTAACCATACTATTACCACGAATGCGCAGCATAAACGCACCGTCTTTGTGCACAAATCGCGCTGGATAAGCAACCTTATCCTCAATATTTTCATCCGCAAAGATTGGCTCACCAGCTGCCACATTCCCCAGTACAGGAAGATTCAGCATTTCTTCAAGTTGCTCCGCCTCTTCCTGCTCTTCTCGCACATAAGTATATTCTTCACCATCCAGGTCTTTTAAAATCAAAATCGCACGAGGTTTTGCCGGATCCCGACGAATATATCCTCGTTCTTCTAAGGTATGAAGATGCGCGTGCACCGTCGAACTGGAACTCAAGCCCACCTCTTCGCAAATTTCACGCACCGCCGGCGGATAGCCACGCAACTCCACCGATTCAATGATGCATTCCATGATGGCCTGTTGTCGCGCTGTCAGCGGGCGTTCCTTGCCGTTTCTCTTTTTTCTGGACATCTCCTGCTCCATGCGTCCATCCACCTTTCCTTATAGTAACGCAAGATCCATACGTTGAGTATACATGAACCCTCAAAGGAATTCAAACATTCATTCGGAGTGCAAACGAAAATTCATTCCAACTTGACAAGATATTCTCTACTTTCTATAATTAGTTAGATTGGGCAGATGTCCAATTTCTTTATTATGCAAAAAAGCGATACATCATGATAATACGACTAAATGGAGGCAAACAACATGGATGAAGCAGTCATTCTCACACGAGAAGGTTACGAAAAGCTGAAAGAAGAACTCGTCAATTTAAAAACCGTACGCCGTAAAGAAGTCGCTGAACGTCTGAAACAGGCCATCGATTTCGGGGACTTGAGCGAAAACTCCGAGTACGATGATGCAAAAAGCGAGCAGGCATTCATCGAAGGCCGCATTCAAACCATTGAAGCCACCTTACATAATGCCCAAATCATCGAAGATGGCGCTCAATCTTCCGGCGTTGTCAACATCGGCTCCTATGTCACCGTACGCGACGTAGAATTCGACGAAGTCGAAGAATACCGCATCGTTGGTACCAGTGAAGCCGACCCAATGCAAAATAAAATTTCCAACGAATCTCCTCTCGGTTCTTCCCTGCTTGGCAATCGCCAGGGCCAGACCATCAAAGTCAATGCCCCAGCAGGTGTCATTGAATACGAGATTCTTAAAGTATCCCACGACAGTGCGAAGGAGGAAGCATAAACATGCCAAACGGCAACAACAAAGCAGACGGCGGTCTCAAGCAGATCATGAATGTGCGTCTGGAAAAAATGGACGCTCTGCGTGAACGCGGTGTGGATCCATTCGGCCACCGCTTTGACATCACTCATCACATCAATGAAATCATCGCCAACAAAGATGCCCTCATCGAAAGCGGCGAAGAAGTTAAAATCGCTGGCCGCATCATGGCCAAACGCGGTCAAGGCAAAGCAGGCTTTGCCAACATCGCTGACATCAGCGGCAACATCCAGATCTATTCCCGTCAGGATGTGATCGGCGAAGAGATGCACTGGTTCTTCAAAAAAGCGGATATCGGCGATATCGTCGGCATTACCGGTGTTGTTTTCGTTACCGACCGTGGCGAGCTCAGCATTAAGGTCCACAAATACGACCACCTCTGCAAATCCATGCGCCCACTGCCGGAAAAATTCCACGGGCTCACCGATACCGAGCTTCGCTATCGTCAGCGCTATGTTGACCTGATCATGAACCCAGATGTAAAGAACACCTTCATCATGCGTTCGAAGATCATCACCGCCATCCGCAACTACCTTGATGGCCAGAACTACCTGGAAGTCGAAACTCCAGTACTCCACACCATCGCCGGCGGTGCTACCGCACGTCCATTCATCACCCACCACAATGCGCTCGACATCGATCTTTACATGCGCATTGCCTTGGAACTTCACCTCAAACGCCTCATCGTTGGCGGCATGGAACGCGTTTATGAAATCGGTCGTGTTTTCCGCAACGAAGGCATTGACACCCGCCACAACCCTGAATTTACTCTTCTGGAAGTATACCAGGCCTATGGCGACTACGAAACCATGATGGATCTCACCGAAGATCTCTTCCGCACAGTTGCTCACAAAGTACTCGGCACCGGTAAATTCATGAACGGTGACGTCGAAATCGACCTCGACTCTCCATGGCGCCGCATCACCATGACCGACGCCGTCAAAGAAGCCACCGGCATCGATTACCTCAGCGACATAAGCGATGACGAATTCCGTCAGGCAGCACGCGCTCGCGGCATCGAAATTCCGGATGACATGCCACGCGGCAAAGTCCTCGAAGAACTCTTTGACGAAGCCGTTGAAGCAACCCTCATCCAGCCAACTTTCATCACTGACTACCCAGTTGAAATCTCACCATTGGCACGCCGCAAAGCCGATAATCCTGAACTCACCGACCGTTTCGAACTCTTCATCATCGGTCGTGAACACGCTAACGCTTTCAGCGAATTGAACAACCCAATCGACCAGCGCCAGCGTTTCGAAGAACAGGTTGAAGCAAAACGCAAAGGCGACGACGAAGCGCATCCAATGGATACCGACTACATCAACGCTCTCGAATACGGTCTGCCACCAACCGGCGGCCTTGGTATCGGCATCGACCGCATGGTCATGCTCCTCACCAACGCCGAATCCATCCGCGATGTGCTTCTCTTCCCTACAATGAAGCCACTGGACGAACCAAAGTCCAAAAAGGCTGCCAAGAAGGAAGCAAAAGCCGCTGCTGAAGAAACCGTTGTTGAAGAAATCGACTTCACCGGCGTTGAAATCGAACCACTCTTCAAAGACATGGTCGACTTCGAAACCTTCTCCAAGAGCGACTTCCGCGCTGTAAAGGTATTGGATTGCAAAGCCGTGCCAAAGAGCAAAAAGCTCCTTCAGTTCACCCTGGACGATGGTTCCGGCGAAGACCGCACCATCCTCTCCGGCATTCACGAATACTATGAACCGGAAGAACTCATCGGCAAAACTTTGATCGCCATCACCAACCTGCCACCACGCGCAATGATGGGCATCGACAGCTGCGGCATGGTCATCAGCGCTGTCAACCAGAAAGACGGCAAAGAAGACCTGCACCTGCTCATGGTCGACGATCACATCCCTGCCGGTGCGAAGTTGTATTGATGGAGTAAAGTCCATTTGACTCTGGCAAACGTTCTAAAATAACAGCACTTAACACTTGGTTGCTGCGAATGCAGCAACCAAGTGTTTTTTTCATGTTCCCGGCCCAACAACAAACAGCTCAAAAAAAGCTCCCTGACGACTGAAAAAGTTTAGCAATCACTTTTTCAGTGTCAAGGAGCTTTTTATTCGTTCATCTGTGTGCTCTATACAATAATGGCTGCTGTGCCGTGCAGATCCGGCAGAGGCAGCAGGGCCAGCGCGCCATACTCGGCTTCATAATCACGCACGGCCTGGGCGACACCCGGAAAGCGCGGATTGGCATAATCATGCACGAGCAACATACCACCACGGCTCATGCGCGGCAGAAAATAGTGCAATGCGGCAAGGGTTGGTGTGTAGAGATCGGCGTCAATGCTTACCAGCGCAAAACGGCGCTCAAGGGCGGCGGCTGACTCTGGAAAACGGCCTGCGTGCAAAACCACTTGTTCCGGATGCGGCATGCGCGCCAAAACAGCAGCCACAGAGGTATCGGAAAAATCCAGCTTTGCCTGCTGCTGCACCGCAGCCGTTTCAACAGCGAGATCCGCTTCATCAAAGCCGCTGAACGTGTCAAAAAGATGCAGCCGACGCTCCGGAAAAACCAGATTCAACTGCCAGGCAAAATCGCCTTGATACACGCCCAGCTCGGCAATGTCACCTTCTATATGGTTCAGCCGCGCTGGCAGTCCCTGTAAAACGGCTGCGCGCAAATCGAAACACAAAGCAGCATCGCTAAGTGCAACCACTTTTCCGGCATAGCCCAATGTCCGAGCTTGCTGAGCCAGCGCCTGACTGCGTTCGCTGTTTGCGACGCTGATAAATGCCATGTCTGGCAACAGCGCAAGCGCCTCTTCTACCGAAAGCACCGGCACTGAGCCGCAATTATTGCGGCAGGCAGGATTATTGTCCCCATAGGCCAAGAGACGGATATGGTTTTTATTCAGAAGGGTCGCAAGCTTTTTGCTCATTTGACCTGCACCCAAAATAACAGCCGTTTTCATCATACCACCTCTTCAGAAATGAGTTTGCGTTTTCCTGAGTATAGAGCACGATAGTGCCCTTGGCAAAGCACACCGCTCACCTTAATATTCGGAAAAACCGTCTGTGCACGATGACGAATGGCAGCCACACAATCTTTTTTACACAAAGCATGAAGATAAACGATCTCCCCTCTGCGTTCAGCCCGGTAATCGATTACCTCTGGCAATGCGAAAATGGCATCGTCGAGGGCACAGAGCAAGTCTGCCGCCTCACCCATCCGAAACGGCTGAGCAATGCGTTTGGTAACACTCTGGCAAGGGCAGTTGGAGTGGGGAACAATGCGTGTGCGGTCACCAGTGCGATAACGAATCAGCGGCATGGCTGTCATACCAATGGTGGTAATCACCAGCTCTCCTTCCTGCCCGTCGGGCAGCAAGCGGCCATCTTCGTCAATAATTTCCGCAATAAAATGGTTTTCGCGCATGTGCATCCCCACAAACGCCGATCCCGCATGCCCCGCCTGTGCATCACACGTGATGGCGCCGCCAAGGCACATTTCTCGGGAGCCATAGTGCGGATACAAAGCAAATTGCTCAGACAAAGCAGCAAACACACCATGCGAGCAGACATCGCCGGAAATCAGCGCCCGTTCCACGCTGAATGCAGACCCCATATAGCGTGCCAGGCTGAGAAGCGGCACCGGAAAACCGATATAACACCGAGGTTTGTGCAAAAGAACCAGATCACTCAATTCAGCATAGGTTTTTCCCCAGCCTGCACACAACGGCAGCGCACCAATTTTTTCAACAGCTTTTTTTATCAAGTCGCCCAATCCCAACGCGCCTGAAAAAGGCATTGTGATCAGCACCGTTTCACCAGGGTGCACCATTTCACTAATGCCAGCAGCAAAAAAATTGACCGTGCTCAAGATGTCGTCTTCTGTATAAAACACACGTTTCGCTGCTGCCGTTGTGCCTGAGGTTTGGTCAGTAATGATCCGTGCAATGTCTGCCTGAGAGGTTAAGAGATAATGCGAGGGGGA
>CALAKO010000126.1 GCA_937922955.1 uncultured Peptococcaceae bacterium | reverse complement strand
GCATAAATGTCGATGACGGCAAGGTTGTTTTCCTCTGCAACGCGGCGAATGCTTTCATTCACCGCAGCATAAGCAGCTGGCTGCACGCCAAAACTGACCATGCCTGGGTATTCTTCGACGTGAGGCGCCGGTGGTGTGCAGAGATAGATGGTTGGCTGGCTTTCCAGCTCCCGGTAGTCGCGCACAAGCGCGGCGTATTCTTCGGCGAAGACGTCGCTGCCATGCCAGCTGGAGCGACTGGTGTCGTTGGTGCCAAACATGAGCACAACAAGATCCGGTGCTGCTGCCAGGCTGGCCTCATAGGCCGCCGTTTCAGCGTAAGGATAGGCGCCGCTGGCCATGGCGGTCGTGCCGCTGACGCCATAATTGTCGACAGCATAGCCGCTTCCTAGGCGTTCTGCCAGAAAGGCGGTGTAGCTTTCGGCACCATAGCCTTCCGTGTTGCTGTCGCCCACGCAGGCAACCTGCACGGTTTCATCAGCGGGTGCCTGAGCGGACAATTCGCTTTCGCCGCTGCTTTCATCAGCATGGCTGCAGCCACTAAAAAAGGCAAGACCAACACACAAGCCAGCGCAAATCAGTGTTTTTCCCCACATGGCACAAGCTCCTTTCTATTATGTCGTTGGACAAGGTATCATAAAATCGTCGTTTACGGCATGGTCTCTCAACACATCATTCAATCATGATCCAGTACTACTGCCACGTCGTCTGCAGAAAGCTGAGAAAAAGGACGCAACAGTTGTGGCTGACGAGGATGTTCGGCGATGAATTTTTCCATCCAGATCATGTGGTACCAGCGGTCAAATTTATAACCGCTGCGACGAAATTCACCGACCAATCGATAACCAAGATGCGCGTGGAAATCCGCGCTGTTGCGCGTCAAATAGGGATCGTCGTCCGTTTCCGGCACACCGATGCAAGCATAAAGGTTGGTGATGCCCTGCAGGCGACTAATAGCTTCCAACTTATTATAAAGGGCTCGACCAAGTCCTTTATGGCGACAATTTTTATCAATATAAATGGACGTTTCCGCCGACCAGGCATAGGCCGCACGCCCAACAAAAGGGCTGGTATAAGCATAGCCCAATACCTCGCCTTGTGCTTCAGCAACCAGATAAGGATAATTCGCCAACGTACGCACAATGCGAGCGCGAAATTCATCTACAGTAGGCACGTCGTATTCAAAACTGATCGCCGTTTCCGTCACATAGGGCGCATAAAGCGTTAAAAGCGCTTCAGCATCATCCGGCGTGGCAACGCGAATGTGAATATCGTTCATGAGGAATTCCTCCGTTTCTTTTTGCTGGATTTATTATAAAGCAGGGAAAGCCGTTGCGCAACACAACTGTTTGCCGACATAAAAAAACGCAGGGCGCCCACTGCCCTGCGTTTTTTGCGGATTATACAAAGAGATAGGATTTTCCACCGACAGCACAGCAGGAAGGAGATTGGAGAAAACCCTGCTTTGCTTGCGTTCTATATTGCTGTCGGTCATATCTAGAGGAAGGTCTGTTTTCTTCTTTTTCTAAAACAAAACAATCAGTTTTTAAGTAGAGGAGTAGAGGTGTGATTGTCAATGAATCGGATTTCGCGCCTTATGACGCTAAAGAGGTTTGAAGGGAGGAAGAATCATGCATTGCCCACAAACATGATTCGATCCTGCCAAAAGCCTGTTTTCATCTAGCTTCACCAACGAGCCTGCGACTCTCGCTGGCAAGCCTGGCGTGTGAACCATCTCTTGCCAAGGGGGAGGTAGAGAGGATCATGTATGAAATGGATTTGTCATACGGTCAGCCGTATGTTGTGTTTTACGCTCTGGCGATGGCAACGCCCAGAGCGATGGCTGCTTTTTCTTCGTCGGAACCTGGTTCCGGAGAGTCGAGAATGGCGAGACCATCTGCGACCAAGTTGCAGCCTAAGCGGACAGCATCCTGAGCCCAAAGGTCCATGTATTCGCCGCTGTTCCAATTGTAGGAGCCGAACAGTACCACATTTTTACCGGACAATTTTCCTTCAATGCTGTCCCACATTGGTTGGAAATCTTCCGTTTCGAGCTGTTCGTCGCCCATTGCCGGACAACCAAACGCAAAGTTGGTGTACTGATCCATCATCGCTGGTTCAAAATCCCATGGCATGAACACGTCGGCCTGCGCTCCGCCTTGTTCAACACCCTGCTTGACCAGGTTCATGATGTTTTCGGTGTTACCCGTACCACTCCAATATACAATCGCAACTTTCACTTTTGTACACATCCTTTCTAAAATCAAATTGCATGGGCCAGCGCTTCAAGAGGCTGCCCTTCCCGATACCGGGCGAGACATACCAACCGGCTTTGGTCATAGGCTGCAAAGCATTTCCTGGCCTGTTCTTCATTATGGAACACGCACCAATGTCCCTGCAGCTTCGCGCATCTCGAACCAAATTGCACGAAACTCTTGACGTCTTCCAGCGGGTACGAGAGAAAGAGACCAATCTCGTGGGGAAATCCATCGTATTGACGCAAACGCTTAGCGAGCTGTGACAGTGCCGCTTGAGGAGTGAAGTCCGCATAGCCAAGGGGTGTTAAATAAGCCTGCGTCTCCGGATCTGCCAAATCACGAGCGAGTGCATCGACACGATAAACATAAACGAGAGGCATCTTTCCTTCGGTGAAAAAGAGACGAACATCGATGCCAAAGCGGCGCAGCCGTTTCCGTACCGCCACTGTGTCCTGACAAATCGTCGTTGGATCCAATTCACAAGTGTTAAAAAGCCCACCTGTTTTTATCCCAGTCAATACAGGGGCACAAAAACGAACAACACGTTCTTCTAAAGTTTCCATGGTCATCTCCCTTTCAGAAAATAAAAGTTGTTTGAATCAGCGAGTTTTATATCGCTAACTCATGGTTTCATTATAGTACGCTATCGCTAACTTGTCAACAAAGAAATTAGCATTGGGCAACTTTTTTCACATCCTTTTTCTACAGCCGATGCATTGCACTCGACACAGGGCTATGCTACCATAGAAACATGCTGGCATGCAGATTTCATCTATAATGTTTGTTCGTTCATGCCAGAACACCACAAGCGAAAGGAGCATGCTCATGCTCACCTACGATCTTTCCGACACCAGCAAAGGTGCCCTTTACGAAACCCTCTATAAAAACATTCGCGACGACATCAAAGGCGGCGCACTGAAAGCGGGCGAAAAACTGCCCAGCAAGCGCACCCTGGCAAAAAATCTCGGCGTCAGCACCATCACTGTAGAAAGCGCCTACGCTCAGCTCATCAGCGAAGGCTACGTTTACTCCCTGCCCAAGCGCGGCTACTACATCGCTAAGCTCGATGCCCCAGCCAAAAGCGCACCGGCTGCCAAAACAACCGACATTCTCCTGCCAGCGGAACGTCCTCACTACCACTTTGATTTTTCTCGCACTCAGACCAGCCCGGATCAATTTCCCTTCGCCACTTGGAAAAAACTTCTGCGCGAAGTCATCGCTGAAAACAGCCAGGCTCTCATGGAAAAATCGCCTTCCGGCGGTGTGCTGGAGCTGCGCCGTGCCATCGCCGGCCATCTGCGGGACTTCCGCGGCATCGACGTGCACCCCGACCAGATCATCGTCGGTGCCGGCACCGAGTACCTCTATAGCCTGTTGATTCAGCTGCTCGGCCGTGACAAAGTCTACTGCACCGAAAATCCCGGCTACCGCAAAATCCCGCAAATCTACCGTGCTCAGGGCGTGCGCTGCCATTTTGCCGATATGGATGACCAAGGTGTCACCGTCTCCGGCCTACGTGCCGCTGCTGCCGACATCGCCCATATCGGCCCAACGCACCAGTTCCCGACCGGCATCACCATGCCTGTCAGCCGCCGCTACGAACTCCTTGCCTGGGCCAGCGAAGCCGATGAACGCACCATCATCGAAGACGACTACGACAGCGAATTCCGCCTTCATGGGCGTCCCATCCCTGCTCTGCAAAGCCTGGATGCTTCTGCCAGCGTCATCTACATGAACACCTTTGCCAAATCCCTTTCTTCCACCGTGCGCATCAGCTACATGGTGCTGCCTGTGGCGCTGGCCAACCGCTTTTACGAAAACCTTTCCTTCTACTCCTGCACCGTCTCCAACTTTGAGCAATTCACCCTGGCGCGCTTCATCAACGAAGGCTACTTTGAAAAACACATCAACCGCATGCGCCTCTTCTACGCCCGCCAACGCCAGCTTGTGCTCGATGCCATCGCCGCCAGTCCCCTCGCTGGCCTCTGCGACATCATTGAACAAGACAGCGGCCTGCATTTTCTCCTGCGCCTACACACCCACCGCAGTGACGCGTCGCTTGCAGAAAGCTTGGCCGAACAAGGCATCCACCTCACTCCCCTGAGCGACTACTACGAAGCCAATGCCCCAAGCGCCAGCCACCAGTTTCTCCTCAGCTACGCCAACCTCGACATGAACGCCCTCCCCGACGCCCTTGCCACCGTTGCACGCTGTTTGTAATTCCACATCTACACAGAAAGGATGAGACGATGAAACCTTCCAACCTGCTTTCCATTTACCAGGGCGGGCAGGCGCTGGCTTCCCTGGGCAAAGCTGCCGAGCACCGCTACAAGGTGCTGAAAAGCCACGAACTGGCAACCATGCGCGCCTTTTGCGACAGTCTCAGAGCCGAGGGCTGCACGGTGGCCGACTTAGACGGCTTCTTTGCGGGTTATGCCATCGACCGCATCAGCAAGGAATTTGATTTGCTGCGCTTTGGCTGCGACTGCATCGTCAACATCGAGTTGAAGGCACCTCTGCGCCGTGCCAATAAAGAGGAAAAAATCCTGCGGCAAATGCGCACCAACCACCATTATCTGAGCTTTCTCGGCCGACCGCTGCACCTTTTCACCTATGTAGACAAGGATGGCTTCTATGCCTACTGCTCCGACACCCACAGCCTGCGCCCAAGCAGCGCCGCCGAAATCGCCGCCCTTCTGCATCGGCAGACACTCGATGAAAACACCGATCCAGACCAGCTTTTTGTGCCGTCGAATTATCTCATTTCCCCCTTTACTGACACGGAGCGTTTTCTGCAGGGCGAATACTTTCTCACCACCACCCAGCAATCGGTCAAAGACGATGTGTTTCGCGCCCAGCACCGCCAGCCGGGCACCTGTTTTCTGCTTTCGGCAGCGGCTGGCACCGGGAAAACCCTGCTGCTTTATGACATCATAAAGAGCGTGCGCGCCCAAGGCGGCAGCGCGGCTCTGCTCCATACAGCACCGCTCAGCAAGAGCCAACTGTACTTTCGCCGTCAGCTCGGCTGGCCCATCCATTCCCTTGGCGACGTGCATCCAGCACCCCTTTGCAGCCGCTTTCCGCTTCTGCTCATCGACGACGCCCAGCACCTGAGCAGCGCCGACCTGGCTGCCCTCGCCCACGCCGCTCAAACCAGCGGCACCACATTGCTCCTGGCATACGAGGCCATTCCTGAGTTGCATCTTGACCCTGCCGCCAGCAGCCGTGCCCTTCTGAGCGCCCACCATCCTGAGCTGCCACTGCGCAGCACCGCTCTCTCCGCAAAAATCCGCATCAACAGCGCTTTGTCCGCCTTCATCTCCAACCTCTTTCATATTGGCGCCGTGCCGCTGCACAACACCAGCGACTGTGTCAGCCTCGATTATCTCTACGAAGCGGCCGACCTGCGTGCCTATGCCAGCCATCTCACCAGCCACGGCTGGACTCTGCTCACCAACGCCGCAGCTGGTCCCGGCTTCTCCCTTGCCGACTGCGACGCCATCGACCTGCGCCATGCTGCTGGCCGCGAGCACAACCGCGTTGCCGTCATTCTCGATCGCCGCTTCTTCTACGATCCCGCCGGTCACCTCCAAACCACCGACCAAACCAGCGCCGCCCTCCGCGATCTCTACCATATCGTCACCCGCACCAACGACCAACTCAAACTCATCCTCTACAACAACCCGCCCCTCTACCTCGCCCTGCTGAAAATGCTGGAAGAAGACTGACCCATCTTGCCACCTGTTGAATCGTAAGGAGGACCTCATCCATGAACCTCAATCAGTTCCAATACTTACTCACCATCCATCGCTGCGGCTCCATCACCAAGGCCGCTCAAGAGCTGTTCGTATCTGTACCATCCATCAGCAGCGCCATCAAAAATCTGGAGGAAGAACTTAGCTGCACCCTGATGCTGCGCCACCGCCACGGCGTCACTTTCACCGAACAGGGTGAAGAAGCGGTGCGATTGCTGCAGGAAGTGGACGAACGGCTTCTGCAGCTGCGCCAACTGCCTTCTTATCATGACGCCACGTTAAGCGGAAAAGTCCGGCTCGGCGGCTCTCCACATCTCAATCATTCTCTGATTCTGCCAACCTTATTGAATGTCAGCAAACACCATCCACAGATTCGCATTTTGCCGATCGACCGCGACAGCCAGAATATTTTACGCATGATCGCCCAGGGAAGCCTGGATCTGGGCGTGATCCTTTGTTGCAACGTTGACGAAACCACTTTTCTGCGCGAAATACGCCGCAATCACCTGCAATTTGAAGAACTGCTGTCGGACGAAATGTGTTTTGTCGTACGCAGCGATCATCCGCTGGCAGAAAAACGCCACGTCACCTTTGCTGAAATTTTGAATTATCCTTATTACACCTACCATGATGCACTCAATGATAAAACGTTGGAATTGTTCCTTTCTCACAATCCAGAGCTCGACATCGTGCAGCTGGACAATCGCGACTTGCTGCGCCACCTCCTGCTCTATTCAGACGCCAGCACGCTCATGCCATTTTCCAGCATGCAAGGCATGTTGGAGCATTACCCTGGCCTAACGTACCTGCATCTTGAAGACTTTTCCTATCGCTGCCGCATCGGCTGGCTGCACAATCAAGAACCGCTCAGCCCGCTGGAAAAAGTTGTGGTCACCGCGCTGCAAAGCGCCGCGCATGCACTGACCAACGCATAAGTCCATAAAAAACGATCCTTCACACTATTTTGGGTGGAGGATCGTTTTTCTTTTCTTTAGTTTTTGCCTAAGGAACGCTTAATAATGAACGATTATACATTGCATAAATCTTATTTTATAATATGCACTGTAATAAAGGTCTTGCAAGATAAACTATAAAACGAAAGAGGTGTGGTCTTATGCCACCTGTAATTGACGAAAATAAATGTATCAAATGTGGGCTTTGCGCACAAATCTGCTGCATGGACGTTATTAAGAAAACCGAAACCGAACCTGCTGAAATCATCGTCCGCTATCCAAATGAATGCTGGCATTGCCGTGCTTGCGCCATCGATTGCCCAACCGGTGCCATCACCATCCGCTACCCACTGTCCCACATGCTGTTGCATGTTGATGTACCAAATGCACAAGGAGGAGAACGCGCATGAATATCACAATTCGCAAAGAAATCGTCCAGGCTGACGTATTGATCATCGGCGGTGGGATCAGCGGGATGCAAGCTGCCATCGCTGCCGGAGAAAAAGGCGCCAACGTTGTTGTTGTTGAAAAAGCAGACACCCGTCGTTCCGGATCTGGCGCAACAGGAAACGACCACTTCATGTGCTACATTCCTGAATATCACGGCGACGACTTCGATGAAATCCTTCAGGAAGCCTCGGAAACCCTCGTCGGACCAATTCAGGACATGAACGTATTCGCATTGATGATGCAACGCTCCTTTGAACTCATTCAAAAATGGGAATCCTATGGCATCAACATGCGCCCAACCGGAAAATGGAATTTTGAAGGCCACGCCATGCCACAGCGCCGCCGCTACCATCTCAAGTATGACGGCCGTGATCAAAAGCCTCTTCTGACCAAAAAAGCCAAAGAAGTTGGCGCAAAAATCATGAACAAGACCACCATCACAGAACTCCTGGTCAAAGATGGCCGTGTCGTCGGTGCCATTGGCGTATCCAGCAAGCTCGACCAGCCGGAAGCCATCGTTTTCCAGGCCAAGAGCGTCATCATTTCCACCGGTCTTTCCACCCGTCTCTACCCAGGCAACAACCCAGCCTTTGTCTGCAACACATCCAACTGCCCTGCTACAGCCGGTGGATGTGCCGTGGCTTACCGCGCCGGTGCCAACCTCGTCAACCTTGATCAGCCTTATGTTCACGCTGGCCCACGCATGTTCGCCCGCTGCGGCAAAGCCACCTGGATCGGTGTATTGACCGACTACTACGGCAAGCCTGTTGGTCCATTTGTCACCAAGCCAACCCGCGAACTCGGCGACATCACCGCAGACATCTGGCAGAGCGTGTTCGATGAAAAAATGGCAGACGGCTCCGGTCCAGTGTTCATGAACTGCTCGCAAACCTCCGAAGAAGACCTCCAGCACATGCGTGAATCCTTCATTGCCGAAGGCGATACCTCCCTCAACGATTACATGGATCAATACGGCATCGACCTTCACAAAGACATGGTAGAATTCGGCACCTATGAATACATGCTGACTGGCCGCGGCCTCGACATCGACATGCAAAGCGCCACCACCCTGCCAGGGCTCTACGCCTCCGGCGACCTCACCGGCAACGTTCGTGGCGACATCACCTCCGCAGCCGTCTTTGGACAGATCGCTGGTGAAAACGCTGCAGACTATGCACAGGACAAAGCATTTGTCGAAGTGTCCGACCTGCCAATCATCAAAGAAAAATTTGACTGGTACAACGAAATCGTCAGCAAAAAGAACGGCGCACACTGGATGGAAGTCAACTCTACCCTCAACCAAATCATGGACAAATACGTCAGCGTTAAAAACGTTCGTTCTGAAACGCTCCTTAAATCGGCCATGAAATACCTCAGCGACCTCAAACGCTATGCCAGCGAACAGCTGAAAGCCGAAAACAGCCACGAACTCGTGCGTTCCCTCGAAGTCATGGACCTCATCGACCTCGGTCTGGCCACCGCTTACTGCTCCGAAAATCGCAAAGAAAGCCGCGGCATGGCCCATCGTGTCGACTATCCATTCACCAACCCACTCATGGGCAACAAATTCCAAACCATTCATCTCGACGAAAATGGACAGCCTGTCATGGAGTTCCGCAACAAAGTGAAAAAAATCAACTAATCCAACATCAAACCAACCTCTCACAGTGCAGCGTGTATCGCACACTCTAAAATCCGCGCTGCACTGTCTTTTTGTACAATTTTTTATGAAAAGAGGTCTACCATCATGAGTACTGCACCAACAACAGATAAAAAGACCATGATAAAGTGGTTGTGTGTCCTTCTATTTCCTGCGCTCATTTTTCTAATTCCAACCAACGATACCTTTACCTGGTCTGTTAAACTATTTTTCATTATCACACTCCTTGCCATCCTTCTTTTTGCAACCGAAGTCATCAATCAAACCGCTGTCGCGCTGCTATTGCCCATCGCCTACATTGTTTTTGAACTGGCGCCAAACGCCACCGTTCTTTCGCCATGGACAGGAAGCACCCCATGGATGATGATTGGCGGATTGATTCTGGCCAACGTGCTGCAAAGCATCGGCCTGCTCAAACGCATCGCCTACAAATGCATCATCATCACTGGTGGCAGCTACAAAGGCATCATCTGGGGCATTGCTCTAGCCGGGCTCATCTTAAACGTGCTCATTCCCGCACAGGCAACCATCCCGCTCGCTGCCTTTGCCTACGGCGTCTGCATGGCAATGGGACTCAAAAAAGGCAAGGCAGCGGCAGGCATCATGCTTGGCGCAGGCTTTGCCGCCCTGCTGCCAAACTACTTCATCCTCAACCCCAACGCCCTCATCGTCTACGGCGTCGGCGAAAACGTCACCGGACCTTCCGGCGTATCCTGGACCAATTTCCTGTTCCACAACGCCCCAACGCTGATCTTCTACATCGTCATGTTCTGGGTCGTTACAAAAGTATTCAAACCGGAAACACACATCAACGGAAAAGAATGGTTCGCCAACGAATACGCCAACCTCGGGCCCCTCAGCAAAACCGAAAAGAAAGGACTTGTCATCTGTGTTCTGCTCTTCATTGGGCTGCTCACCCAATCCATTCACGGCATCGATGTCGCCTGGATCTTTGCCTTCATGCCAATGCTCGCCTACATGCCAGGATTTAAAATCGGCACCGCTGACGACATCAGAAACTCCAACTTCCCATTCATCATCTTCGTCGCATCCTGCATGTGCATCGGCTCCGTCGGCACCTATCTCGGCGTCGGTGAAATGATTGGCGACGCCCTCATGCCTTACCTCGAAGGAAAAAGCTTCACCTTCGTCCTGTTCGCCATCTGGGCACTCTGCGTACTCGCCAACTTCATCCTCACCCCTCTCGCCATCGGCACCACCTTTACCGCTCCGCTCACAAACATCGCACTGAACCTTGGCATCAACCCGGAAGTCATCTGGATGACCATCCTTCACGGCTACGACCAAATCCTTCTTCCTTATGAATTCCCACTGTACATGCTCTTCTTCTCCTTCAATCTCGTACACCTCTCCGATTTTATGAAAATATTCAGCCTCAAAATGATCGTCAACCTGGTCTTCTTCCTCATCCTCCTAGTGCCATACTGGAAACTCATCGGCTTCCTTTATATTTAAGTACAGCAACCAAACACATCTAAATATAACCCCAAACAAAAAAGCACGCTGCAAATGCAACGTGCTTTTATTATGGGCGATACTGGACTCGAACCAGCGACCCCCTGCATGTGAGGCAGATACTCTAACCAACTGAGCTAATCACCCGTCCCTACTAACCTACCACTAAATTCATTTTCTGTCAATAGCCATAAAAGCCTGTCCAACCATTCCGCCCTAAAGGTCGCTCATACGCTCATCCACACAAAAAAAGACGTCCTGCCATGCAGAACGTCCTTTCCTCTATCCTGGCAATGACCTATCTTCCCAGCAAAAGAGTAGCAAGTATTGTCGGCGCTGAAGGGCTTAACTTCTGTGTTCGGGATGGGAACAGGTGTGACCCCTT
>CALAKO010000125.1 GCA_937922955.1 uncultured Peptococcaceae bacterium | reverse complement strand
TTCTCACAGAAGACGCAGAAGCGGCAGCCCGTTTCATGCAGATGGTGGACAGTGCCGGCGTTTATCACAATTGTTCCACTCGTTTTGCCGATGGTTTCCGCTATGGCTTCGGTGCTGAAGTGGGCATTTCTACTGGTAAAATTCACGCTCGTGGACCAGTCGGCCTGGAAGGGATGGTCACCTATAAATACAAACTGTTCGGCAAGGGGCAGATCGTGACCGACTATGCCAGCGGCGACAAACAGTTCCATCATAAAGATCTCTAAAATTCATTTGGACAAAATAGAGCATCCTGCGTCGGGCAGGCATGCTGCACCTTTCCTATAATGATTGTGGAAGGAGGGAAGGCCATGGCATGGAGTGAAAGCATCAGCAAATCTATCGCATATATTGAAGCACATTTGCAGGAACCCCTCAGCGTGGAAGACATTGCCCGGGCGGCGGCGCTGTCGCCGTTCTATTTTCAGCGAGGGTTTGCCATGCTTTGCGATATGAGCGTTGGTGAGTACATCCGCAAGCGGCGTCTTTCGCAAGCGGGCTTAGCTGTACTGATGAGCGAGCGCTCTATTTTGGATATTGCGTTGGATTATGGCTATGATTCGGCCGACGGATTTACCAAAGCTTTCACACGTTTCCATGGTGTGACTCCGACCGCTTTGAGAAAAAGTGGTGGGGCGATTGTTTCGTTTGCACCACTCTCATTGACAATATCATTGGAAGGTGGAAGAAACATGGAATATCGCATTGAAAAGAAAGCAGCCTTCACCGTTCTTTGCCGTGCGGCAACGTTTACCTACGACGAAGGACCTGAAAAAGTTCCTGCATTCTGGCAAGAACATTTTGCGGCAGGCGGTGCGCAGACCGTGCGCGGATTGTACGGCATCAATATCGACGAGTAGATGAGCGGGGATACCTTTGAGTACCTGATCGCCGATCCTTATGATCCTGCAACGGCTCTGACACCAAATTACACCACGCGCACCATTCCGGCTCATACCTGGGCAGTTTTTCCTTGCAGAGGAAGAATGGCAGAAACGTTACAGGAAGTGAACAAACAAATCTTTTCTGAATGGCTGCCGGGAAATAGCGACTATGAAATTGCTGCTGGCATCAATATTGAGCGCTACGACGATGCCGCAAAGTACGAAAAAGGCATCCAGGACGATGCCTACTACAGCGAAATATGGGTGCCCATTCAGAAAAAATCCTGAGCGAAGCCAGTACTTGAGTGAGTAACATAGAAAAAAGACTATAAGGCCATGTGCCTTATAGTCTTTTTGTTGTTACGCTATAAACGACGAAAACAAAGAAATCAACAGCGGCACTGCAGCCGAGCAGATGACTCCGTTAAAGACAGAGAGCATGACGGATTCTTCGTTGGTGTAACGCATCATCATTGCTAACGTTGTGTCTTCACTTGTGGCCGCGGCAGGAGCGATGCAGGTGTAGTCGTTGAGGTGGCGCGAGATTGGTGGAATGAGGATGAAGGACACCATTTCTCGCATGAGGTTGCTTAAAAAAGCAATACTACCCATTTGTGCACCGGCGAGATTGCTGATGGTGACACCAGACAGGCTGTACCAGCCAAGTCCGCTGGCGATCATGGCGCCGCTGGCGGCAGAGTAGCCGCAGAGCAAGGCACATACTATGCCGCCGATGATGGAACCAACGATGATGCCAAAAGGGATGATAAAGATTTTTATGTGATATTCTTTGAATTTACGCAACAAACCGCCGTGCATACCGATGCTGATGCCAACAAAGAACATCAGGGCGTAGAGGATGAGATCCGTGTGATTGGAGAATGTGCTCAAAAGAGACCAATCGGCACCAGATAATCCATAAACGACACCTAGGACGAGGGAAAGCAGAGCAAGAACGACCATCATGATTTAGCACCATCCTTTTTATGTTCTTTTTTAGATTCCAAAAAACGATGGGTGAGTACATAGACGAGGATAACAGAAAACAGAACTGGCAATAAGCAGAATGCCAGACTTTGCAGCCCCAAGCCTGAAAGCTCTTGCAAAAAACCAGGCCGTTGTCCGAGCGAAATGCCCATAAAAAATATGAGGGCGAGGGTACAGAGTATTTGTAAATATTCATTTGTAGATTTGAAATGTCGCGGTGAAAAACGGCGAACACGGTTGCCGACAAAGATTCCCAGACACATGATTATAATGACATCCATTTTTCTCCTCCTGTAATATTTGATGGGATCATCAAATGCATGCAGTTTTATCATAATAACAGAGAAATGATATCTTTACAAGGAAAGCCTTTTATCAGAGCTCAGGCAGTGGTATTGTTCCTTATTTTCCATTTAATAGTATTTTCTTATGTATTATAATGGCGGTGGAAAATGGGCCATCCACGGTGTACAATATAAAATACATATGTAAATTTATGCATATTACTTTGGCTTAGGGGGTAGTATCGAGGTATGTCTACAAAAAAGAAAAAGACCAGTAAAGCGACATGGATCGTCCTCATTGTGGTGATTGCGCTGATGCTGGTGGCGGCATTTACCACGACGGCCGATTCTGTGCAGCAGACGATCTGGTCGTTGGTACCGCCGATTGTGGCTATTTCATTGGCATTGGCCACAAAAGAAGTGTACAGTTCTCTGTTCCTTGGCGTTGTGGCTGGGGGGCTGCTGTATTCCGGATTTAATTTTGAAGGAACGATCAACCATGTCTATACCGAAGGGATCGTGATGGTCTTATCCGATTCTTACAATGTAGGTATTATTATCTTCCTTGTTATTCTTGGTATTATGGTTGCTTTGATGAACAAATCCGGTGCATCGGCAGCATTCGGTCGCTGGGCACAGACAAAAATCAAGAATCGCGTAGGGGCTCAGTTGGCTACCATTGGTCTCGGGGTATTGATTTTTATCGATGACTATTTCAACTGCTTGACGGTTGGTAGTGTTATGCGTCCTGTAACCGATAAATTTAAAATTTCTCGTGCAAAACTGGCTTATTTGATCGACTCAACGGCGGCGCCAATCTGCATTATTGCACCAATTTCATCTTGGGCTGCAGCAGTTTCCGGTTTTGTGCCAGGTGAAACCAATGGGATTGCATTGTTCATTCAGTGCATTCCATACAATTTCTATGCATTGCTGACGCTTTTATTCATTGTACTGCTGTCTCTGTTGAGAGCCGACTATGGCCTGATGGAACTGCATGAAATCAATGCAAGCAAGGGCGATCTTTACACAACCAGTGAACGTCCATACGAAGGTTTTGATGAAGAAATCAACGAGGACGGTGGTCAGCTGATTGATATGCTGCTGCCTGTTATTGTGTTGATCATTACCTGCGTTATTGGTATGATCTGGAGCGGTGGCTTCTTTGCTGGCACTAGCTTTGTAGAATCCTTCTCCAATAGTGATGCTTCTGTTGGTTTGGCGGTTGGTTCTTTCTTTGGCTTGCTTTTCACTTTGCTTTTCTACATGGCACGTCGTGTTATGTCTTTCAGAGAGTTCATGGATTGTGTGCCAAAAGGCTTTGAAGCAATGATTGCGCCAATTTTGATCCTGACCTTTGCATGGAGCCTGAAGGCTATGACGGACAGTCTTGGTGCAGCAACTTATGTAGCTGGTTTAATTGAAGGATCTGCGGGCGCGATGGTGAACTTCTTACCAATGATCATCTTCCTGATTGGCTGTGGGTTGGCCTTTGCGACCGGTACCAGCTGGGGGACTTTTGGTATCTTGATTCCTATCGTTGTCGCTGCATTCCAGGAAACCGATCCACAGTTAATGATTATTTCCATGAGTGCCTGCATGGCTGGCGCTGTTTGTGGTGACCATTGCTCACCAATTTCTGATACCACCATTATGGCATCTGCAGGGGCACAGTGCTTCCATTTGAATCACGTAAATACTCAGTTACCATATACTTTAACGGTTGCTGCAATTTCTGCTGTTGCTTTTATTCTTGCAGGATTTACCCGCAATCTCATCATTTCTTGGATTGTTGGTATCGTTCTTCTCGTTGGTGTTCTGCTCCTTGCTAAGAAACATGAGCAGAAAAAATATGGTGCTGAATGGGCCGACTGATTAGGCTCCTTTTAGAAATAAGTGTTGAAAACCCGACGACTTTTGGCCGCCGGGTTTTCCTTGTGTGTAGGTAGGAGCGGAGCTCCTTGGTCGATGTTGTGTGATAATAAACTGAAATAGGGGGAATTTTGGAGATGACAATTACTGAAAGACTTGTCGCTATTGATGATTTTATGTATCTCTATATCCTTGTTGGATTGTTGATCGTGATTGGTTTATTTCTTTCATTCTGCACACGTTTTGTACAGATTCGTTTATTTCCTGAAACGTTCCGTGTGGTTATGGAAAAGAAATCAAACAAAGATGCGATATCTTCATTCCAGGCGTTGATGGTTGCAACGGCTTCCCGCGTTGGTACAGGGAACATTGCTGGTATTGCAACAGCATTGGTTGCTGGTGGTCCTGGAGCTTTAATGTGGATGTGGATTATGGCCATCATCGGTGGTGCTTCTGCTTTCGCAGAAAGTACGCTGGCTCAGATTTATAAGGAAAAAGATGGTTCCATCTTTAAAGGTGGCCCGGCTTATTATATTGAAAAAGCCATGGGTATGCGTTGGCTGGGAACGATTTTTGCAGTCCTTTTGATTTTCACTTTTGCCTATGGGTTTAATGGATTGCAGGCTTTCAATATTGTTTCTGCTTTTGAATATTACAGCACCGACTGGGAAAATTCCAGCGTGCCAATTTATCTGGGGATTATTCTTGCTGTTATTGCAATGATTCTTTTCTTCAGTGGCGCTGATAAGATCAGTAAAGTATCTTCTATTTTAGTGCCTATTATGGCTGCATTGTATATTTTCCTTGGGATTGTTATTATTATTTTCAATTTTGGAAAGTTCCCTGAAGTAATTGGTACGATTGTCAGCGATGCTTTTGATTTCCGAGCCATTTTTGGCGGGATGCTTGGATCATGCTTGGTGATGGGGATCAAACGTGGTCTCTTCTCGAACGAAGCTGGGATGGGGTCTGCACCAAATGCGGCAGCATCTTCGGACGTTTCTCACCCAGTAAAGCAGGGTTTGGTTCAGGTGTTGTCAGTATTTATTGATACCATCATTATTTGTTCCACTACCGGATTCTTGGTTCTTTTCTCCGGCGTTTATGAAAAGGGCGGAGAACTTGATGGGATTCCACTGGTTCAGGCGGCTGTTGAAACCGTATTTGGTTCCATGGGGGTTCATTTTATGACCACTGCTGTTGCGCTGTTCGCGTTCACCTCTCTGATCGGGAACTATTTCTACGCCGAATTTAACGCGCGTTTCATTTCCGACAACAAGGTGTTTTTGTTTATTTTCCGTTGCACATGCGTGATCATGGTATTCGTGGGGGCAATCAACTCCATGGATGCAGCATGGGCGTTGGCCGATATTACCATGGGCTGCATGGCAATTGTAAACATTATTGCATTGTTCTGCCTCAATGGCACGGTCAAGAAAGCTTTGGACGATTACATGCGTCAAAAGAAAGCTGGGAAAGATCCTGTGTTTAAAGCTAAGGATGTAGGCATCGAAAATACAACCCCAGGTATCTGGGATTAATCATTACGATAGAGCGTTGCTTTCTATAAGAGCAGCGCTCTATTTTTGTGGAAAACGGATAGAGTACAATAATCGCCTCTTGTAACCGCTTCCTGTTCAAAATATAATGGAATTGGTAATAGGCGTTTCAGGGGGGAGAAGATATGAAGATAGCAATATGTGACGACGATTGGCACATGCAGCAAACGTTGAGGGCATTTATCGATCAAACCTTTCAGGACTTGGACTTGCTTGTGGATGGCTTCACATCAGGCGAAGCATTGATTTCTGCCATTCGAAAGCAGTCTCAGCCGTATGAATTGATTTTGCTTGATATTGAAATGAGTGGCATGAATGGCATCGACACGGCGAAAAAGGTGCGTCAATTGCTGCCGGATTGCTACATTGTATTTATAACCTCTCACGATGAATTCGCTTTGACGGGCTACGAAGTGGCGGCGTTTCGCTATTTAATAAAGCCTCTCCAACCACAGAAGTTGGAGGAAGCCATCTCAGCGGTGCGTGAAGAATTGGCCGATCAGTTTACCTTACATGTGGAAGATCGGGAGATTGAGGCGCTTGTTCGTGCCAAGGACATCTTTTATATTGAAGCGCAGGACAAGCGTGTATGCTTGGTGCTGAAAGATCAAACGTTTTATGATCGTAAGGGATTGGACGTAATGGCTGATCTGCTGAAGAATGAGGATTTTTATCGTGTGCATCGCAGCTATTTGATTAATATGCGCTATGTGGCCTTCATCGATAAATCAATGGTGCAAATGGTCAACGGTGATCAAATTCCGCTCAGTCGTTTGCGGAAGAAGCAATTCAAAACGGCTTTTCAAGCGTTTGTCAGTCGAACGGCGAGGTAACGTATGGTCATCAAGTGTTTTACGGCAGTGCTAGATATATTTTTATTAAACATGCTCATGTCTTTTGTGATTGACGCGCGCGATCGAAAGTCTGTTTCATTGAAACGATGGTTCACATACGCATGCGTGACCTGGGGGCTCTTGATTTGTGCCATTATATTAAGAAACGATGGCATATACATCCTGGTCATGCTTGCCTATACATGTGCATGTATTTGGTCATTAACGCCGGAGAAACGAATTAAAACGGTTTTTACCACTTTGTTGCTGATATTGATTGCCGGTTTTCCATTAAACACCTTGGTGTTTGTGTTAAACGTCATGGGGATTAGTTTGGTGGACGGAGAAAAGGATGCGTTATTATCAGCTTGCACAGCATTTGCGGATTTTTTAGTGATTTTTTGGGTGTATCGTCAGCGGAAGAAATACGAAGATGAGATGGCCATTCGATTTAATATTGTTGAATATGGTGCTGCGATCTTTCTATTTTTATTAACAACTTTTTTAGGGCTGATCTTAAATCCGATCACGGGGGATTTAAGCGCGCTCGTTCTGGAGACGGGATCGGGCGATTTTTTGGTCACCATGTTGACGCTATTAGTGGTATTTAATAATGTGTTTTTTCTTGTAATGGTTTGGAGAAGCAAGACCACAGATTACTATCAGCGGTTGAATGAGCTGAATGCGCAATATGTAGAAAATGAGCTTCAATACTTTGAAAGCTATAAACAAGCACAGGAAGATATTCGAGCATTTCGGCATGATATGAAACATCATATGAACCGATTGGCGCAGTTTTGCGAAGAAAACGATACGGTGGCGCTGGCAGCGTATCTTGACCATTTTCAAAAAGAATGGGACATGGTTGGCGATCACTTGTATCAAACCGGCAATGATCATATTGACGCTATTTTGAATGGACGCATGGCGCAATTTCGTAAATCAAGAATCAATGTGGAGGTTTCGGGCTCTTTTATGGGGCCTTTGCAGCTAACACCGTTCGATACATGCGCAATTTTTGCCAATGCTGTTGACAATGCCATTGAGGAAAACCAACGATTGGAAGTGGATGATGAACGGTGGATTCGCTTGTCGATACGAAAAAATCAACGCTATTATGTAGTCTCTTTGGAAAATCCGTTGGCACATTCAAAGAAACTGACAGGGAGAACAAGTAAGGACGATCCACGAAATCATGGATTTGGCTTGTACAGCATTCGCGAAAAAACAGAAAAAAATGGTGGATCGATTCAGATTGAACGTGAAAAAGGATGCTTTACATTAAAGATTTTTCTTCCTTATGAACCATTCACTCCTTAAGAATGACATTTGGCGACACGATCATTCGTGTCGCTGTTTTCTTTGTTATAATGATGGCAATTGATAAAGAACGCAATCAGAAAGGAGACTGATTATGACAAAAGGTGAAAAACGTGAAGTCAGAAAAGGCATTGGCCGCATCAGCCGTTTTGCGATGATCTATACCATAATTTTTACAGCAACTTCATGGGCGGTAATTTTAGGGATCACCGTTGCCAATTTGGCCGGGAATCCAAATATTGGACTCGAGGAACTCGAAGCGGTGTTCTATTCAAAGTCTGGCCAATATTCTTTAGCGGCATTAGCGGTTTGTGCAATATATGTGCTATTGGTCCGTCGTAAAAAATTATTTACAGAGGATCTGCGTCATCCTGAGCCTAAGAATTTGCCATTGAAAGTGTTTTTGATTTGTTTTGTCTTTTTATATTCGTTCCAAGCGCTTACGCTGCTTGGCGATACCGTAACGAAATGGGTTGCTGGTTTGTTTGGGTATAGCGTGTCAAGCACTATTGAGTCCATCGCTAACACGCCAACAACGTTATGGACGGTTCTATATGCAGCGTTTTTTGCGCCTATTATGGAAGAGGTGGTGTTCCGTGGCGTTGTAATGCATAGACTGAAAAAATATGGTAAGGTATTTGCTATTGTTACATCGGCCTTTATGTTCGGTATTTTCCATGGTGATTTGAACCAAGGGCTCTTTGCTTTTGGATGTGGGATTATGTTTGGCTATGTGGCAATGGAATATTCCATTAAGTGGTCCATGCTGTTGCATATTGTGAACAATCTTGTGATTGCTGATTTGGTTGGCCGACTGTTACAGTTATTCCCTACGGATGTTCAGGACACCATTAATTTTATTCTGGTGATTGGTATTGGTGGTGTTATCGGACTGATTCTTCTGGTGATAAATCGCAAAAAAATATTGGATTATATGGCGGCAAATCGTTCTGAAAAAGGAACGGTGTCTGCTTGTTGGACAACTCCAAGCTTTTTGCTGTTCCTTGCGATGGAGCTGATGTTAATGACCATTGCGTTTAACAAAATTGGTTAAGAAAAAGGGGCTGTCGCAGTAAGCGGCAGCCCCAATTTATCAGGATTCAGTAAAAA
>CALAKO010000124.1 GCA_937922955.1 uncultured Peptococcaceae bacterium | reverse complement strand
CTCCATCGCTGCCATCCAAAAAGCTCTGCGCAAGACGACCCAGACCATTGCCTGCTCCGCCTCCATCGACGCCGACGCGCGAAACTGGCTGGCGGAACACATCACCGATGCAGAGTTTCTCGTCGCCGACAGCGAAGCCGCTTTAAACCCAAACATTGGTCATTTCTTCCTGCGCTGCGAAGCCCGCAAAAAGTTTGACAATTTGCGCCACGCTCTGGCGGCCATGGACGGCAAAACTCTCATTTTCCTCAATGGCGAAGACGAGATCGCTCATCTTCAGGACCGCCTAGCCTATCATCACATCGAAGCTGGCACCCTTTCTGCCGACATGAAGAAGCTTGAACGCCAAAAAGCCCTAGAAGAATTTCGTCAAGGCTTTGATGGCATCCTTATTTCCAGTGACCTTTCGGCGCGTGGTCTTGACATAGCCGACATCGACCAGGTCATCAATCTCGATTTCCCACACGACCCGCTTACCTATGTGCACCGCGCTGGCCGCACCGGCCGCGGCAATGCCGATGGCGCCGCCCTCTCCTTCATCGCCGATAACGAAGAAGCGGTGCTGCGCATTTATCAGCGTGACCTCGGCATCACCTTCACCGAAGTGCATTTTGCTGGTGGCGCCCTTGTCGCCGGTCCGGCCCCAGAAAAGCCGGCCAAAAAACGCGCCGCTCAGAGTACGCCGCACAAACCAAAACAAAAGAACCGCCGCAGAAACGCCAAAGCAAAGGGTGCACCGCGACGCAAAACCAACCCAAGCGAAAAACAGCTGAAACGAGGCGATCATTAATGGAACTCTGGGATTTGCTGGACGATGATCGTCAACCAACTGGTGAAACCCTGCAGCGTGGTGAACCGCTGCCTCCTGGCCGCTTCCACACCATCATCGGAGTATGGACCATTCACGACCAGCTGCGCCGTATCCTGCTCACCAAGCGCCATCCACAAAAACTTATCTGTCCCAACCAATGGGAAAACACCGGCGGCTCCATTCTCGCTGGTGAAGACAGCTGCGTCGGCGCCGCCCGCGAGGTGCGCGAAGAAACAGGCATGAACTGCCACTGCGGCGATCTCACCCATATCCGCACCATCCGCATCCCTACCGCCTTCGTCGACTGCTACATCTACCATACCAGCATCGATCCCAATGCCATCGTGCTGCAGGAAGGCGAAACCGTCGACTGGTGCTGGGTCACTCTGGATGAGTTGGAAGCCACCATCGCCGAAGGCACCTTCTCAAAGCCGGAAATTGAACAATACAACGCCTGCCGCGAAGCATTGATGCAAGCACTGGCAGAATTGGACTAAACGGACATCAAAAAAGCGACCATCGATGATGGTCGCTTTTTTGGTGTCCTCAATCGTTCTGAACCAGCCTTTCGCCCATTTCATAAGCTTTTCGGCATTCTTTTGGGAATTCATTATCAAGGTATTCCTTCTTTTTCACCGGATCAAACCCGCTGGATGCGTACTTGCTGTAATCGTCGAACTGATAGGCATTGTACGCATTCAAAAGTTCGGTATCGCCGATAAAACGCTGAAAACGTTTTTGGTCACGCGCACCGGTGTTATAATTGACGGTCTCGTTGCCGGCTGCGTCCACCCCCATCGTGTAGATGAGGCCACAGTGGATGCGACGGCCATAGCCTTCATCCGGTGCCTTGCCAGTATAATGGTTGCACGGAAAAAGCAAGCGCTCGTAAAAATTGCGCACCGCCCCTGGCACCTCGCCGTAATAAATTGGCGCCGCGACCACCAACGCATCCGCCGTGAGAATTTCCTCCAGCACTGGCGTCAACGCATCGCGCTGAGCACAACGGGTGTAACTTGGTCCGCCCAGGCGCTTGCAGGCAAAACAACTGATGCAGCCACGAAACTGCAAATCAAAAAGATCGATGCGCGTCGTTTCTGCGCCGGCTGCACGAGCACCAGCTAGAGCGTTGTCCAAAAGCTCCGCCGAATGCCACTTTTTGCGCGGGCTGCCATTGATTCCTATCACGTTCATTGTCATCCGCCTCCTGATAATGTGTTTTCCTTCATTATAACATGACAAATTTGCTCCTTCAATTTTCACGATAATCCGCTATTCTTTTCAAAGAAAAATTAGTATACTGTTCTTAACAATCCCCCTGCTAAGGAGAGCCCGATCATGAAGTTCCATCCATTGATTAACGACTACGACTGCCTGAACATCAAAAAGTTCCTTCACTCAAAAAAAGAATACCGAAAATTTTCTCTGCGCGTCCACGCATTGCCAACAGATTACCGGTTTGTCTTCAAAAAAATTCAACGCTATATGTGGCAATTTTCCACTGGTCCTGGTCATGATATGATGCAACTCCAAAATCAATTGTTGTGTTTATTTGAAAAAGGAGCTGCTGAAGGAAAAAATGTATTGGATATCACAGGCAATGATGTCGCAGCCTTTAATGATGTCGCAGCCTTTGCTGATCAACTTTTGAAAGATGTTCGAACCTACACAAACGATTGGCGAACGGCCCTCAATAAAGACATTCATTCAAAAATAAAGCCCCACTCATCATAAACAGCAATAAGTGCCCCTTCGCTTATTGCTGTTTTTCTTTTCACGCGCTTTTTCAATCGCCGTTAACATCGCGAGCGACTAAAAGCCGAACCGTCAACGCCGCAAAAATCAGCACATAGACACACGTGAACAGCACCAGCTGCGGCACATCGACCAGCAAGTTGGGATTGTTGGCGCGCATGCCCACCGCCATGAGAGAATACGGAAAATACAGCCCCCAGCCTTGTGCCGTCAGCAGCAGTCCGGCGATGCCGCCCAAGAGCCCCAGCGCCACCGGAATCGCAAAGGAGCGGATGAGCAGACTCAGGAAAAGCTGAACGGCACAGACGGCGAAGCTGCCAACAGCACCACAGATCAGCCATTCGCCAAGCTCCGGCGGCAGCGGCGCAGCAATGCCCGCAAGTTTGCCGCTGACGACAAACAGCACGCCGATGATGAGCTGAGCCAGAACGCTGACGGCCATCGCCGGCAGCAACTTGCCCAGATAGAGCGCCCAGGCAGACACCGGCGCTGTTAGAAAGCTGTTGAAATTGTGGTCGCTGTGCTCCAGCCGCCAGCTCCAGGCGCAGTACACCGCCAGAAGCGCCGGCAGAAAAAAATACGAGGCAAAAAGCGTATGCTGGGTCCAAAGGCTGTACCATTGATGCTGCAGAATGCTCAGATTGCCAAGGTAATTCGCCGTGCCCAGTCCGGCTGGAATCAGCGGCAGCACCACGAAGGCCAGCCAAACCGGTGCATGTTTTCCTTTGATCCATTCTGCTCGTAATGCACGAAAAACCATTCTTTACACCTCCTTGCGCACAAACAAGGTGCGCCCAACAACGAAAAACACCAAGAACCATAACATAAAGAGCGCTGCATCCAACATCTGCGGTTCGCGCCAGTAAAACGTCGAAACGAGCGTCGCTGCGTCCCAGTCCATGCCAACCAATGCAAACAGGCCATAGTAGCTCCACGGCAGCAGCCGCTGCACCTCCATCGGAAAAAACAAGGCCATGAGTCCAAGAAAACTGCCAGCCAGCCCAATAATGAGTGGCAGCGCCTGATTGGCAAAACGCAGCGACAGGCCTTGCTGCAAAGTATACAGCATCATCGACACCAGCCAGCTGATGAGCGTAAAGCATCCAAACGCCTCATAAGGCATGCCGCCTGGAAAGGCTTCATAATACCCCACACCCAGGAAAAATGCACTCCGCAGAATCAGCAGCATCGCCAGCACAAGGCCTCCCCAGACAAGTTTGGTGCCATAAATGGCGCCTGGCGTCGTCAATGTTTCGAGGCTTTTCAAGGTGCTGCCCTTATGCTCCATCTCGCAATTGCGGCTGGCGATCACCGCCACCGTCATCGGCAGCATGAAACTGTCAATCATCGTCAGATAATAGAGCAACCACTGCCAACCCTGGCGTAAATCGGTGGCATCCATCCTTCTGAGTGAAACAGCGATCCATAGAAACTGGGCCGCCAAAAGCGCCAGGCCAACGAGAAAGATTTTGCGCCGACGGCATTTGTAAAATTCCAAGCCCAACGCTTTCATAGGCTCACCGCCTTTCCGGTCAATTCCAGAAAGATGTCTTCGAGGCTCTTCTGTCGTTCTTCTAAGCGCAGCAGCCCTACGCCGCTTTCTGCCAGCACCTGCACAAGTGCTGCCGTGGTGTCATCGTTGAGAAGCGGCAGCATCAGATACCCTTCTCCCTCGTCGCTGACATGCAGATGACGTGCCTGCAAAAGCCGCTGCGCGCGGGCATTGTCCGTCGTACGCAGCGCCAGATGATGTTTGCTGCGGCTGTGCAGTGCCGCCAGCGAATCCTGAAACACCAACTCGCCCTCGCGAATGATGCCAACATGATCGGCCATCTGATCTATCTCCGACAGCAGATGACTCGATACCAGCACCGTCATGCCGAAACGCTGTGGCAGCTCCTTGATCAGTTCGCGCATCTCCTGAATTCCGGCCGGGTCCAAGCCGTTGGTCGGCTCATCCAAAATCAACAGCCGCGGATACCCAAGAAGCGCCGCCGCCAATCCTAAGCGCTGCTTCATCCCCAAACTGTAATGAGCAACCCGCTTATTCTTCTGATCCGACAAGCGGACAATCTCCAACACTTCCTGAATGTTCTGCGCGGACACTCCACGCATCGTCTGTACAATGCGCAAATTTTCTTCGCCCGTCAGATGACCATAGTAACTCGGACTTTCGATGAGACTGCCCACCTGCTTGAGAATGCTCAGCCGGTGGCGTCGGGTCAGTGAGGTGCCAAAGACGCTGATATCACCACCTGTCGGCCGCACCAGGCCAAGAATCATTTTCAATGTTGTGGACTTACCAGCCCCGTTTGGCCCCAAAAAGCCATAAATGCATCCTTCCGGCACTCGCAGGCTAAGGTCGTTCACTCGTAGTGCGCCGCCGTATTTCTTTGAAAGATGGTACGTTTCAATAATAGATGTCGCTGCCATAAATAATCACTCCGTTTCTGTTGTTGTTTTATGGGTTCATCTTAAAACGACCGCCTTACGTCGCCATGACAGCAACCTTACGTTTGCCTTAATTCTCAAAGAGAAGCCGCTTGTTGATGTCAAAAATGTGCTATCATAAGAGCAATCCATTTAATAATGAAAGGAACGATTCTCATGGCGTACACAATCCTCATCGTCGACGACGAGCCGGCACTGCGCGAGATGATCCGTGGCTTTCTCAGCCAGGCTGGTTATCATACTTGCGAAGCCGCAAGCTGCGCCGACGCCTTGACTGTTTTTCGCAGTGCCCATCCCGACGCGGTGCTGTTGGACGTTATGCTGCCTGACGGTGACGGTTTCAGCCTTTTTTCACAACTTCACGCGTTCAGCGACGTGCCAACCCTCTTTCTTTCGGCACGGGACGAAGATGCCGCGCGTCTGCAAGGCCTTGGTCTTGGTGCCGACGACTACATCACCAAGCCCTTCCTGCCGGAGGAGCTGCTGCTGCGACTGGCAGCGGTGCTGCGCCGTGTCTACCACGACACCAGCGAAGACAGCGCCCGTCTGGGCGATCTTGAGATTGTCTGGGGCCAGAGCCTCGTGCGCCGCGATGGCAAAGAAACGGCGCTGACCGCCAAAGAATACGCCCTGCTGCGCAAACTCTGGGACAACCGCGGCAACATTGTTACCATTGACGCTCTCTGCGATGCGCTCTGGGACGGTCCCAACATCGGCTATGAAAACACCCTCATGGTTCACATCCGCCGCCTGCGCGCCAAAATCGAAGCCGATCCCTCCCATCCTCGCTATCTGTTGACAGTGCGTGGCCTGGGCTATCGCCTGGCGCGGGAGGGCGAGTCATGAGCTGGCGCAACATCTGGCGCTCGGCGCTCATCATAACGTTATCCATTGCCCTCGTCGTCGTCCTCATTGTTACTGGACTCATCGGGTTCACGTTCTTCGCTTATTCCTTTGGCGGTGATCACAGCTTCTCCACCAACGAGATCGATGCCGCGCTTGTTCAAACCACCAACGGCTACCAATTTGATGCCTCCGAAGTATTGGACGACAATCAGCTTTGGGCCATGCTCATCGCCGAAAATGGCGACGTCGTCTGGAGCTATAAGAAACCTGCCGACGTGCCCGACACCTACACCCTGAGCGATGTTGCCAGTTTCACTCGCTGGTATCTCGAAGACTATCCGGTACGTACCCGCATCCGTGACGACGGACTGCTCATCATCGGTGCGCCTAAGAACAGTCTGCAGCGCTATACCTTTGAAATTGCCACCAACACCATCATGCCATCCATGCTCTGGTTCGGCGGATTGTTTCTGCTCATGCTCATCGGCGTGCTAATCTTGTCGGCGCTGCTTTTGCACCGCTGGTTCCGCAAGGATCAACAGCGCATTGATGCCGCCCGTGCCGACTGGATCAACGGCGTCAGCCACGACATTCGCACACCGCTGTCCTTAGTCATGGGCAGCGCCGCCCAGCTGGAAAACGATTCCACACTCAGCACCGATGCCCGACGACAGGCAACCCTCATTCGCCGCCAAAGCCAGACCATTCGCGATCTCGTCGGCGATCTCAACCTTACCATGCGCCTGGAAAGCAACATGCAGGTGCTGCGCAGCGAGTCGGTTGCCCTGACACCACTCATGCGCCAAACCGTCGCCGATTTCATCAACAGCGGCATGGCCGATGGCTACCCGCTGGACATGGACCTGCCCGACACACCGCTGCCTACCATCAACGCCGACCCACAGCTCCTGCGCCGCGCTCTTACGAACCTGCTCAATAATGGCGTGCGCCACAACGCTCCTGGCTGCCATTTACGCGTGGGCGGCAACCAGGAAGCCACCGTCTGCCTGCTCTACGTTGAAAGCGACGCACCCGCCTCTGCCTCAGGCATTGGCAAAGGACCAGACATCAGCACCGACGGCCTTGCTCCCCATGGCACTGGTCTCAAGCTCGTGCGCCAAATTGCTGAAGCTCATGGCGGCAGCGCCACCTTTGACGACGGCGACCACTTCCGCTGCGAACTGCGCCTGCCGCTGACCTGACATACAAAACGCCGCGTTTTAAAATGAAAAAGAGGCTATCGTTTGCGTGATAGCCTCTTTTTCATTCTAAACACGATCCATGTTTTCTGATCGCTGACGCTGCGAAAAAATATATCGGTGAAACTGCTTATAAACAGTTCCACCGATATCCATAGCCACAAAGATCCTCTACCGCATCCGTTTTCCCTATCTCTTTCAATTCTTTCAACGCCAAATGAAAGGCTGCGGCATCCACAACACTAGGCAAGGCTTTCACGGCCTGCAAGCCTTCGAAGTAATCGGCATTCTGCAGCTTCTGGACTGTCTCGCGAAAATTTACTCTACCTTGTGAAATATCTGCCGCATCATCAAACCACTGTTCTTCATGTAGGATCGGACCGGTCAAACACCCTTCCCGCTGCAACTTTTCATGCTGTTCCCAAACCGTCACAGCCTGAGCATTGACGACAGTTTTAATTGGTTTGTTTCCTTTTTTATAGCAGAAACCATGGAAGATGCGTGACATATTGCGCTGAATAAATGGGGTGTCCTCCATTTGTTTGCGCGTTTTCTCGAGCCACCGCTGCAGAAATTCCATGCTTTCCCTGTTGAGATGTTTTGCTTCATAAACAATCTGCATCGTTCCTTGAAAAAGCTGACATTCCAGCTCATCAAAGTGACCATCAATCTGCGTGCGCAATGTTTCCACAATGGGCAACCCATGATTATCCGACGGAACAGCACCGAGACGCTGCACAAGATGATAATATTCGACGGGGTAACGTTTTTGAATCTCTTTCGCCAGCGTCAATTTCACCCGACGTTCGATGCGCGTTTTCATGCCTGCAGGCACAGGCAGAGATTCACTGTACGTATGAATACGTGTCGGGAATCGACCTGCAAAGGTCGATTCCATTACAAAATGATAGATTTGCTCTGCCGATGGAGTGATGCGATAAGTTATTTGATTCTGCTCTAAGCAAGCACATCCATACATGTGAAATTCTTCATCAAAACGCCCCATTGCCGCCATATCGCCAACCGCTGCAATACAGCACATATCTCGACTTCCACCGAAAGCCTGTGCAAATGTCAAATTCTGTTCTGTTGACATCTTGAACAACTCCTTTCAACGCCGGTAGCAAAGCGTCGGAATATTAGTTGGTGCCTCAACACTCATACGCATAAAGCCTTCGTCGTCGTGATGAACCGTGACCCGTTCCTGCATAAAATCTGAAAGACAGTCGGACGTCATCATTTTTTCGGTGTCCCCCTGTGCAAAGATGTGACCATGACGCAGCAGCAAGGTTTTGCTCATAAATGGCTGAATCTCCTCTGGATAATGAGTAACATAAATAACCGTTACACATTTCTCCGCCGCCAGCGCACTAATCGTATTGAGCAAATATTCACGCGCATAAATGTCCAACCCCATACTTGGTTCATCAAGTACAAGTATCTCTGGCTCGGCAATAAGAGCACGGGCTATAAGTACATTCTGACGTTCGCCCTTGCTCATGAAACAGAAAGGCGTGTTAATTTTATCTCCAAGACGCAACTCGCACAGTAAATGTTTCGCCTGTTGCACTTCTGCATCGCCCACGATGCTGCGTATGCCAAAGGTGCCGAATAATCCAGAAAGAACAATTTCCAGGGCAGGTTCTTTGGCATAGTAAAGATCAAAGAACGAGCTGCTGACCCAGCCAACCTTTCGTCGCAGTGCAAAAATATTATTATTACTGTAGGTCTGACCGAGTACTTCCAAACGGCCACTGGTGGGTAATTTAAAACCCGCAACAGTACTGAGCAAAGTAGTTTTGCCGCTACCATTCATTCCGAAAACGAGCCAATGCTCGCCACGTTTCACTTCCCAATCGATGTCTCTAAAAAGAAAACATTTTCCTGATTGCAAGCAAAGACCGTTGGTTCTGACAATGGTGTTACACATTGTCATCCGCCTCCTCTGCACAAAGCGCCTCATCGCTAATTACCAGACACTGGTCCATAAGATGTTCTTTGAAATTGACAGGAACGCTGAAGCCATCAACATTTAACATCCCCATATTGCGACAACCCCAAGCAAGGATTTCGGCCACTTTTGCAATATTCATCTGATGAGTTTTCTCATTTTTATCCATGTCAATATAATAGTTAAACTCCAGATTATCCACAAAGTTTTTAGCGCTCTCATAAATCTCCGGTTCAACACCATATTCAATCCGCTCACAATGATCGCAGTAAATTTCAATACGTGCATCCGGAAAATCGCTGAAAATTAGTCGTTTCAAAGACAATGACTTGCCACAGTATTTGCACACACAGCGCTGGCAGCGTTCTTTCAATAGTTCCAGACGATTCTGCGACGTGTAAAGCTCCTCCATCGCTCTTCCTCCTCACATACAATCCGATCATACAAAAGAACTGTTCTGCACACTACCTCAAAACATTTCCAATGCATCAATGCCGTTTTTTACAATAAAACATTCCCCAATGGAATACCGATACAAATCAATACCGCCAATGTAATCAACAGAATCAATATTCCTGTCAAATAAGCCTGTTTTTTGCCAATCCATTCTGCATTCCCAAAAATTAACGCAGCATTGGACGACGCTGCTGGTGTACAGAATGCAGTAAATGCAGCATAATAGATCATGAAGCTGATCAACAATGGATTAGCACCAAAGCTTAGCCCCATCTGCGCCAACACCGGCGTAAAGACCATGACCAATACAAGATTGTGGGTGATCTGAGTGACAAAAATAAAAAGTACCGTAATGATAATCAAGAAGGCGGTCGCACTGAGTCCACTGAAGACCTGTGTCATCCAAGCAATAACCGTTTGCAGAACACCGGATTCCTCCGCTTCCAGAGCATTACTAAGCGGCATAGTCGCAGCAACCAGAATCACAAGTTCCCAATTCACGCCCTTTTTAATCAACTCCGGAATACTCACATACTCCTTTCCTTCTTTCGTTTTCATTATAGCCATCACCGTCACACAAAGCATGCCGATGCCGATAACTCCCAGATTAGACAGTTGAGCCATTCCTGGTATGGAACTTGGAACAATGCTAGGAAGCATCAGCAATACAACAAAAGTTATCAAAACACTGAAAGCAATTTTCTCATCTCTGTTCATTGTCACGTTTCGAAGATAAGCATATTGAGCACCAGCTTCTTTAACGTTTGTCATATCAGGACGGATCACAAAACGACAAACCAACATATAGAGCACCATCATAGCGAAAGAAATGATAAAATTATACACCGTCCAGGAGACAAAGTTGTAGTCGATCGTCGCACCAATTCCATTTTGCGCCAGGCCGAGCACAATGATAGAGAATGGCTTAAACGGAAAGAGCATGCCCGTCAGCGAACAAATAATAACAATTCCAGCGATGACCATCCCAGTGTATTTGCTGCCATGCTTTTCGCCAATTTGATCGCAGATTTTATAAAAAATTGCCCAAAGAATGATAATCGTTGCGTAGAGACTAATCAGCGCAGACAGGACATACGCTGCCAGTAAGATCAGAAACGTGAAGACCCATGGACGTCCCTCTCCAATCTTTCGGCTAATGAACCAGTTGGCCAGCCAGCCGCTGAGTCCGCTTTCTTCCATAAAAGCAGCCAACGTGTAAACGACCACGATGGTGATCGGAATTTCATTCCCAAAGCCTGTACTGAAGGATTCTGTCACCGTGCAGTAGTCCGTCAAGCCAACGGCTATAATTGCAACAATACTCGGCCAAACAAGACCGACGGTACACCAACCATATAAAGTACCAACAAAGATACCAAGTATCTGCATACCCAGAGGAGTAATCTGTCCAACCGGTTCCAAGGCACCAATACCGAAAATCAATGCGAACACGATAATAGTGTTAATATAGTAAAATAGATTTGTTGGTCGTTTTTTTGTTGTTACCTCTGACATGTCCTCATCTCCTATCTCTTTTACGCCAAGCGCAAGTCATTGACACACACTATATTATAAACCCCTAAAATATAACCGCTTAGTATTAATCGTTTCCTAAAGATAAGCAGCTACAGCATCCTACAACAGAACGTATAGCCGCTTATCTGTGTCGTACTATATTTTTTCACAATTGCGTTAGAATTCTTCTTCAAAGGCTGGATAAACTGGAGCTCCTTCGCAATCCTTCGTCATACGCACCCCACCAACAGCCGCAATAGTGGCTGCAAAATCGACCTGCTGAATGATGCGGTTGATTTTTGCTCCTTTCTTGAATCCTTTGCCAGCAAAGATGACAATTGGTGAGACACTAGTTCCCCAATAACCATTGGTTGTTGCCAGAGAATCCCCATGCAAACGGTTAAAGCCTTCGGCTAGGAAGTATACAATATCCCCACATTCAGGACCATACATCCCAAGTACTTTGGCATCTTTATTACGCAATGCCAAGCTAATGGCGCGTTTACCTTTATATTCGTAGTGATACAAAGCCTTTATAAGCTCTTCTTCCACTTGATATTTATCTTCCGGTTCAACGATGCCATGTGGATTGCGGCCTTTGAGATTGATGTAGATGTGGCCGCCGCGAGTGGCTACAGCTTTTGTGTTTTTCCAGTCGATTTCTTTAATGTCATTGCCCCTCTCGTCTTTCTTCAGCGCTGTAAAGCCAAGTTCCTGAAGAACACGAACATTGCAGCCAAAAGCATCACCGATAAGTGGTGGATGTTCCTCTTCCATGACCATTAATCCGTGATCGCTCATAATAAAAATGGACCAATCTTCATCAAGCAAGTGCAGAAATTGTCCCAGATAGCGGTCCGTCTGACGATAAACCTCACGAATACATCCCTGATAATCTTTCGCACGCTTAAGACCTTCTGGTGTGTTGGCGCGTGGCTTTGCGTGATGCCAGAATTTATGACCCATATGATCAACATTGTGAATATGGCTGTAAATGACTTCAAAGCCAGCTTCTTCTGCACAATACTTTAAGGCTTTGGCCTGATAATCACAAACCTTTTCCCAATCAGCAACCATCAAGTATTCTGCACTATCTGGATTCTGAGAACCATGGCAAGGAATAGAAGGTAATAAACCAATATTTTCAATAATTTCATCATTGAAAGAGTGCGGATGCCATACACTTTTATCATAGCTATTTGCCGCCATCCCAATATGAAGTTTCACATGGGAACCATCTTCTGCCATTTCTGCGACCTTGATGAAGCGCGCGCAATCTATCTTTTCCCCATCTTTATTTGCCACTTTATCAATGAAATATTTCAATGTTTCCGAAAGCTTAGCGGTTACAATTGGATCAGCAGCTTTTTTATTTTTATAGATTGCAATGCGATCATACACACCCTGTTCGTTTTTTAGAATCAGTGCTGGGCGACTGGAGAAACCATTTTCCAACACAACAGTAAATTCCATCGCATCTGCAGGCGCTTCTGCCCATCCTGACGCCGGTTTAATCGGAGAATTAACGATATCAATTGGTGTATCATCCAACCCAAGTTCACCATCGGCTTCACTCAGTTCAATGTTGGTGACACCACCACTGCTCGCACCACCAGCAATACCAGCACTGACCCCGTTGGTTTCCGGTTCGTCTTCTGCGGCATCCACATCTGTCAGAACACAGCCAGCGCCGTTGGATACCTGAATACGCGGTTTATAAAGAACTTCCCCAAATTCTTTATCGGCAACAACGACTTTTTCCCAGTCAATAATGGCAGCTCCGGTACCTATAAAACCAGGTGTTGTACCATCGACAACGTAGAGGTTTGGATTATTACTGGTTGGAGGCCAACTGGACCCTGGCCAGCACCAGACGAGTGTTTTCTTGCCAGCCTCTGCGAAAACATTCCACAACGGTTCAGATTTGCACTTACGAGAATCCAGCGCATAAGACAATGTATCCAGACGTTCCGGATCCGGATTCCAGAAGCAGGTGATACCATGGGTACCAGGACAAGTACCAGTAGCCATCGTAGTCCACATTGGCGGCGTAATTGTTGGATGCCCTCCCTGCATAACGAGATCTTCACGAGCGACGCCTCGTTCCAAATATTCTTTTACATTTGGCATGATGCCTTCATCAACAAAACGTCTGGTGAGGGCTGGATCCATACCATCAACGCCAAGAACCAGAATTTTATTTGACATTGCTTTTCTGTTCATAATACTTACTCCTTTTCGTTTTAAACTATTCGCCAATTTGTTTTTCGTCAGCAGTTTATCTGCTGTTCATGCTTTTATTATAAGTCAGATTTATTTTATCGATAGTCACCAATTATTTGTTAAAATGTCGGAAAAGCAATCTAAAAAAACATGTCCCCTTCATTGTTTCATAATTCCAATCTGTATATAATATTTACAAGGAGGAAATGGAGCATGAACCTAGATTACCTGTATGACATCGCTGTAACAACAGAATGTGGCTCTATCCATAAAGCTGCTGATCAGTTATTCCTACGCCAGCAAAACCTCAGTAGTATTATAAAAAAAGTAGAGTCATATTACGGAATTACAATTTTTGAGCGTACTAGCAAAGGCGTCAAATTGACAGAGGACGGTCAATATTTTATGGAACGCGTGCATGAAATTCTTGCTCTTGAAAAAGAACTTAAACAACTTTATCGTTACCCAAGCAATAAATTTTATGCTAATGTTGTTGATGAAATGACGCTCTATATTCCCAATTTACTTAGCACCGGACGTTGGTTATCCCATATTCAAGAATTTAATCGCATTTTCCCTTATGTAAATTTGCATATTCTCACATTACCCACTGCTGAAGCATTAGAAAAAATTCAAACTGACGACAAAGCCATTGTTACTGTTGTAACACCATTTTTCGAAGCAAATTTCACAAAAAATCTTCCCGATATTTTGCAAATTACAAAACTCTCTTCTCGGGTATCGTTCTCAGCAATTGTAAGCGCCAACAACATGAATGCTGCTCAGTATTCAAGTATCTCCGTTAAAGAACTATTAACAAAAACATTGGTTTTACAATCCAGCACCTCTATAGAGGATCATATCTTCTATCAATTACTAAAATACTATGGTGATCCCCAAATATCCTATATCATTGATAACACTTCTCTATTTGTCGATTTTATGAACAGTGGCAATTACTGGTCACTTGCCCAGGAAACCTCCAACGATCGTTATGGTTTTCTCCATATTCCTATAAAAGAAGACCTTTATGCATCGGTGCATCTTATCTATCATAAAACATCTGCCGACTCCCTCATTTTACAAACCCTTATCAGTCTTCTATCTGAAAAAATATAAAAGAAAAGG
>CALAKO010000123.1 GCA_937922955.1 uncultured Peptococcaceae bacterium | reverse complement strand
GAACCATGGCTTCAAGGCTGACAAATTCAATGACGTTACGTTTATTTGGATATTTTGCTAACATATGAATCACCCCATATACATTTTACTGTATGGTGGGGCTGAAGACGAGAAAAAGGCCACCTTACGGTGACCTTTTTCGACAGTCTGAGACCCGGATTACTCCAGGTCTTATTTTTATCCAAACAATCACATCAAGCTGGACGCTGTCATAAAGATGCCAGCCGCACCGATGACGATCAGCACCGCCGCAGTGATACGTGTCATTTTCACACGTTCCGGCACTACATATTTAACCGTATAAAGAATCAAGCAGCCAGAAATAATAGTCAGTGCGTACGCAATAATAACCGCAATGGCGTTTGATACATCACCATTGAGCGAGTTTGGAGAAATAAACAACAAAATCATCGCAACGAGCAACAGGCCAATAGAACCATAATTGGCACGACGTGCATTTTTATATTGCTTGATTTCCTGTTGTGTTGGCTGTGGCACTTCATGCTCTTTTGTGCCCTGAGGACCATACTGAGGTCTTTTTTTCTTACCTGTGCGCGATTTTTTTACCGCCATAATACCATTCCTTTCTAAAAAACAACATTACATGAGCCCACTCTTTTTCATGGAGTGCTCAAAGAATTCCACGAACCGCCGCAACGCTGGCCCAAACACAACCACAACAGCCAGCGAAACAATCGGCAAGATCGCCATCATCACCAAATCCTGCAGCAAAGATGGCCAATATACGCCAAAACAAATTTCTCGCATCGCCCCAATACAATAAGTAAACGGCAGCAACGGATGAATCAATTGGAAGAAGGCCGGCGTCATTTCAATCGGGAAAGTCCCTCCACTGGCCGCTATTTGCAGCACCAGCACAATGATAGCCATCGCCTTCCCAATGGCCGAAAAGGTGAAGACGAGCGAAAACACAAAAATCGTAAAGATCTGCCCAATAAGTATACATAATAGCACAAAAAGCACCGGATGCCTACAGTCAACATGCAGAATCAACAAATCACCCAGCCCAATGATCGCACTTTGGAACATTGATACAATCTGATACAACCATAGACGCGATAAATACATTGGCGTCAAACGCGCTTCCGGATAAGCCTCCAACCCTTTTTCATTAATCGGACTGATCATCGCCATCATCAACAAACACCCCACCCAAATGGCCAATGTTGTATAAAACGGCGACATGCCACTGCCATAGTTTGCAACTGGATATAAGCGGTTGGTTTCCATTTCCACCGGATGGCTGAGGAA
>CALAKO010000122.1 GCA_937922955.1 uncultured Peptococcaceae bacterium | reverse complement strand
CTACACGAGCATTTGACAATATATTTTCACAAAATTTTAAATAATCCTCGTAATTTTTTCAGTTCAACGTTCACACTCTTGCTTCACTGATATAATTTTCCAACTGACGCTGGTGCATATTTTTGGTTTCTTCCACTTCTGCAACCAAATGCATAATGATGTTTTCACAGTCTGTTAAACCATTTTTTACCATCATCAATTCTTGAACAGCTTTTTCACGAGCCATCTTTGTAAGGGCCGTCGACTCATTATTAAAGAATAAATCCAGGGTATTGACCGTCAGGCGTTCCGAAACATGCACGCCTTCTGTTTCAAAAGCATCGATTTCAGCAAAAATGGTTTCCATCTGATGAAGCTGAATGCGCAGTTCCGAAAGATCGGATATGATCGCCACTTGAATCTTATCTTCGGCCACTTCGTCTTCGATTTTTTCAAGTTCTTTCAAATCGCCTTCCAGCTGTTTCACTCTGCGCTCCGCCAGCAGACACAAGTCTCGCGCTTCCGCCAAAAGCTTCAACTGATGCGCATCATAGTTGATTTTTTCCTGCATACGCATGATTTCTTCACGATGAATCGAGTAGTCCAAGTGTTCAGCATGCAGCAAAAGGGCTTTTTTATAGGCTTCATCAACACCTTCAAGCGCGTCCAGCTGTCTTTCTACATTGGCTTTCTCCTGAGTTATGTCAAACACTCTGCTTTTTGCTTCGTTAAGCGCACGCATAGCCTCTGCAGCTTTTTCATTATTTTCAAGAATGCGTGCCTCATATTGCCCGCGCAGTTTAAACCAAAACTGTTTAAAATCGTTGCTTTCAAATTTTCTAACGTCCAAATTCTCACGTTCGCAACGCATCTGCGCTTCCTGTTCCACCTGTTCGGCGTGCTTCACTTCTTCTTTTAAAACGGCAAGACGTTGCTCCAACTGCTGCTTGTGCTGAAAAACAACACTAATCTCACTAAAACTATCCATACAGTCACCTCCGTTGTGCGTCATTGTTGCAATAAAAACACTTTTCTTAACTATACCACTAACGAATAAAAAAGTCATCTGCAACTTAAAAAAGCTACAGATGACTTTTATCTTTTGTCTAAATCAACGATTCGATTGTTGTGACACATTCTGACACACTGATGCTGATTCTTTGTTTTGTGCGCAGCCATGACAACTGCAACTATGACTGCATCCACAGCCACAAGCTCCGCCAGTCTTACGTTTTTTCCACATAGAGCGCACCGCAAAACCGATCACAACCACTAAAATCAATACTGTTATAACCGTGCTCATCTTTAACACTTCTTTCATAAAATCCAGCACCAATTATCTGCATGTGCCAAAATCTGCTCTCCGACACTATTTCACCAAATGTGAGCCGCCTCCACATGAGGAAGAGCAGCCACTGCATGATGACGCATTCGTTTTTGCACTGCAAGCGCGACTGTCCGGACAGCCTATACATTTTTGCCCATTCTTTTTAGCATTATAAACGTAACCACCTGCAGCTGCAAGAACAATCACCAATATGATGAATGCAATGATATCGATCATGTTCAGTTCGCTCCATTCAATGCATATTCAACCGCAATGTTTTTCTGAGTTCTCACACACAGATAAATCAGAATGGCTGCAAATGCCGCAACTACGATCAAGCCAGGTACAAAACCAGCACCGACAGAACCAGTGGTCATCAAGGTTCCGATCTGATAAACAAGGAAACCAACCGAGTAACCTGTGCCTAATTGCAGCCCAATTCCAGCAAACAACCATTTTTTACTCTTCATTTCAGAATTCATTGCACCCATAGCAGCAAAGCAAGGCGGCGTATAGAGATTAAACATTAAATACGCCAACGCAGCAACCTTAGTAATCGCAATTACGCCAGAGATTTCGGCACCAGTGCCATCAATCATGGCCAGTTCTTCGGTATCAATCAAATTTTGAAGACCAACGAAGCAAACAGCCAGAGTCCCTACAACATTTTCCTTTGCAATGAAACCTGTCACTGCAGCTGCCGCCAGCTGCCAGCTCAGCACGCCGACAATTGGCACCAACAAATAAGCAAACGGCTGTGCAATTGAAGCTAGGATCGATGAATCCGCCGTTTCCGCAACCTGGAAATTCCAAGTAAAGGTCTGCATGATTTGAACCGCTGTATTACACAATAAGATAATGGTCGCTGCTTTTACAATATAAGCCCAACCACGCGCACACATTGCCTTAAAAGCAAAAACAAAAGATGGTGCTTTGTATTCAGGCAGCTCCATGATAAAGAAAGATTTACGGTTCTTATAACCTGTAATCATCTTAACCAACAAAGCACCCAAGAAGATCAAAATAATACCTGTAAAATACATTAAGAAACTGACCCAGCCTGCATCTTCAAAAAATGCACCGGCAAACAATGCAATGACCGGAATTTTCGCGCCGCAAGGCATAAACGGCGTTAACATCGCTGTTGCGCGACGTTCACGATCATTACGAATGGTACGGCTTGCCATAACCCCCGGAATCGCACAGCCTACACCAATAACAAATGGAATGACGGATTTCCCAGAAAGCCCAACTTTTTTAAAGATCGGGTCCAATACAACAGAAACACGTGACATATAGCCGCAGTCTTCAAGCAAAGCAATCAGAAAATACATGACCATAACCAACGGTAAGAAACCAACAACCGCTCCAACACCACCAATAATCCCGTCCACCAGAAGTGCAGAAAGTAATGGATTTGCATTTTCTAACAGACCGCCTGCATAACCTTGGAATGTTTCAATCCAAGCAACCAGCCAATCAGCAATTGGCGGCCCAACCCAAACCTGTGAAATTTGAAAAACAAAGAACATAACAGCAGCAAAGATTGGAATGCCTACTATTTTATTTGTTAAAACAGCATCAATAGTGTCTCCTCTGCCTTTTTCTTTTGTTTTTACTTTTCGCTTTTCAACC
>CALAKO010000121.1 GCA_937922955.1 uncultured Peptococcaceae bacterium | reverse complement strand
AAGCAACCAAAATATCCACATCACTGATTCCTTCTTCTGCCAGGATATCAGCATCACCTACATCGCCATTTAAAACAATAGTCGTATCCAGCATTCCTGACAGAAATTCACAGCGTTTCATGTTCTGCTCAATAATCTTGACTTGAACATCCATTGGCTCAAGAATCTTTGCAAGATAATAGCCCAAACGTCCACCGCCAAGAATCATGACCTTTTGTATTATTTTACGTTTAAAACCAAGAGATCGTTCTATTTCTTTCATATCGGATGTCTTGGTCATTAAAAAAATAAAATCATTCTCGCGAATCACTTCATTGCCATTTGGAATGATAAATTTTCCATCACGTAAAATAGCCGTTATCAAAAAAGGTTTCACTTTCGGCAAATCTTTCAACGCTTTACCATTTATCGGACTCTGTTTTTCCACCGGAAGTTCAACCATCATCAATTTTCGTTTGTCAAAATAGTAAATATTTTTTGCTTCAGGAATGCGAATATAATTCGAAATAGCTTCTGCAGTGACCTGCTCTGGATTAATAAAAACGTCAACCTGAGGCATATTTTTTGTCAAAGAAGCAATATCATTAGCATAATCAATATCCCGCAAGCGAGCAACAGTGCGCTTTGCACCAGCTTGCTTCGCAAACATGCAGGATAGCATATTGATTTCGTCGCGATCTGTCACCGCAATGACAAGATCTGCATGCCCAATATCAATGGCGCTCTGTAAACGAGGACTAGCTCCATTGCCATTCACAACTTGAACATCAAGTTTTTCATTTATGATATTGCCACGCTCAATCTCCGGCTCAACAACAATAACATCATGTTCCTCAGAGGAAAGCATACGAGCCAGACTGTATCCCACTTTACCTGCTCCTATAATGACAATTCGCATGATATCCCTTCTTTTAAATTGGTCTTGTTTTAGTATAACAGACAATATTATCGTTGGAAAGATACAATAAACCTAGCCTAATCACATAGAAAAGGATGTCTAACCTCGTAGACATCCTTTTAAATATTTATTGCTTCAAATATGGGGTCAACAATTCATCAATGGCTTCAACGCCCAATCCTGTCTCGGCGGAAAAAAGTATGATGTTTTCTTCTCCAGACATTCCAAGTGATTTTCTAATCTGACTTTGATTTTTTGCATACTGACCCTTTGAAATTTTATCGGCTTTAGTAGCTACGACTTGAACAGGTTTTCCAAAGTATTTCAGCCATTGATACATAGCGATGTCATCCTTTGTTGGCGGATGACGCAAATCAACCATTTGCAGAATCAATTGACATTCATCTCGATTCAACAGGTAGCTCTCAATAAACTGTCCCCACTTTTCACGTTCCTTCTGACTCGCCTTTGCAAAGCCATAGCCAGGTAAATCCACAAAGTAAAATGGAGATTGATCCGTATCAATTAAATAATAATTAAGCTCCCGCGTCTTTCCAGGCTGTGAACTGGTACGAGCAAGATTTTTTCGTTTGATAATTCGATTGATAAAAGAAGATTTTCCAACATTAGAACGACCGCAAAGAGCAAATTCCGGATAACCTGTATCGGGATATTGTTTTGAAGATACTGCCCCGATGAGAAATTGACTGTTTTTTACAATCATCCAATCACCTCATTCCGAAAAGCGACTTTCCAAACATCCTCAACTCGTTTCACCAGACGAATATCCAAATCTTCTCGTACTTCATCTGGAATTTCTTCCAGGTCTCGCTGACATTCCTCAGGAATTAATATGATTTTGCATCCTGCACGGTGCGCTGCAGTGACTTTCTCACGAATGCCGCCAACCGGTAGCACTTTGCCGCGCAACGTCATCTCACCCGTCATCGCAACATCCTGACGAAGTGGCTCATGAATCATCATCGAAAGCAGCGACGTTGTCATTGTCACGCCAGCAGAAGGGCCTTCCTTTGGAACTGCCCCCGACGGAACATGAACATGAATGTCATGTTCTTCCAAAAAATGTTCTGGAATACCTACTTTTTCAGCAACACTCCGCAAATAACTCAACGAAATTCTAGCAGATTCCTGCATGACTTCTCCAAGCTGACCCGTTAAATGAATAGCTCCTTTGCCAGGCATACTAAGACTTTCAATCTGCAAAATTTCTCCACCTACTGGTGTCCACGCCATGCCAACAGCAACACCAATTTCATCACTTTCTTCCGTCGCTAGATGATCCACCAACGGTTTTCCGAGATAGTCCTTCACGTTGCTTTTTGTGACACGTGATGGCAAGGCTTCCTCTGGCATAAATGTGCCTTTAGCAAATTTACGGCATATCGTTTCAATCTTACGTTGAAGTTCACGAACCCCTGCTTCGCGAGTATATTTTGTGATGATTTCTTTTAAGGCTCCGTCGGTAAAAGAAATCGAACCCTTTTCTAATCCACTGGCATCCATTGCCTTTTTTACAAGGTAACGTTTGGCAATTTGAAGTTTTTCATATTCCGTATAGCTTGACATTTCGATAATTTCCATACGGTCACGAAGCGGTCCTGGAATGGCACCCAAATCGTTCGCCGTTGTTATAAAAAACACTTTCGACAAATCATACGGCACTTCAAGGTAATGGTCACTAAAAGAATTATTCTGCTCTGGATCCAAAGCTTCTAATAAAGCTGCTGAAGGGTCCCCTTTAAAATCACGTGTTAATTTATCAATTTCATCCAAAAGGAAGACCGGATTGCTTGATCCCACATCCGAAATGCCTTGAATAATTCGTCCAGGAATAGC
>CALAKO010000120.1 GCA_937922955.1 uncultured Peptococcaceae bacterium | reverse complement strand
GAATTATTATTAGAAGGACTCGGGATCACTTTTGCAATGTATAATTTTAATGACCACTTCCAATCGATAACCAATCTCATCCTGCACGCACAGCAGTAAATCCAGCATCGCCATAGAATCCGCGCCGCCAGAGACCGCAGCAATCATTAAATCGCCCGGCGCCACCATCTTTTTTAAGAAAGCCCGAGTCTTTTCCTTGTACGCAGGACTCATGCGTCCATCAGCTCCAACAACTGACCAAACAGCAGGTCGGTTGTGCTGACAGTCAGAGCCGGGGTTGCCAACGCATTCATCACTGCCAGCGCAATGTCCAGACCTTGAGTGATGATATCGGCACGACCAGTGGACAATGCGGGAAACTCCAATCGTTTCTCCACCGGCATCCCTTTCAAAATATCATTGATTTGCGCGATGGCATTGGAGCCATAAGTCATCTGATGAATCATGAGTGGATTGTATTCCTGCATTCCTTCAAACAATGCCGCCATGGTTGTCAACGTGCCGCCCACACCAACGAGTAACACACTGTCACCTTTTGGAGCTCGCTGTGTCAATGGCGCCAAAGCTGCAGTCAGTGGTCCGATCTGATCCGCCGCTTCTTTTAGACGCACGGCTCCCACTGGCACCGATGCAGCCATATCTGGCCCTTCGCCCCAGCACAATTCTGTTGAACCACCGCCAACATCGAGCACCGCCACAGTCCGTCCCTGACGAGGCAGGCCATAAATAGCCCCTTCATAACTGTAACGCGCTTCTGCTTCGGGCGCCAACAGCGTAATCGAACGCTGCAGGGCGTTTTCCATTTTCGCCTGAACGTCCGCCTGATTTTTCGCTTCACGCAAAGCCGAGGTGGCACTGATGCGCTTTATTTCCACGTCATGGTCTTCCGCCTCTGCCAAAAGCTCCTGCACAGCAGCAATGGTACGCTCCACCGCCTGCTCTTCAAGCAGGCCGGTGGCCGTTGCATGTTCTGCAAAGCGACTGTAACGCAGACGTTCTTCCGGCAGCGTGCCATAATGGGGAGCAGCATTCAGCCACGCCATACGAACGCTGTTTGAGCCAATGTCAATGATACCTGTTTTCATGTCTCTCGTTCCTCCTAAAATGAAACAGAGCCGTTGCTCAGCAACGGCTCTGTAACGGTCATCCATTAATAGCGATTGCCACTACGGCGTTTCGCATTCATATTTTTGTTGAAGGATGCCAGCTTTTCGTCGCTGTCCTTCATAAAACGTGCAATTTTATCTTCGAAGCTTGGAGAAGGTTTCTGAGGTTTCTTGCGTTCCTTTGCTTGCTTAATAGACAAGCCAATCTTTCCATTATCATTAATGTTAAGAATCTTGACCTTAACTTCATCTTCAACAGCGAGATGCTCATGGATGTCTTTTACAAAAGTATCCGCAATCTCAGAAATATGTACCAATCCGGTTTCTCCGGTTTCCAGTTCGACAAACGCGCCGAAATTTGTGATTCCAGTCACTTTGCCCGATAAAATTTGCCCTACAGTATTGGACATGCGCTTGCTAGCCTCCCATATTTTTCAAAATTATTTGTCTGGCTTCATTATACCGATGGATAGAAACCTCTGTCAAGGGTCAACAAGCGGTTTACTCCGCCGCATCGGACTTTTCGTCAGAATTCTCTGTGTTGTTCTGCGTTGTATCGGTGTTTTCCCTCTGTGTTAAGAGTATTTCACCAGGTTTTACCATGTTTAAATCTTCTCGTGCCGTCTTTTCGACCGCTTCTTGCGTCTGCATATACGACACTTCGTTTTCCAATTCACTTTGCTTCGTTTCGGCATCCTGCGTCTGAGCAACAATGGCGTTCTGCTGTGCCTTCAGGTCAATAATGGAAAAACAGCCATTCATAAAGGTCATGCCTGCGTAAATCAAGACGATAAACACCATGATCTGTGTCCAGCTCCATTTTTGCTCTTCCTCCTGCAAAATGGATGGCTGTTCTTTTTTCTTCTGAAAATGCAGTCGTGACGTCAATGCATTGCGTTTCTTTTTTGCCATCGGGTCACCCCTTTCATTCGTGGTGGCATTTATTCAATGCTATTCATTATAGAATGTTCCCGTTGATCGTGCAAGCTGTTCCGCTCAAACCAACACTTCGTATAATCCATCAGCTTCCTTGGCCGGGACAGTTTCTCGCACTTCTTTAATGCGCGCGCGAAACAATTTCTCGCCAAATTGAATTTCGATTTCATCACCAGCTACCACATCGGTTCCGGCTTTTGCCACGCGACCATTCACTTTGACTTTCCCACCATCGCACACTTCTTTAGCAACCGTGCGACGTTTGATGATTCGGCTCACCTTCAAAAATTTATCGATGCGCATGATCGTCTCCTCATAAAATAAAAAGTCTATGCAGTCAAAAAAACAACCCTAAGCTGCCAACCGAGGCTACAGCTTAGGGCCATGAGCAAAATTTCGATATTGATTATTTACCGACAACAGCATCCTTGAGACCTTTGCCTGCCTTGAATGCAGGAACTTTGGTTGCAGGAATGGTGATAGGCTGCTTGGTCTGTGGGTTCTGGCCCTGACGTTCTTTACGTTCTCTGACTTCGAAAGTACCGAAACCAACCAGCTGAACTTTTTCGCCGGAAACGAGGGTTGCAGTGATCGAATCAAAAACTGCGTTAACAGCTTTTTCAGCGTCTTTTTTGGTCAAGCCAGACTTTTCAGCAACACTTGCAACTAATTCGGATTTATTCAATGAAATTTCCTCCCTAATTGTTTGATG
>CALAKO010000119.1 GCA_937922955.1 uncultured Peptococcaceae bacterium | reverse complement strand
AGATAATAGTCGGCAGGTTCAGCCGAGATGACCACGCCGGCAGCGTGAACACCGGCGTTGCGCGGCAGCCCTTCCAGGCTTTTCGCCATCTGAATCATACGAGCGATGCTTTCATCGCTATCGATCAGTTCTCGCAATTCGTCCGACGCACTGATGGCCTTGTCCAACGTAATGCCCAACTCATTCGGAATCAGCTTCGTAACCTTGTTAACCACCGACAGCGGCACATTCATGACGCGCCCAACATCACGCACCGCGCCCTTCGCCAGCATGCTGTTGAAAGTAATGATCTGCGTCACATGATCGGCGCCATAACGGCGTGCCACATAATCAATCACTTCACCGCGGCGTTCATAACAGAAGTCAATATCGATATCCGGCATGCTGACGCGTTCCGGATTGAGAAAACGTTCAAAGAGCAGCTGATACTTCAACGGATCAATATCGGTGATCCCCAACAAATAACTGACGATGCTGCCTGCCGCCGAGCCTCTCCCTGGCCCGACGAAAATACCATGACTTTTGGCATAATTGACAAAATCCCAGACAATCAAAAAGTAGGTATTGTACCCCATTTTGTCAATGACGCCAAGCTCGTAGTCCAGGCGCTCATAGACACTGGCATCCGCCTCTGGATAACGGCGGCGCACCCCTTCTTCGCAAAGGCTGCGCAGATACGCTTTATGGTCCATGCCCTCCGGCGTGTCAAAGTTCGGCATGAAATGATGGTCGAGAGTGAAGTCAAAGTTGCATTTTTCCGCAACGCGCACCGTTTCATCCAACGCTTCGGCATCATCAGGCAACATGCGCAGCATTTCTTCATAGCTCTTGAAATAATATTCACGCCCGCTGAAGCGCATGCGATCTTCGGCATCAATGGTGGTTGCTGTCTGAATGCAGAGCATCACGTCCTGCACGTCTGCATCTTCGGCACGAACATAGTGGTTATCGTTGGTAGCAACCAGCTTGATCCCCAACTCTTGGCTCAATACATGCAGACCGTCGTTGACCTTAACCTGCTCCGGAATGCCATGATTCTGCAGTTCGAAATAATAATCCTCACCGAACAGGTTCTGATACCAGGTCGCTGCTTCACGCGCCGCTTCCATGTCATCGTTCATGAGACAGCGCGGCACTTCGCCGCCCAAGCAGGCACTCATTGCAATCAGCCCCTCGTGGTGCTGACTGAGAATCTCGCGGTCCACACGCGGATGATAGTAGAAGCCTTCCAGAGAACTCATCGTCACGAGCTTACAAAGGTTGCGATAGCCAACCTCATTTTTCACCAAAAGAATCAAATGATATGGGGATGCATCCCGCTTATTTTCCTTATCAAATCTGGTACGCGGTGCAACATACACTTCGCAGCCAATAATGGGCTTGATGCCCGCCTTTTTGCAAGCACGATAAAACTCCACGGCCCCATACATGACACCGTGGTCGGTGATGGCCAGTGCCGGCATTCCCAATTCGGCGGCACGCGCCACTTCGTCGGAAATGCGTCCGGCACCGTCCAATAAGCTATAGGCAGTATGGTTGTGCAAATGAACAAACGGCTTCATAGCAACCCCCATCAATTTTCACGGATCAATAAATCGACCTCACTATTGGCGACCAGTCGGCCATCAACGGTTTCGATCCGAACGGATGCATGATGATGACCATTGTATTCTGAAAGCAGCGGCAGCAGATACACTTCTTCGTCGGCACCGATGTCCTGGAAGAAACGTGTCGACACCTGGAACGCCTGGCCTTGCAGATTTTTCACGACACGCAGGGCAATGACCGCCGCATTGGCGCTGAAAATGTTGCAAGTTCCAAGGCTCAAAGAGCCGTATTCGTCCAGCATATAAGGAATGATGCGGCCAGAAAGGATGACATCCGGCTCGCGTGCCACCAAGGAAAAACCACTCATGCAGATGTTGTCGGACGTGTCGCCAAGGTGCGGCTGTTTTTGAATGGTTTGCTGCGCTTCGATGAAATCCTTGAGGCTGACGACACCGATCAAGGTATTATCGGCATCCACAACCGGCACCAGTTCCACTTGCTCCAACACCAACAACCGCCCAAGGTAGCTCACCAGCGTATCGCTGTGAACGACCACCGGATTTGGCGTCATCACTTCTTCCACATAAGCCGACTGTGGTTCACCAGTAACGTCGTAAGCGGTGACCATCCCTTCCAACTTGCCATCGGCATTAACCACCGGGAATTCACGATGACCGGTCTGCAGACTCAACGCCTGCCAGTCGCTGATGGTATCAATCGGCTGCAAAACATATGGATCGGTAGTCATAATGTCCGCAATGGTCACCAGTTCACGCTGCTGCACACTGCCGAGAATGGCCTGATTGATGGCAATGATGGCATCAAAAATGTCGTATGGCGTTGAAATCACGACAATTTTCTCCGACAGCGATGCCAGACGGTTTTTCGCCGCAATGCCGCTGTTGCCGGTCAGCATCACAGGCAAATTATGACTGTAGACATAGTCCATCAGTTCTTTGCTGTATTCCCCAATGATCATCGTTGACGGCAGTGGCTTTTTTTCCCGCAAATGCGCCACGCTGCTGGCCACAAAAAAGGCCTTTGGGGCAACATCGCTTTTATCTGCGCCATGCAGCAGCTGCCCTTCAACAATATTGGCCAGTTCCCGGTAGGTCAGCGAATCAATGGAACGCTCCTTTTCCTGTTCAATTCGGATCGTTCCTACTTTAGGAATGGAAGAAACGAGTCCCTGGTTTTCTGCGTCCTTGATGGCGCGGTATACCGTACCTTCGCTGATGTTCATCTGACGCGCCAACTGGCGCACAGACACCTTTTCGCCAACTTCCAGGCTTTCGATGTATTCAATGACGATGTCATGTTTGGTCTTTTGCATGTTCTTCCTCCTTTGCCAACGCTGTATCTCTGCTGCTACAACGCAAAAAAGCCTTTGCCAAACAGACAAAGGCTGCATCTTATTAGTAAGAATGAAAGCTGATGTCAGGCTGATGCATCCATCGGCCTGCTGTCATACGATCAGTCTTCGTCCAGTTCATCATCGAGGACGAGCTCGTCATCTTCCACTTCTTCATACTCGTCTTCTTTTCCAATGACTGCAACAACAGCGTCACAGTTTGGACAGAGGACTTCTACAGGTTCATCATAGCTGCCCTGATAATAGCCAACCGTTTCACCACAAACAGGGCATTCTGTTTCTACGAAAATGTCATCATCGTCAAAATCAACATCATCGTCATCGTCAAACTCGTCAAAGACAAATTCTTCGACATCGCCGAGATCTTCGTCAATGGCTTCTGCATATTCGGTTAATTCATGCACATACTCTTCGAGTGACTCAATTTCTTCTGCCATATCGTTGATGCAAGCCAGCAGAGCTTTGACAAAATCGCCTTTTTCAGCGTCTTCGGTCAACCCTTTGCCTTCTGCCAAACCTCTCAGATAAGCTGCATGCTGTGATAAATCCATTTTCTTGAAACCCCTTTCGGTCTTCTATATAAGCAGTTACGCTCTTTCGATGTATTGACCAGTACGTGTATCAATGCGAAGCACATCACCGGTGTTAACGAAGAATGGTACGTTAACAACGACGCCAGTTTCCATTGTTGCTGGCTTGGTACCACCAGACTGGGTATCGCCCTTGATCCCTGGTTCGGTTTCGGTAACAGTCAATTCTACAGTGTTTGGCAGTTCAACGCCAAGAATGTCGCCATTGTAGCTGTTGATCTGGCAATCCATGTTTTCCTTCAGGAACTTTTCGCCGCCCTGCAACTGGTCGCCAGTCAGGCTAACCTGTTCGTAGGTGTTGTTGTCCATGAAGACATAGTTTTCGCCATCAAAATACAGATACTGCATCATAGCGCGATCAATGGTAGCCTTTGGCAGTTTTTCGCCGCCACGGAAGGTCAATTCGGTGGTAGCACCGGTCTTCAGGTTTTTCAGTTTTGTGCGAACGAAAGCAGCACCTTTCCCTGGTTTTACATGCTGAAATTCAAGTACTTGACATGGTGCACCATTGTATTCGATGGTAACACCTGGTCTGAAATCATTGGATGAAATCATGCGTTAAACTCCTCCTAAAAAATAACGTGTCTAATTTATTATACAGTAGGTTGCCGAGAATATCAACATTTCCGCGCAATCAAACGATGATAAGCTCTTTCGGAGATTGTGCGAGATTGTCGTACCCCTCTGGCGTCAATACCACTAAGTCTTCAATGCGCACGCCGCCAATACCAGGCACATAGAGCCCGGGCTCTACACTGATGACGGTACCGGCTGGAATCTTCTCCTTAACGTTGCGCGAAAAACGTGGTTCCTCATGAATATCTAGGCCCACGCTGTGTCCAAGACCGTGACCAAAATAACTGCCAAATCCAGCCTTGTCAAAAATGCCTTGAACAAGATCCTGCATCTTTTCGCCAACGACGTCGGCACGGGCCATTTTCAATGCTGCCGTCTGTGCCTTCAAAACGAGAGCATAGAGATCTTTCTGCGCGTCGCTCAGGCTGCCAACGCCAATGGTGCGAGTCATGTCCGAGCAATAGCCTTGATACACGCAGCCAAAATCAAAAACGACCAAGTCGCCATTTTCAATTTTTTTGTCCGATGCCACACCGTGTGGCATCGCTGAACGCACACCGGAAGCAACGATGGTGTCAAAGCTGAGACCGCTGGCGCCCTGGCGACGCATGGCTAACTCCAATTCAAAGGCCACTTCGCGTTCGGTCATGCCTGGCTTGAGAATATCCAGCACATGAGCAAAGGCGGCATCGCCGATGTGTTCCGCGGCACGAATCAGTTCAATTTCTTCCTCATCCTTCACCGCACGGAACTGTTCCACGGCTTTTTCAACCGGAATCAAGTTGGCGCGGCCAAAGCAGGATTTTAAACGATCGTAAAAGTCAAAAGAGAGGTCATTGCGCTCAAACGCCAGCACCGCCCAGTTCTGCTGCTTGCACAATTCGGCAATGCTCATCGGCGGCGTGTATCGTTCCAGTTTGACAAGGGAAAAATGCACGCTCTGTTGACGCGCTTGCATGGTGTATCGTGAATCTGTCAAGATGAACGCTTTGTCTTTGCTGATGACCAGATAGGCAAAGGTTCCTGTAAAACCGCTGAGATAGCGAATATTGGAACGATCCGAAATCAACATGGCATCGTAGGCATCTCCCTGCGCAGCGAGCCACGCCTGAAACCGTTTCAATCTTTTTTCGTATTGCATCGATTGGTGACCTCCTTTATTTATTCCAACTGCCAGAGCATGAGATACGCCGTTTTCTCCGGTGTTGGCTGCGGTTCGTCCGGCAGCGGCAGAATCTGTCGGCCGGTATCCGACACGTCTGCGTCGGACTCATCGTCCGCGGCGTCCGGTTCTGGCGGATGCGGCATGTAGATGGTGGCGGCATTGATGCCAGCCAATGTTTCTTCCGACACGTCTTCCGCCAGATACACCGTTTCAGCGCGCAGGCTCACACTCTCACCAATCGTCAGTGTACCATCTATCCAGGCTGTTTGGCAACTCAAATCGCCGAGAAGATGCACATCCCCTGCAAAAACCGCATTGCCGTCGCAGGCCAGCGAGGTGCGCAGCGTAGTAGAAAAATCATCGTTCTCCAGATGGCTCACATAGAGACTGCCCGTCAGCGCCACTGAGCGTCCGCCGCTGCCTATGCTGTACACATTCCCCGGCCGTCGAGCGCAGACAATAACGAGATCCTCTCCCGCATGATTTTCCAGCCAGCGATCCGGCACGCCACGGTCGGCATCATAATAAAGGGCGCGCGACGGCTGTGCAAAAGTGAAACGCGCTTCCAACGGCAGCGCAAAAATCAGTACCTGATGCCGCCGCTGGCTGCCGTCGCTCAAACTGCTGCAGCTTTCCACGGTGATGAGCCGTTCCTCCACGCTGCGCACCGTGAGCTGCCGTGTCTGCCCCGAAACCGGCTCGTCCGACAACAAAACGCGCCCTGGCGCTATTGATTCGCCGGACGCGTTCAACGCTTCCAAGGCATCGTCCAAGACCGTACGATGCAGTTGCTCCAGCTGCAGATCGGCAATTTGATTCTGGCGCGTGGCGGTGCGCAGCCCTGCCACCTGAACCCCTGCAAAAAGAACCAGCGCCAACAAAGCGCAGGCCATGAGGGTCAAAATCAAAACATTGCCCGGTCGTTTCACGGTGTCGGCCTCCCTTCGATGATTACAACTGTACACTGACGCTAAGTCGGCTGGCTGCTTCATCCTCTGTCTGCAGCTGGAACGAAAGGATTTCCCGAAAACGTCCTTCTGTTTCCAGCCAGGTGTAAAACGTTTGCAGCGTGTCGCGCGGGCCGCTCAGCACCAGGCTGCCCTGCAGCACATCTTTGGCGGTGTGCATGCTTTCCAGCGTCAGCCCCAGCTCCTGCGCCTTCATGCTGCAGGCATAGAGAGCCTCGCTGCTGGTCCACGGCATTTCCACAACCGCCGCATCCTCGCTGACCATGGTCGGCACCGTTGCCTTATCCTGCCAATGGTCGACAGCCTCCGTCCAAAGCAAGAGACCGATCGCCAGCAGGAGAGCATAGATGTATCCTTTGCGAATGCTCATGATGCGCCGCTCCCTTCCAACGAAATCTGCACCGTGAATTCATAGTGGTACGCCTTGTCCTCACTTTTCCGCGTCATGTCCAGCAGCAGCGGATGCAGCGACGGTTCTGCCGCCGCCAGCTGTCGCATGTAATCGGCCAGATCCAAAGCTTCGCTGCAGCGCCCGTTGATGGCGAGGGTGTTGTCGCCGGCTTCGTGATTCAGAAGGGTGATGCGCTCGCTTTTAACGGCGTAGGCCTGGGTCAGCAGGGTATGATAATCGCTGCGCGCCACAGCCGCGACCGCCGTTTCCGCCTGTGTCTCATCTGTTTCCGCCGGTCGCAGCATGCTGGCCAGAAGCAGCAGGCTCGGCAAAAGCACGCAACTCACCAGCAAAGCTGCCAGCACCCGATCCTTCGTCAGCGACGTCGGCGCTTCCAACGCATTGCTCGACAAAGCCGCCTGCCGCAGCGCCGCTTCCTCTGGCACGGCCTCCGGCTGCACAGACAGGGGCTGAGGCTGCGCCAAAAAAATCGCTTCCTCGCGATGGGCCTCCGCCAGTTCCTGCCAGAGGCCAAAGCTGCTGCCGCCGTATTCTGCACGACCGTCGACGATCCGCCCATTCTGCACTGCAATCACTGCGGTCCACATATCTTCCTGCAAGGTGTAACAGCCGTCCGCCAGCGCCGGCTGCTGCGCCACCCGATAATCCGCCACGCCAACCACCTTGACCTTCCGGCGATAGCGGCCAAAGGCAGCCAGGTGCTGCGTCAGCACGCTTTTCTTGCAGCCACAAACAACGCAGCCAGAGCCCTCCGCTTCAGGCACCACCCGCAGCGCTGCCGCTCGTTCGTTTAACAGCGGCAAAAGCGCATTGACCGCCATGCCCCGCAGCTGATACACCTTGCTCACCGCAGGCAGCGCCAACACCCGCCGCACCAAAAGTGTCTCCGGCAATACCAGAAACATCACCTGCTGCCGTTGCAAACGTCCACTTTCATAGGCCTGTTTCAACCATGGCTCCAGTGCTGCACGGTCAACCGACTCGCGCCACAGCCGCTGTGTCCCTTCCAGAGCTTCGAGCACATACTGCTCATTGTCTTCAAATACGCAAACGATCACACGGCCCCTCTCCCTTCATTCAAATTTCGTTGTCAGCGGAATCAGGCAGCTGCGCGTCACACTTGTTCCATCCTTGGTGCAACCAGCCAGACGGATTTCCACTGTGGCCACTTCTTCCGCCAGCGAACAGCGTTCCGCCGCGCGGTTGTAGTAATAAATCTGCATGCCCTTGGGCGTCTGCGACAACGTGCTCAGATACATGGCTACTGGCTGATTGTTGCCACGGTGCAGGCTGTCCTCCTGCGCACGGTAAAGAATGCAGGACGGACGCGGCCGTTCCAGAGGATTTTCTTCATTATATAGGCCATTGCTCTGGCGTAAGCTGTACACGATGCGCCCCATGGCGCGCTCGTCTCCTTCATCAACAGCGAGCAGTCGCAGCTCAAAGGACGTGCGAATGTCCGACAACGGCCTGGAATCGGCCCGTTCAAAATAGTCCACATCGATGTCCACCGCGTTGCGCACGTCGTACGCCATAACATCCAGCGCCTGCTCCAGCTGATCGCCAATCACTTCTTCCTCATAACCGGACTGGGCCCAGGTCAGGCTATTGGCCAGACTGTTTGACAGCACCCCCAGCAAAATCGCGACAATCACCAGCACGCAGAGCAGCTCAACGAGCGTAAAAGCGCCGCGCGGTTTCATGATGGCCCCTCCCGAATGAGAAAAACGTGCTCCTCGTTCCAGGTGTCGTGGCGCACCGTCAAAACATAGGCCCCCTCGCTCAGCTGCGTCTCATAGCGCCAGCCGCCATCCAGCATGCCCGACTGCTCAGCTGGCGGCGCGCTTTCCAATTCAAGGAGCAGCGCCTCCACCGCCGGCACCAGCGCGGCATCCTGAGCGTCGCGTGCATCCAGCAGACTGAGCCCGCCCAGCCCGCGCACCAGAGCAACAAGGCAGAGAGCAATGATCGCCAGGCAAACTACCATTTCTACCAGCGTCATCGCCGAACGTTGTCGTCTCATCCTGTCACCCCCACACGAATGTGCCCCAAATTGCTCACCACCACGGTGCGTGTCTGCGTGCCGCATCGCAGCGTCAGGGTGCATTTATCAAAGGCAGTGCCGCGCGGTTCAAAAATAATCTGTCCGCCAAGAGCGCTCGCTGACAACGTCACGCGTTCGCTGACCAGCTCCCGCCGCTCAGTTTTACCAGCCGCCGAAAGCGTGTAGCTGCTGCTGTTCTCGCGCTTGAACGTCGCCTTTTCACCGCTGCTTCTGGCCTCGCTCCGCAGCCAAATAAGCTCTTGCTCCAACACACGCGCCTGCTGCTCCACCAGCTGCCGATCGTAGATCGCCCCCACTCGAGGCACCACCACCATCAGCAGCACGCCAATGATGGCCAGCACCACCACCAGCTCAATCAAGGTAAAGGCGCGTCGAGGTTTTCTCCGCGCGATAATCGCCTTTTTCATACACCTCATCGCCCTTCTTTAACGCTGCTGTCACACGACCTTCTCCAACGCGAACGCTGTAGGCACAGCCCTGCACCGGACTTTCCAGCGTCTGCGCCAGCACTCCGGCCGCCACCAGCTCACTCTGCGTCGCGGCGGTCTCCTCAGGATGGCGCTGCGCAAACTGCTCGCCAGCCGTCACCAACATAGCCAGATCAGCGTCGATGCGCGTCTGCTGCGCCTCCGTCAATGTGCCGGAAATGCGCACACTCACCAGCGTGGCCAGTATGCCAATGATGACCAGCACCACCACCAGCTCCAGCAGCGAAAAACCGTTTCTTTTACGCACAATCGCCACCTCCTCATTGCACCAGCAGCGACTGATAAGACTCCAACACCGGCACAAACAGGCCCAATGCCATGAAAAGCACCAACAGCCCCAGTAAAACAATCGCCAGCGGCTCCACAAAGCGAATCCACAACCCCAGCTTTTCAAACAAAATTGTTTCATAATAAGCTGCCGAATCGGCCAGCGCCTCCGGCAACCGTCCATAACGCTCGCCATTGAGCAGCATCTGCCGTGCCAGCTCCGGCACAAAAGACGCGTCCGCCAAGGCCTGCGACAAATGACCGCCATGTGTCATCGCCGCTGCAACAGCCGCCATGTCTTCTGCAAACAACGAGCGCCGAAAACATTGCTGCAAGGACTGCATCGCTTCGCCAACTGGCACACCGGAACGCAGCATTTGCCCGAACAGTCGCGCAAACGGCACATACACACGCAGCACCGAAAACGACCGTAAAAAGGGCCAGGCCAGTATCAGCCGCTTCAAAACGCGCTGTTCCTGCGGCAACCGACGGCTTCTGACCACAAGCACCAGCCCTACAGCCAAGGCCAGCGCCAGCAGCAGCCAACCACCATAAGCTTGGAAGACATCATGCAGCAGCAGAAAACACCGCATGGGCGCAGGAATGTTGGCTTCAAAACCCATGAATTGCCGCGCCAGCATCGGCATCACAACCAGGCTCAATAAAGCGCCGATCACCAATACCGCCAGCAGCACCACCATGGGATAGATCAACTGCTGCTGAATGCGTTTTTTCAAACGTTCCCGTTCTTCAAGATAGCGATGCACTTCTCCTAAAATCTGCGCCAAACGTCCCTGTTTTTCGCCAATAGCCAGCCAATGCGCCAGCATTGGGTCCAGCCCTTTTTCCTGCTGCAGCGCTTGGGAAAACGACTTGCCAGACAATACCTGCGTCTCCAGGCGTACAATAAACGCGCGCTGTCGCTCACTCGATTGTTCACGCGCCATATGGTGCAGCGCCTCCAGCAGCGGCACGCCACTGCTCAAAGCCATTGCCAGCTGCCGAAAAAATAACGCCAGCTGGCGAGAAGGCAGCCCTCGCGGGGCAAAAATAGACGGCCATTGCAGGCACAGCATGAAAATTGGATAGATGCCCCCTTCAGCCAGCTGGGCACTGCACGTCGCCGCGTTGCCAGCTTTCTGCCAGGACCATCGCCGTCGGCCGCCAGCATCGATATAATGATAGACAAACCTCGCCATGGCTCAGCCCTCTCTTTCGTTCCACACCAGTCCTTTACTGCGTGCGTCCTCGGCCAGACTGATGAAGCCCTGCGTCAGCGCATCTTGACGCAGCACCTGACCGCTGCATCCGTCGGCAATACGCGCCCGCTCCTCAGCCTGCAAATACCAGATTTCCTGCACACCCGTGCGCCCAGCGCGGCCGCTGCCCAGACACGCAGCACACACACGACCTGCCTCATTACAGCCGCTGCCTCCGCACTGCACACATGGCTGTACCAGCAACCGTTGATTGACCACCGCCGTCAACACCGCGCTCAGAAGCAAATTGCTCAAACCAAGATCGCGCAAACGGTCAACGGCCTGTTGGGCATTGTAAGTATGCAGCGTCGCAATCACCAGCTGCCCGCTCAATGCCGCTCGCGCTGCAATGTCCACCGTCTCTTTATCGCGCAGTTCCCCCACCGCAATCACATCGGGATCGCTGCGCAGAATGCCGCGCAAACCAGCCGCAAAGTCAAAGCCACTGCGTACATTCACCTGCATTTGCTGCACCTCCGGCAGCACCGCTTCGATCGGATCCTCAATGGTGTACACCAGCTGGCCGTTTTCGCTGAGATGTTTCAAGCAAGCATATAACGTCGTGGTCTTGCCACTGTTTGTCGGGCCGGTGATCAAAATCAGCCCCTTGTTCTGCGTCAGCGTCGCCAGCAGCTGCGACGCATGTTCCGACGAATAGCCCAGATCCGCCAAAGACGACCGCCGCTGGTGCTCCGGTAAAATGCGCAGGACAACCTTCTCGCCATCCAGCAGCGGCAGGGTGCCCAGGCGCAGATTGTAATCGGCACCGCCAGCGTTTAGCAAAATGTGTCCATCCTGCGGCAGGCGATGCTCAGCAATATCCACCTCCGCCAGCAGCTTCAGCTTGTTAATCAAACCACCCGCCGCAGCAGCAGGCAGCTCCGCATACGTCTGCAAAGATCCATCTATACGAAAAACGACGCGGAAAGCAGCGCCCATCTTGAAAAAATGGACGTCCGTCGCTTCCGCGTCAATGGCATCACCGATAATTTTCCCTATTAAATGATCCACATGGCCCCACTCACTGCGCCGCAGCGCCTCCAAAGAATGCCGTCGCTGCATCGACTGTGAGGCCAACTCCGTCGTCGGTCCGCGCAGCAGGGCCGAATGAACCCGCAGCGCGTCCGTCAAAAACAACGGCGTCTCTCCCATCGCTGTTTCATAGGTGCGTCGTTCGGATTCCTGCGGTGGTCGCACGCAAACACAGCAACCATCCGTCTGAAGCTGATACACGGACCAGTTTTCCTGCTCCGTCAAAACCGGCAGCAACCGTTCCTGGCCATCCAGCAAACGATACGGCATTCCAAAATAACCACTCAACACCGGATGTGCCGCTTCTAGCGCCACACCCTGAGCCGCCAGCCAATCACCTAGTACATCCCGTTCGACCCAGCCCGCATCAGCTGAAACCAATCCCTCAGCCGCCAACAGCGCCACCAACCGTTCATTCACCAGCCCCATAACACGCCCTCCCTTCGTGCGTTTCTTCCAATACTATTTTTATTATATCTGGTTGCGCCATCAGCAAGCAATAACCAATTACATAAAATTCGGATTTTTCGATAATTTACAGCAAGATCGGCCCCCATCAAAAAAGGGGCTGTCGCAATAAGCCAAAATCTCGCTTATGTGACAGTTCCTTTTTCTATCTCTATATCGCTAGTACCGCATACCACAAAGCGGTTTCCTATTTTAAAGCACACAAATCCAGACCTCTCTCATTATCCTAGAGGGGTCTGGATTTTTTCGTATCCTTTTCTTATTTCAGCTCAAACAGATACTTCCCAGTGGTGCCGTTTTGTATCTTGTTATGTAGTTTCGTCACATTATACGCTATGGCCAGCAGGATGCTTTGAGCTGTGACATTTTCTATTCCACTATACAGGTACCTGCGAAAGTTCATATCTTCTTTTATCATGGCAAAGCTTCCTTCTGCCTGTATGCTGCGGTTCATCCTCAACTGTTTTCCATATTCTCCTGTGATGCGTGCTTCGTTTTCTGTCCTCAGCACTTTCATCTGCTTGGATACATAGAGGCGTTTATTACGTTCTTCCATGGGTTTCTTACTTCCACACGGCCGGATGCATGCTGCTTTGCTTGGACAGTCTTTGCAGTTATGGCTTTCGTAGACACTGACATTTCTCCGGTAGCCACTGCTGGTTTTCTCTGTCTTGTCGTATAGATGGACGAGTGTCTTTCCCTGGCTACAGTAATAGCAGTCGTTGTCTTTGTCGTAACGCATGTTCTCAGCACGTCCAATGTCATTCTTGTATTTTCTTGTTTTGGCAATTTCATAGTTGTTAGGCTTTATGTAGGCGAGTTGGTCATGCTCTTTCAGATAACGATAATTTTCTTCGCTCTCATACCCGGCATCTGCAACGATCTCTTTGTATTGGAAGGGCAGGTGTTTTTCTACACTTTCCAGAAAGGGGATCAAGGTGCGGGCATCTGTCGGTCGTTGGTTCACATCCACCCATACAATGTATTCTGCATCCACGCCATGTTGGACATTGCAGGCGGGCTTTAGCTGTCCGTTTCGCATATGATCTTCTTTCATGCGCATGAATGTGGCATCCTGATCGGTCTTGGCATAGCTGCCTCGTTCGCCGCATATATGGAGCTTGTTGGTGTAGTCTTTGAACTTTGATAGGATGTTTTCCAATGTTTCAATGGAGCGTTGCAGTGGTGTTTTGCGCTTGCCGCTGCCATGGACAAAAACAATGTCCTGCTGCTCTTTGATCGCATAGAGCTTTTTGCGCAGTTTCTTCAAGACTCGTATGCTCACTGTGTTGTTGTGTGCCAGATGCAGGTCATATTGGTCCTCTAAATCGGCAACGAGAACAACGGCTTTGTCCATGAGCTTTTGGAGATGCTTTGTTACAGCATTCTTCCAAACAAAAGTGTAGCGCCCAGCACAGGATTCTATTTTCGTTCCATCCACGAAGAGATGTCTGCCGCTGATCTCACCAAGGGAAAGCAGCCAAGCTCCCATGCAGGCAAGGATCCTTTTAGCGCATGGCGCAAAGTGGAGGCGGATGAAACGGTCAAATGTAGAGTGATCCGGGGCAGGCATGCCTTCCAGGAGGTACATAAAATAGATGTTGGAGCGACAAGCTTTTTCCATACGTCTGGAAGAGTAGATGCCCTCCATATAAGAATAGAGAATGATCTTAAGGAGCTGACGAGGGGACGCCTGATTTTTTCTGATTCTGCGATAAGTAGAATAGAGAT
>CALAKO010000118.1 GCA_937922955.1 uncultured Peptococcaceae bacterium | reverse complement strand
ACAAAAGAAGTTTCTGACTCATTGGTTTTCTGTTTGTCATTTCAATCTCTCCTCAGAATTTTTTAGGATTATCTTTCGAGTTTATTTTTCGCCGGCCAGCAAAAGTTCGCTTTATGGTTTTCATTATATGAATTTATGTTTATTTATCCATCACTGAAAAAATGCAGGTTCCGAGAGTTTCAATTAATGTTTGAAGCAAAAAGAGCCTTTCATAGAAATGCTTCCATGAAAGGCTCTTGAAAAAATATTCTATTATGTACGTCCTTACTCCCCTTGCAGCTGCTTACCGACGCTTCTAGCGTCGGCGACGGCTTCGCCGATGCGGTAGTATTTTTTGGTGTTTGGGTCGAAGCTGAGTGGAGCGAGGGCGGCGACGTTGATGCTGCCATCTTCGTTGAGAATGGTTTCGTCGACGCTGATGTCCACGATTTCACCGATGAGGATGTGGCTGTCTTCGTCGTAGCTGACAAGTTTGCAGTCAAGGGTGTAGGCAAGTTCGTCGATGAGTGGTGCGCCGGTCAGGGTGCTGGTGGTGGCATGGAAGCCAGCGCGAGCAAATTTATCGGGCACGTTGTTGCCGCTGGTGATGCCAACGTAGTCGCAGGCCACCACCTGATCAGCCTGGCCCATGCTGACGCTGAATGCACCAGCACTGCGCAGAGCGATGACGGTTTTATGCGCTGGATTAAGGCTAAGCATGATTTGGTTGGATGCGCAGATGCCGCCCCAAGCAGCATTCATGCACTGCGGGGTACCATTTTCGTCGTAAGCGGCGATGATAAATACAGGTTCTGGATAAATTCTTGGCTGAACGCCAAAGCTTTTTCTCATAAATTAACATCTCCTTGTCGTTGTTCTTTCAACAGTATAGCATGTTTTTTCGATTCTCCGATAAAAATGGTTGACTATTTTCAAGGTTGGTTCTAAAATATATTTACCTCGGATAATTATTAAAGGTAATTTTACTGAAGGAAGGGTCCTGGTTATTTATGAGCACTTATCAATTTGAACGCCGCTTAGATGCCCGCGTGATGATTTCGGTGGTTGCCACTGGATTGCTCACGTTTACAGGGGTGTGCGCCGAGACGGCGATGAACGTCATCTTTCCAACGTTAATGAAAGAATTTAATATTACAACGTCAACGGTGCAGTGGGTTACGACCATCAATCTGTTGATGCTTGCCATCATCATCCCAACATCATCCTGGTTGAAAAAATGTTTTCGCACACGCACGTTGTTTGGCGCTGCTATTTTCTTTTTCCTTGCCGGCACTTTGCTGGGAATGTGGTCACCAAGCTTTCTCGTCTTGATCATCGGGCGTATGCTGCAGGGAATTGGCACAGGTATGGCCATGCCGATGATGAGCAACATCATTCTGGAGCAAGTACCTTTCAAAAATACGGCCACGATCATGGGCTTTGCCACTTTGACGATCGCCCTGGGCCCAGCCCTGGGGCCAGCCATTGGTGGGCTGATTGTTGGTATTGCTGGCTGGCGTATGATCTTTGCGTGCTTGCTGCCATTTATCATCTTTGCAGCCATCGGTGGATTAACATGCATTTATCAGTCTTCGGAAATTGATAAGCAGCCATTTGATCTCAAGGGATTTTTGATGCTGGCTATTTGCTTTATCTGCCTATTGGTGCCATTGTCCAACATCAGTCACGTAGGCGTCACCAGCCCAATGATTTGGGTGATGCTGTTGCTTGCTGTGATTTTTCTTGTACTGTTCAAAAAACATTGCGACAAACGAGAAACGCCGCTGCTCAATCTCACAATTTTGCGCACACCAGCCTTCACGTTTTCATTAGCTGCCCTTCTGCTCAACCAATTTTTTACATTGGCGCGCGGCTTTATGATTCCAAACTTTTTCCAGCTGACCAATGGTGATTCGGCGCTGCTCTCCGGCTGTATTATTCTACCAGCCTGCTTGATTGGTGCCATTTCCAATCCTTTCAGTGGTCGTCTTTATGACCACATCGGCCCAAAAGTACCAATCACACTTGGATTTCTTTTGATTCTTTTTGAAGTAACTTTGGAAATGCTTTTTATGTGTCACGTAAGCGCCTATGTGATGATGGGCATCGCCATTATTTTCTGCCTGGGGCAAAGCCTCAGCACAGGCAATACCACAACTTTTGCCTTGCGTAACCTTCCAGCGACTTACACAGCGGATGGCACGGCCGTCATCAACACACTGCAGCAACTGTTTGGCGCTATTGGAACGTCGGTTGCTTCGACGGTAGTATCTTTCGGCCAGGCGGCCCATCCAGAGGATCTGGCGCTTGGAACGCAGGTTGGCACACAATGGTCACTGTATATGATTTTTGTTCTGGCGATTGTCATGTTCGTCTGCGCGCTCAAAGGATTACGCAGTCAAACACACAGCAATTAAAACATTTTTATGCCCCCTCAAGCGGACGGTTTGCGTTGATGCAAAACCGTCCGTTTTCTATTGCGAAATATTTCAACACTTACAACTATTTATGGATGCATTGACTTTTATTCCCATCGCTAATAAAATATTGCCTTGGGTAAAGATTTATCCAGCATGGGATATTCAGGAGGAGATACGATGAATGCCCAATTGACCAAGAATTTTTTTGATGGCTGCTACAACGCCAAACACATCATCAAACACCTGCCACCACTGCCAGAGTGGATGTCACCACGCCAGGTGACCATTCTTGATGTGATTCATCAACTGTCACAAACGCAGGAATTGGTGTGCATCAGCGATGTAGCCAACTTTCTAAACGGAACGATGCCCAGCATCACACGCATGATCACCGAGCTGGCTGCTCATGGTGCCATCGAAAAAGTTCCTGATCCGTCCGACAAACGTGTCCATTCTTTAACGTTGACCGCCTATGGCGAAGCACTCCACGAGTATTATATTGAAGGGTTTCATCAACACCTCACCAGATTGCTCGCAACTATTGGAGAAAAAGACATTCGCACAGCAATGAACGTTATCGATCGGGCTGAAGCACTTCTAAGAACGGACGATGTCCTGCAGACCATACCCGATAAAAAGAGGAGGCTCAATTAACTGTCATGAACGAATTTAACTTTGAACGCCGTCTCGACGCGCGTCTCATCATCTCAGTTCTGGCACTGGGATTGATGAGTTTCACTGCAATCCTATTTGAAACAGCAATGAACGTTATCTTCCCAACATTGATGCAAGAATTTGACATTCCAACATCCACGGTGCAATGGGTCACGACCATCAACCTGATGACACTTGCGATCGTTATTCCAACATCATCCTGGCTGACCAAACGTTTCAAAATGAAGCACCTCTTCATTGCGTCCTGGCTGTTCTTTACCGTTGGCACGCTGTTGGGGCTCTGGTCACCAAGTTTCTCTGTACTGCTCATCGGCCGTGTTCTGCAAGGGATCAGCGGCGGCATTTCAATTCCATTGATGAATATCATTATTTTAGAGCAGGTACCTTTTAAAAACACTGCCACCATCATGGGCATTGCCACATTGGTCATCGTCCTGGGTCCGGCACTCGGGCCAGCGTTCGGCGGTTTTATCGTTGGCATTGCCAGCTGGCGCATGATTTTCGGCAGCATGCTGCCGCTGCTTGCTTTGTCAGGCATTTTCGGCATCACCTGCATTCGTCAATCTCGTGCCCTGCAAAGAGCGCCATTCGATATCATGAGCTTCCTACTGTTGGGCATAAGTTTTTTATGCATCATCTATCCAACCTCCGTCATCAGTCATGTCGGGATCAGCAGTCCAATGGTCTGGGGCCTTTTGCTTGTCGCTGTAGTGCTGCTCACCATCTTTGTCAAGCACGCCCGCAAGGTTGAAAAACCTCTGTTAAACCTCGACATTCTCAAGACACCAACCTTCACCTACTGTCTGATTGCGCTGTTGCTTGCCCAGTTTGCAACACTGACCCGCGGCTTCATGATTCCAAACCTGTTCCAACTCCACGGCGGCGTTTCAGCCTTTGTAGCCGGCTGCATTGTATTGCCAGCCTGCATCATCGGGGCTGTAATGAATCCATTCAGCGGCCGTATTTATGATACCATTGGCCCTAAAATTCCTGTCACGGTCGGTTTCATCCTTATCCTCATCGACCTTGCCCTGGAAATGTTCTTCATGGTCCACGTCACTGCCTACACCATGATGGCGATCTGTGTGATCTATTGCCTTGGCCAGAGCCTGGCGCTTGGGAATACCACCACCTTCGCTCTGCGCAATTTGCCAGGCGATCAGTATGGCGATGGTACAGCGGTTATCAACACACTGCAGCAGCTATTCGGCGCCATTGGCACAGCAGTGGCTTCCACACTCATCACCTTTGGTCAGGCCGCTCTGCCAAACGATATCGCTCAAGGGACAGCCAATGGTACTCAAACCGCTCTCTATCTCAACTTTGTTCTTGGGATCATCATGCTCCTTTGCGCGCTTAAAGCATTGCGCAGCGGCAACACCAGCAAATAAATAGTTCATATTTCAGCCACAGCGTTTTTGCTGTGGCTTTTTTCATGCGTCAGGAGGAATAGGTATTGACAAAACTCTTTTTTCTTTCATAAAATAACTTCAATAGACCATACTCATTGATACTCATCGCACTTTTGGAGGAATTCGGATGGATACCAATCTCACTCGCGCATTTTTGGACGCCTGCCACAAAGCCAAACGCATCATCACCTACCTGCCACCGCTGCCAGACTGGATGACACCGCGCCAGGTCAAGGTTATTGACGCCATCCATCAGCTTGCTCAAAACCAGCAGGCTGTCTGCATCAGCGATGTTGCCAAACATATGGAAGGCACCATGCCCAGCATCACGCGAATGATCACAACACTGGAAAAACATGGTGCCATCGTGAAGCTTCCTGACGCTGCCGATCGCCGCACCCATATGCTGGCACTCACCTCGTACGGCGAAGAACTCTACACCCATTACATCGAACACTTCCACAACCACATTGCCGAGGTTTTCGCCGATATTGACGAGGACGAAATGCGCACAACCATCGCCATCATCGACCAAGTGGAAGCCATCCTCAAAAACGATACCTTCGACGATACACCACCTTTCCCACGTTGAAAGACTCTCACATCGTCGTCACCAAAATAGATTCATCCGACAGAAGCCAATGGCTTCTGTTTTTCTTTTGCGAAAAATCTACAGGGTGCAGCCTCAGCAATGGACATCGGCACAGTAACATGTCATAATAGATGTAATGTGATTAACACATTCTGACGATTTAAACCAAAAGGGGTGGAAAATAATGAGTAGATTGGATATCAACACACCCGACCAAGCGCAAATGGTAGTGGATCAGCTCTATCACGATATGGAGCGTCGCATCATTGCTTCTGGTCCAGGGTTATGCCCAGTCGATATGTCACTGAACTTTCTTAATCTCTGCCATGCGCAAACCTGCGGTAAATGCGTTCCATGCCGCATCGGTTTGGGCCAACTGTCCAACCTGATGCGCGGCATTCTTGACGGCAAAGGTAAAATGGAAGACCTCGACGTTTTAGAAAAAACCGCAGAAATTATTTCTAACACCGCATCCTGCGCCATCGGCACCCATGCCGCACGTCTTGTCCTGACCGGGCTGCGCGGATTCCGCGATGATTATATTGAACATATTCAAAACCGTCGCTGCCTTGGCAACATGGAACAACCGGTGCCATGCGTGGCGCTATGCCCAGCCGGCGTCGATATTCCAGGCTATATTGCTTTGATTCACGAAGGCCGCACCGCCGATGCGGTACGCCTGATCCGCAAAGACAACCCATTCCCAGTTGCCTGCGCCTATGTGTGCGAACATCCTTGCGAAGCACGCTGCCGTCGTACCATGCTGGATGAACCAATCAATATTCGCGGCCTCAAGCGCTATGCCGTTGACACCGCCGGAGATGTGCCACAGCCAGCTTGTGCGCCAGCCACCGGCAAACACATCGCTGTCGTCGGCGGCGGCCCTGGCGGTCTATCTTGCGCCTACTATCTGGCTCTGATGGGACATCAGGTCACGATCTTTGAAAAGTTCAAAAAGCTTGGCGGCATGCTGCGCTATGGCATTCCAAGCTATCGCTACCCACGCGAATTGCTGGATCGCGAAATCGATTCCATTCTTTCCCTGGGCATCGAAGTACGCACCGAAACAGAAGTCGGCAAGGACATTTCATTTGCAGCGCTTGACGCCTCTTTCGACTGCATCTACATCGCCATCGGCGCTCATACCGATAAGAAAACCGGTATCGAAGGCGAAGAAAGCGACGGCGTATACAGCGCCGTAGAAATCCTGCATCAGATTGGCGACGACATCTATCCAGATTTTGTCGGTAAAAACGTGGTCATCATCGGCGGCGGCAACGTTGCCATGGACGTCACCCGTTCGGCCATTCGTTTTGGTGCCGAAAAGGTCACCTGCGTCTATCGCCGCCGTCAGGAAGACATGACCGCTCTGCCTGAAGAAATCGAAGGCGCTATTGCCGAAGGTGTTGAATTGCTGACCATGCACGCACCAGTGCGCATTGAATCGGATGAAAACGGCCATGCGACCGCACTCATCGTACAAAAGCAGCTCACCAGCCTGATCAAACGCGGCCGCCCATCACTCACCGCCGATGAAGTGGAGGAAACACGCATCCCAGCAGACATCATCGTCGAAGCCATCGGCCAGGGCATTGATTCCCTCGCCTTTGAAGCAGCCGGTGTGCCAGTATTCCACGGCACCATCAGCGCCCTCAGCGACAGCCGACTTTCCGATGAACACATGGACGGCGTATTTGCCGGTGGTGACTGCGTCACCGGACCAGCCAGCGCCATCCGTGCCATTGCCGCCGGTAAAGTGGCTGCTGCCAACATCGACGAATATCTTGGCTTCAACCACGAAATCACCGTGGATGTGGTCATTCCAGACCCAAGCCTTGATGATAAACCGCCACACGCCCGCGTCAATACCACCGAGCGCGAAGCCAGCGAACGTAAGAACGACTTCGTCTGCATCGAATGTGGCCTCACCGATAAAGGCGCCATGACCGAAAGCGGACGCTGCCTGCGCTGCGACCACTTCGGCTACGGCATTTTCAAAGGGGGTAGACATACAAAATGGTAAGCATCACAATAGACGGCGTTCAGCTTCATGTACCCGACAGCATCTCCATCCTTAAAGCAGCCGAAATTGCCGGACACCCAGTGCCAAGTCTCTGCTACTGGGAAGGCATCAACGAAATCGGCGCCTGCCGTATGTGCATCGTCGAAGTCGAAGGCATCGACCACCTCGTGCCTGCCTGCATCGATACCGTCAGCGAAGGCATGGTCATTCACACCAACAGCCCTCGCGTACGCGCGGCCCGTCGCACCAATCTGCAGCTCATCCTTTCGCAGCACAACTGCGACTGCCCAACCTGCATGCGCAACGGAAACTGCCAATTGCAGCGCCTGGCCTTTGAACTGAACGTTTTTTCCAACCCATTTCCAAAAAACATCGCCCCATTCGACTGGGACGAAACCTCACCGCTCATCCGCGATGCGTCCAAGTGCATCAAATGCATGCGTTGCATCCAGGTGTGCGATAAAATCCAAAGTCTGAACATTTGGGACGTCGCTGGCACCGGTTCCCGTGTCACCGTCAACGTCAGCTACAACCGCACCATTCGCGGCGCCGACTGTTCTTTCTGCGGGCAATGCATCACCCATTGTCCAACCGCCGCTCTGCATGAACGCGACGACACCGAGAAAGTTCTCGACGCGCTGGCCGACCCAGACACCATCACTGTGGTTCAGGTCGCACCAGCAGTGCGTGTCGCTTGGGCCGAAGAACTCGGCATCGATTCCGATATCTTCTCCACACCGAAAATGGTGGGTGTGCTCAAGCAAATTGGCTTCGACTATGTGTTTGATACCAACTTTGCTGCCGACCTCACCATCATGGAAGAGGCCAGCGAGTTCATTGAACGCTTCACGCATCGCGATCAATACAAGTGGCCAATGTTCACCTCTTGCTGCCCTGGCTGGGTGCGTTTCCTCAAATCCAACTTCCCGGAAATGACCGACAATCTTTCGACCGCTAAATCACCAATGCAGATGTTTGGGGCCATTACCAAAAGCTATTTCGCCGAATCCATCGGCGTGGATCCACACAAAATCTGCATGATTGCGATCATGCCATGCCTGGCCAAGAAAGAGGAAGCCGCTCTTGAACCAATGCGTGACGCCTGTGGCGATCCAGATGTAGACATCGTGCTCACCACTCGTGAATTCACCCGTATGGTTCGTGCCGATCACATCCTCATTGATGATATTCCAGACACCGAGTTTGACCATCCACTCGGCACCAGTACCGGCGCTGCTGCCATCTTCGGCACCACCGGCGGTGTTATGGACGCCGCTCTGCGCACAGCCTACGCCATGATTACCGGTTACAACCCGGATGCGGACGACTTCAGCGAAGTGCGCGACATACAATTTGGTGAAGGTCGCGAAGCTTCCTTTACCATCCCTGGCGCTGGCGAAGTAAAGGTTGCTGTCATCAGTGGTCTTGGCAATGCTCGCAAACTGTTGAATGCCATCAAATCCGGTAAAGCACGCTACGACTTCGTCGAAGTCATGGCCTGCCCTGGCGGCTGCGTTGGCGGCGGCGGTCAGCCAATCGTCGATGGCATTGCCCTCAACATCTATCGCGGTGCTGCCCTGTGGAAAATGGATCGCGATATGGACATTCGTTTCAGTCACGAAAACCCAGATGTCAACGACCTCTACCGTCTCTACCTTGGCAAACCATGCGGTGAAAAAGCACATCATCTGCTTCACACCGATCACCATGCCTGGAAAATGCCACGCCATATGGCCGACGATTAATCGAAAATGCAAAATCCCCAGTGTTTGCAGCACAACGCTGTAAACACTGGGGATTTTTTAGATTCTTCTCTCGCAACTACCTTTTCAACAATATGCTTGAAGCGCTCTATAAAGAGGATATTTACAGCACCGCCTCCACGGCGGCAGTGAGCTGTGCCAGGTCGTTGTCATCAGGGTGACTTAGCGCGGCGTCAAAGTTGGCAATCATCTGTGTCATCTGAGTACGTTTATCTGGATCCTCCGCAAGCTTTTCGTAACGGCTGCGCACGGCCTGCGGCATTTTGCCCTGGCACAGGAAACGCCCAACCAAGGTGGTGTCTGCAGGCAATTTTCCCTCAACATTATTGAGAATGCGATCAAAGTATGCGGCATCACCACCGAAGCCACAGGTGCCGAACAGGAAAACACGCTGGCTGCTCAGAGTATCGATAAAGGCGGCTGTGTCTGCATCACAGCTGCCCTTATCGGTCCAAAAACCAACAAAGATGGTGTCGGCAGCAAGCGCCTGGGCATCTGGAGCGCCGCAATAAAGAAGTGTTTGATCCGACAGCGCAGCACGAATGGTTTCGGCAAGACGCTGAGTGTTTCCGGTTTTGCTGCTGTAAACAATGGCATAAGTCATGGTTCATGTCCTCTCTATTCTATCGTTTTGTTATGCATCACTGGTGTTGTGGGCCGCGTGGACCGTAATCAAGCTCGGCGGTCATAGCCCCAAAATGTTTCATCGCTTCCGGCGCATCGTCTGGCGCCAGATTCAGCTCAATAAAGGCGGCACGCACGCCCTTAGCGGCTTCTGCAAGCGCTGCTTCAAGATCGTCTTCGGTATGCACCTCGGTGCAATAGACATCGCAGTTCGGAGCCAGAACGCCCGGCAGGTCGCGGTAGCGCCAGTCGGCAATGTCGTTGTAGTGCGCGTCCATGCCAAGGATGTAACGCTCAATGGTATAACCGCGGTTGTTAAGCAGGAAGATAATTGGTGTCAGCCCGCGGTTGAGAATGGTGGAAAGTTCCTGTGCCGTAAGCTGGAAGGAGCCGTCACCAATGAAAAGCAGAGCGCGGCGCTGCGGCTGGGCAGTCATAGCCCCCAAAAGCGCCGGCAGCGAGTAGCCAATGGAGCCCCAAATTGGCTGGGCAATATAACAAGTGCCACGTGGAAAACGGTTTTCCAGCAAAGCGGTCAGCGACGTGCCATTTTCCACACAAACCAGATCGTCTTCGGCAAAGAAGCTGGCCATGCGCTGCCAAAACCAGGCCTGAGTCAGGGCTTTGCCAGCAGTCGCCACAACCGGAGCCGCCGTTTCCTCATGCAAAACAGGTGTCGCATCGACACGTTCCGGCAGCGTGTCCGCCACCTGTTCCACCAGTTCACCAGCGGCCACGCCTTCGTACACCTCGCCTTCAATGGTCACATTGACATCGCTGATGTAGATCTGCGCCGACACCGGATTGTTGCCTGGCGCTGCCATCGGACTGCTTTCAATAAAGCATGGTGCCGTCGCGATCAGACAATCGGAGCGACGCAGCGCCTCGGCCACCAATGGTGCCGACGCCGCACCGTTGTACATGCCCAGATAGAGCGGATCCGATTCCGACAAAATGCCCTTGCCGGTGCGAAAGGCCACATAAGGAATCTGACGTTTGTGAGCGATGGTCGTCAGTGAATCGACCAATCCGCAGCGATCGGCATCGGCATCAATCAGAAGGAGCGGATGCTGCGCCTTCTCAATCAACGCCGTGATGCGCCCCACTGCGCTGCTCAGGCGTTCGCTGTCGCTCGCCGGCATCTGAAGCGTCAGTGGCGTTTCAGGCACGTCCACCTCAAGATAGGAAATGTTTGATGGCACTTGGATGTACACCGGCAGTTTGTCGCGCCAACAGCTAACCAGCACACGATCCAGCTCGTCAATGTTCATCGGCGTCAGCCGCACCGAGTTGCCTGTGAACTGCTTCAAGCAGTTGGAAATATTGTCGAAGTTCCCCTCTGCCAGCGAATGATGCACACGCAGCCGACTTTCCATAGCATACAGCGGTGGTGTGCCTGAAATCAACACCACCGGAACATGCTCTGCACAAGCCCCCGCCAGACCGCAGATGGCACTGAGATCGCCGACGCCGTAAGTAGTCAGCATGGCACCAATTCCATTCGCACGTGCATAACCGTCGGCGGCATAACTGGCATTCAGCTCATTGCAGGTGCCGACAAAGTCGATGTCGTCCACCTCGTTCAGCTGTTCCAGCAGCTGCAGGTTGAAATCGCCCGGCACCCCAAACACATGGCCCACGCCGATTTCCTGCAGGCGGCGAAACAGATAGCATCCAATGGTCATCTTCATGATTGTTTCCTCCTCGTTAATCAGTGCTTCCATTGTACCTTTTGTAATGGCAGTTGTCATCCATCCCTCAAGGATTTATACTACAAACAGACAAAAAACAGCCGCTCATTCCTCCCTAGATGTCTTTCCTTTAGCGACAAAAGTTTAAAACCGCACTTCCGTTTTTTACTATCACGAAAGGTGGCTCCACGATGCCCTATTATCCATATCAACCTGGCTACGGTCAGGCCGGTATCTATCATGAACTGCAGTACAGCGAAGACTGCGTGCTCGGAAAATACATTTGTCAAATTTTTGAAGTCGATCGCCCTCACGACTGTGAGATTTGCATTCTTCCCGACGGCTGCAACGACATTCTCGTGCATTACGACGGCAAGCAGGTGCAAAGCTGGCTCTCGCCGTCCATTGTCAAAGCCATGCAATTTCATTTTGAACAAACAGAATGGCTGTTTGGAGTACGTTTTTACCCCGGAGCAACAAGCAGCTTTCTGCCAACAGATTTTTCCTACCAGTCACCGACACCCATTGCGCTCGAAAATCTCTATCCTTCGATCCGCTACATTAAACCTGCACTGGAATCCTCCCAGTCGTTTGCTCGCCGCCATGAAATCATGTACGAATTTCTTAAGCAAACCGTGCTTGAACAAACGCCTACCGACAACATCGTTGACTTTTGTGTCAAAAAAATCATCGAAAACAACGGCATGATTGCCATCGACGAGCTGGCGCAGGCAGCCGGTTACGGGCCGCGCTACATCCGCCAGCTGTTCGCCACCTACGTGGGCCATTCCACCAAAGAACTGGCTAAAATCATTCGCTTGCAGAAAACACTGCAATACATCGAGCAACACCCTGAAGAAAAGCTCAAGGATATTTCAGCACAATTTGGCTTTTCCGACCATTCCCACATGAACAAGGAATTGCGGCAGTTTTTGGGCATCACTTCCGGCATCATCAAGGACACGACCGACTGGAACGCCCTCTTAAAAACAGAATTTAAACGAACTTTTTAATACTATTTTAACGGAGTCTTTACTCCGTTTTTTTATATGGAACGAACACTGTTCATGCTATGATATTAAAACAACAGCACTTTACTCTGCTACAGTATTTTTATTAATCGGAGGTTTTGATCATGTTATTATCCACAGAATGCGTCTCTTTCGCATTTGATAAAACAGCCACATCGTCAACCCATGTTGATGCACCGATTACCTTGGATATTGAAACCAAAGACTGCTTCTCCAATCAGCTGCGTAATCCGGAAGACACCTTGGACCAACTGGATTGGAATGCTACCAATCCGGTAACGGGGCCCATTTACATCAACGGCGCCATGCCTGGCGACACCTTGAAAGTAACCATTCACAAGATTGCCCTCGATGAAAAAGGCACCGTCGTCTGCCTGGAAAATGAAGGCACGCTGGGTCACCAAATTCAGGGTTCCCACCTTAAAATTGTACCAGTGCAGGATGGCATCGCGCATTTTTCCGATGAGATTCACATCCCAGTGAATCCAATGATCGGCGTCATTGGCGTAGCACCAGCTGGTGACGCGCTCAACGCCGGCACCCCTGGCAAGCACGGCGGCAATATGGACAACACCATGGTTACCGAAGGCGCTACGTTGTATTTTCCAGTTGCTGTGGAAGGAGCGCTTTTCGGCCTTGGTGATGTGCATGCCGCCATGGGCGACGGAGAAATTGGCGTTTCTGGCCTGGAAATTCCAGCAACGGTCACCGTGACCATTGAGCTCATCAAAGGAAAGGCACCGGAATACCCATTCCTCGAAAACGACGACAGCTTCAGCGTCATCGTCTCAAAAGTCACCCTCGATGAAGCCGTTAAGCGTGCCACCGAGCTCATGAAGGAATTTCTGCAATCCCACACCGCGCTCTCAGACCCAGACATCATCATGCTCATGAGCCTGGTGGGCCATTTACAGATTTGTCAGATCGTCGACCCTGAAAAAACGGTGCGCTTTGTGTTCCCTAAAAAATATCTGACAAGCGTTGAATTCTAAAAAGGAGTCTTACAAATGAAAATCATTGATCAGTCTGTCTACACCTTCTCCAAAAACAATCCACCAGTCGCTGAAGCGGCACCAGGCGAACTGTTGACCTTCAAAACCATGGATTGTTTTTCCAACCGTCTCAAAACAGAAAACGATCTTATCACCGATCTCGACTACAGCTACTCCGTAGCCAACCCTGCCGCTGGTCCTGTTTATGTCACTGGCGCTGAAGTTGGCGACGTTCTGGTTGTCGATATTTTAGACATCAAAGTTGCGGACCAAGGTGTCATTTCCACCAGCGAAGGCGTTGGCCCTCTGCACCAGGATGCTGAAATCCGCACCCGTGTTGTTCCTGTCGAAAATGGCATCGCCTCATTCAACGGCGTGCAATTTCCAATTGATCCGATGATTGGCGTCATCGGCACCGCTCCAGACGGCGACGATGTGATCGACGGTTATCCAGGAAACCATGGCGGCAACATGGACAGCAAACGCATCAAAAAAGGCGCTCGTCTGTATTTGCCAGTACGCGTTGACGGCGCCCTGCTGCAAATGGGGGACGTCCATGCGACCATGGGTGATGCAGAACTCTGCGGCACCGGTATCGAAATTGCTGCTGAAATTCTCGTTAAAATTTCCCTCATCAAGAACTTTGAACTCCACTGGCCAGTCACCGAAACAGCCACCCATTGGTACGTCAACGCCTGCGCCCATGAATTTGACGAAGCCCTGACTCACGCTTCCAAAGAAATGCAGCGCCTGCTGATGAACGTCACTGGCTGGGATAAAACCGACACCTACATGTACATGTCGGTGCAAAGCGATGTTGAAATCAACCAAGCCTGCGTGCCTTGCGAAGTAGCCATGATCCTTCGTCTCGGCACACCAAAGCTCCCACAGTTTAAGCCACTGATTGGTTGAGCGTCTTCTGATTTCCAGCTCGGCATGCCTAGCATGTCGACCTTGAAATACAAAAAATAAAGGAGAGAAAAAAGAGAAATGTCCAACAAACATCAAAACAAGGGCAATGTCGAAAACTTTGGATACAAGCAAGAATTAAAACGTACCCTGAGTTTGCGCGACGTTGTTCTCTACGGCGTATTGTTCATGGTTATCATTGCGCCACAATCCATTTTTGGTGAAATTCAAGTGGCCAGTGGTGGGATGACACCGTTGGTCTACATCATCGGGTTCGTAGCCATTAGTTTCACCGCTCTTAGTTACATGCGAATGAGTAGCCGCTTCCCAATAGCAGGCTCCGTCTATGCCTATGTGCAGCGTGGAATCAATCCCCATGTAGGCTTCATCAGCGGTTGGCTGATTTTGCTTGACTACCTGTTTGTACCATCTTTGCTCTATGTCATGGTAGCAAACTGGGGCGTCGAATTGATTCCTGGAAGTCCATGGTGGTTGTGGATTGTCGTCTTCGTGCTGTTCAATACCATCGTCAATGTACGTGGTATGGAAATGACCAAAGGCGTCGACTACGTCATGTTCGTTATCGAAATTCTTGTTCTTATTGCCTTCATCTTCTTAGGCGTTAAATACGTCTTAAACGGCGGCGGCTACGGCGAGCTTTCCCTCGATCCTATTTACCAGCCAGGTAAAGTCGATTTCAACTTCATCGCCTCCGGTATTTCCATTGCTGCATTGTCCTTCCTGGGCTTTGATGGCATGTCTACCCTGGCAGAAGAAACCATTGAACCAGAAAAGACCATCGGTAAAGCCATCCTCATTGCATTGAGCATCATCATCGTGGTCTTTGTCGCACAGACCTATGTGGCTGCTCTGATTCTTCCAGACTGGGAAAACACCAACTTGGCGACCGGTTTCTTTGACGCTGCGGAATTGGCTGGCGGTGAATTCTTCCGTAAGATTCTCCTGCTCGTGAATATCGTTGCCATTGGGATCGCAAACATCATGGCTGCACAGACCGCTACTTCCAGAATGCTCTACAGTATGGGGCGTGACGGCGTTATTCCGCGCATTTTCGGCAAGGTACATCCTAAGTTCCAGACTCCATATGTGGCTTCCATCATCGTTGGGACCATCAGCTGCATCATTCCACTGATCCTGACCATGTCTCAGCTCGTTCGTCTGGTTAACTTCGGCGCTCTGGCATCCTTCGTTCTGCTGAACTTTGCCGTGTTCTATTTCTTCTTCATTAAAGAAAAAAGACGCAGCGGCAGCGACATCATCAAATACCTTGTCTGCCCATGGTTCGGCATCATGATTTTGATCTATGTCTTCACCGGTTTTGACAAGATGACCTACGTCGTCGGTGTTACCTGGCTGGTGATCGGTCTCATCATCGGCGCCATCAAGTCAAAAGGCTACAAAGAAGTGCCGGATGCCTTCAAAAACATCGAAGTATAAGCACCCTTCTTTTTCCTGTCCTCATTGAGGACAGGATTTTTTTATTTGCAGCTCTTGTAAGTCAAACCTTTTTATCAACTCACAGCCAGCGCCCATGATAGCAGTTGTCATTCATCAGTCAAAGCTTTATACTAAATTCAGCGAAACAAAGGAGGCCGCTTATGTTTTACACCATCATGGTCGTCGAAGACGACGCCGACATCAACAATCTGCTGGCAAAAATGCTGCGTCAGGCCGATTATCAGGTGCTGCAGGTTTACTCTGGCAGCGAAGCCGTTCTGCGTTTGCAGCAGGACAGACCGGATCTGCTTCTACTTGACCTCATGCTGCCTGGCATGAGCGGCAGTGACGTGCTCGCCCATATGCGCAAGGAACTGGCACTGGATGTGCCAGTGATTGTGCTCTCTGCTAAGAATGCGCTTGCCGACAAAGTAACCCTGCTTGAAAACGGCGCCGACGACTACATCACCAAGCCTTTCGAGCCGGAAGAAGTGCTGGCGCGCATCGCTGCTACTCTGCGCCGTGTCGGCAAAGACAGCGCTGCTGACCGTCCCCTCGTTCACCGCGCTCTGCAGCTCTCTCCATCGCTGCGCAAAGTTACCCTCGATGGCCAAGAACTGACCCTCACTGCTCATGAATTTGATATTCTCGAATTATTCATGCGCCAACCGGAAAAGGTTTTCACCCGGGAAGCCCTCTATGAACAAGTCTGGAACGGCGGCTATTATGGTGAAAACAACACCGTTAATGTCCACGTTTCCAACATTCGCAAAAAGCTCAAAGCCATCGACCCAACCGCGGACTACATTCAAACCGTCTACGGCATCGGATTCAAGCTGCAATAATCCGTGCACTGGTCCTCTTTATGCCATCTTTATCGGATTTAATACTTCTTTAAGCCATCTTTATGACTTCTTTATGACTCATCCTGTACAATACGTTTGTCAGTAAGGAACACGACCTCGACAAACGTATTTTTTTATTGGAGGGAACCGCAATGAACACCAACGTCATCGAAACTACTCAGCTCTGCAAAGCCTACGGCAAACTGCAGGCTCTCAACAATGTCAGCATCCATGTACCACAAGGTGCCATCTACGGTCTCGTCGGCGACAACGGCGCCGGAAAATCGACTCTATTAAAAATTCTCGCGGGCCAGAGCTTTGCCACAAGCGGCAATCTCTCACTTCTTGGCTGCGAAGACGACAAAACCCTACGCTTAGCACGCCGCCATATTGGCTGCCTGATCGAAGATCCCGGCTTCTTCCCAAACATGACCGTGGAACAGACGCTCAAATACTACAGCATCCAGCGCGGCATCAGCGACAAGCATCGTGCGGATGCTATGATTGCTCTCACCGGTCTCGAACAGAAACGCCGCAGCAAATGCGGCAGCCTTTCCATGGGCCAGCGCCAAAGGCTCGGTCTCGCCATTGCCCTGCTCGGCAAGCCTCAGCTGCTCATCCTCGACGAGCCCATCAACGGTCTGGACCCAAGCGGCATCATAGAAATTCGCAGCCTTCTGCAACGTCTCAACGACGAGGAAAATATAACCATTCTTCTATCCAGTCACATTCTTGCCGAACTGGAGCACATCGCCACCCACTATGGCTTTCTCAGCCGCGGTCGTCTTGTCGAAGAAATCAGCGCCAAAGCTCTGCACGAGCAGTGCGCCGATTACATTGCCCTCACGCTCTCCGATGTCGACCGATTTGCGGCCATCTTTGAACACCATTGTCCCGACGAGCGCTGCCAAGTCATGCCCGACCGCATCTTCCGCATTTATCAGCCAAAACGTCCTGCAGAATTTTACAGCCAGCTTGCCACAAAAAATGATCTCATCATTCTTGGCATGCAGACCGTGCAAGGATCACTGGAAGATTACTACATGTCACTCAAGGAAAGAGGGGCTCAGCAATGAAACGTTCTCATATTATCTATCTTCTAATGATAGTGCCAGCATTCTTCACTGCCGCCTTTGCCGCACGCGTACTGGTGAACGGCTGTGACAGCCAGATCACCATCAGTCTCCACTAAACATCGCGACGCATCCACGGAAAGGAGGCCCCCTCATGCTGAACTACATCAAATCCGAATGCTACCGCATCAGCCGCCACCCTGCGCTCTATGTGGCAACCGGCATTCTCTGCGCCCTGATTATCGCCATCATCTCTTTCCTGGCCTTCTTTGGCTGGGATCAATACGGCATCGATCTGGCCCGCACCGGCTATGCCTACACCATGCCAATTTCATCGCCAGGCTGCTATATTTTCATGCCAGCCGTCATCCCTTGCCTCATCTACAGCAGCGTCCACAAATCCGGCGATGTCAAGAACACCATCGCCAGCGGTCTTTCTCGGGTGCAGATCTTTGCAGGCAAATGCATCACCAGCCTCCTCGCTGCCAGCGTCGTTCTGGCCGTCGTTCTTGCGGTATGGATCGCCAGCGCTGAGCTTCTGCTCGAACCAGGCGGCCCCTTCACCGCCCGCGACCTGCTCCTGGAGGTGCCAGCGATCTATCTCATCGCCGCCGCCAACGTCATCACCATCCTGCTCTTCTTTGAGCTCTTCAAACGAGAGCTGCTGGCGGCTATGGCCTGGGCGGCCATCTGGTTCATCCTGCCAACGGTGCTCTACAACCTTGGCATGCAAATTGAAATTCTCGCCGACATTGCCAACTGGATGCCTTACCAGTTCTTCAAAAACGCCGTCGACATCAGCACTCTCGCCAGCGGCCAGGTCAAAAACATTTCCTGGAATATCACCGTCGCCGAGCAGGTCGGCTCTGTGCTCTGGTACACCCGCGACGGCCTTTTCAAATGCCTGCTCTCCGGCGCCATCGGCGTTGCCGTTTTCTCCCTCTCCGGCTGGCTCGTTCTGCGCCGCCGCGATTTGTAAAGGAGCGAACCCATCATGCTGAACTACATCAAATCCGAATGTTACCGCATCAGTCACCAGCCAACGCTCTACGTGACAACAGGCATTCTTTGTGCCTTAAGCATCAGCGTCATTTCCTTTCTAGCCTTCTTCAATTGGAAAGCCTACGACTTTGACCTCGCTTACACTGGGTTCGCCTATTCCTGGCCGATCTCTGCACCAAGCCTTTACCTATTCATGGCCGCCATCATTCCCGCTTCTATTTACAGCTGCGTTCACAAATATGGTGACGTCAAAAACACCATCGCTGGCGGCCTGTCACGTGTGCAGGTTTTCGCCGGCAAATGCATCACGAGTCTTCTTGCTGCCACCATCGTCATGATCATCGTGCTTGCGGTTTGGATCGCCAGCACCGAGCTCCTGCTTGAGCCTGGCGGCCCCTTCACCGCTCGAGACTTGCTCTTGGAGGTGCCAGCAGTCTATCTCATTGCCGTTGCCAATGTCATCACCGTTCAACTCTTTTATGAGCTTTTCAAGAGAGAACTGTTGGTTGCCTTTGCTTGGGCTGCCATCTGGCTCATTCTCCCAACGGTGTTATTCAGCTTCGGCATGCAATTCGACGTACTCGCTAATATTGCCAACTGGATGCCTTACCAATTCTTGAAAAATGCAATTGAAATCCATACCATCACCGGCGGCAAACTTTTAAATTCTGCCTGGCAGATCACTGTCGCGGAACAAATCGACAGTGTGCTTTGGTACACCAACGAAGGACTCTTCAAATGCCTACTCTCCGGTACCATCGGCGTCGCTGTCTTCTCCCTCTCCGGCTGGCTTTTACTGCGCCACCGGGATCTGTAAAGGATGGTGATGACATGTTTTCTCAAGCCGCTTTTATCGTTGCAATGGCTGCATTAGTCTGCTGTTGTCTACTCGCTCTTCATGTCTTCTTCAAAGATGGGCTTGATGGCATTCGCCGTCACAAGGCCTCTCTCTATCTCACCTTCAGCATCTATGCTGTTGCCTTCACCCTGTTTCTCGTAACACAATGACCTCTGAAAGGAGACCATCCTCATGCTCAACTACATTCGCTCCGAGCTTTATCGTGTCACTCATACTCGTCCCTGTTACATAATGACCGCCATTCTCATCGTCGGTATTCTGGCCTTAAACATCACACTCCATTTCTGGGGTGGCGGCGCCGACTACTACGGCCATACCTCGTTTAGCTACCTCTTTTCCGTCTCTGAACCATGGATTTATCTAGTCTGCGGTGCCATCGTCGCGGCTCTGGTTTACGAAGGCCGCAGTAAAAGTAGCAGCCTCAAAAATACGATCGCAAGTGGTCTTTCCCGTACACAGATCTTTTTTGGTCAATGTCTGACCGCGCTCATTGTCGCCACCGTTATGCTGGTAATCGTCGTTGCCGTCTGGATTGCCAGTGCCGAACTGCTGCTTGCGCATACCGATGCTTGGACACTCAAAGATTTATTCTTTTCCATTATCTCAGCCTACCCGCTGGCCGTTGCAAGCCTCATCTCCATCCTTCCGTTCTTTTTTCTTTTCCGCCGCGACCTCACCGCAGTTGTCGGCTGGCTCTTAATTTGGCACATGACACCGTTATTTTTTGCCGTTCTCGGCCTTAAATTTGAATGGGCGGCTCGTATCGCCGGTTGGATGCCAAAAGATTTCTTAACTTTTTCTGATGTTTTCCGCTGGTGGGAAGATCCTGCGATCCTAGAAAAAGCTTTGGTCAGCGGACTCATTGGGATCCTTGTCTTCAGTCTCTTTGGCGTGGTATCATGGAGAAAACGTGATTTAACCTAAGTCCAATCTAGGGAGGAAAAGCCATGCTAACGATTGTCCTTCTTATTCTTGCCGTCCTTGTGGGCGGCTTTTTCGCCATTCGCTACATCAGTCTCGTCCACGCCTTACGCCACACACGGGATGAACTGGCATTAATTCGCCGCGATCTCTCTCAAAATCAAATGCTTCACCTGCCGTTGCCAAATCCGGAGCTGGCCGCCCTGCTTAATGACCTCAACGGGCTCCTCTCCGACATTCAACACGAGCGTCAAAACTACGCCAAACGCGAGCGTGCTTTCCAACAACAAATTGAAGCCATCAGCCATGACCTACGTACACCGCTCACCGTCATTTTAGGCTACCTCAAGCTTTTTCGACAGAACCAGCACGCTCAGCTCGCTGCCGATCCGGAGCTTGCCGAAACCGTAGCTGTGCTTGAGCAAAAAGCCGAAACCATGAGCCCCCTCTCCGGCCAGTTCTACGACTATCCCCGCCTTGCGCCCGACGACATGCCTCTAACATTGGAACGCATCGACGCCGGCCGCATTCTGCGTGAAGCCCTCGCCGGCAATTACCAGCTTCTTGCCGACGCCCAGCTGCACATTGATGCCGACCTGCCAGAGCATCCTCTCTGGGTGCTTGGCGACACCGCAGCTCTTTCGCGCATCTTCCAAAACCTGCTGCAAAACGCCGGTCGTTACGCCGAATCGCGTCTCTCACTTTATGCCGAAGAAAACGGCAACCAGCTTATTCTACAATTCACCAACGACACTTCCTGGCTCAAGGGCGAAGATGTCGACCATTTATTTGACCGCTTCTATACCTCCGATGCCTCTCGCCACCAAGGCAGTACAGGCCTCGGCCTCACTGTCGCTCAAGCTCTCGCCGAAGACATGCAGGGTCAACTCACGGCTAATACCCATGTCATCAACGATCAACAGTTGCTCACCTTCACTTTAACACTGAAAAAAATTTAAGCCGTTCGCACGCCAATATTGGGCGTGCTTTTTTATTCGTTGCCAACAAAAATCGTGTATTTTGTTCGTTCCATATGCTAAAATAATAGGTAATAAAAAACAGGGGGGTGTAGGAGATGATTCGACAAGCCACGCTCGAAGACATGTCACAGCTTGATCGTTTATTAGAAGAACATTTTCAATACGAAAAAAAGATCGACTCCTATACAGCATTTCAACGAGGTATTTTTCCAACGTACAGCAGCATTGAAAGTGCTGTAAAAGCCGGCGTCGTCTACGTTTACGACGACAAAGGCACCATCTACGGAAGCGTCATCTTTGATCAAATCCAACCACCAGAATTTGGCAACATACCATGGAAATACCCGCACAGCGCCCATGAAGTTCTTTCCATTCGTCTCTTCATGGTGCGCCCATCTCATTTCCGACAAGGTATTGCCACAGCAATGATGAACTACGGTGCAGACTTGGCACGCAGCAAAGGTTGTAAAGTGCTGCGCACCGAATGCGGCAGCCAAAATTTGCCAGCGGTCATGCTGTTTAAGCACCTCGGTTTTGAACGCGCCGCCGTGGCTTCCATTGTCATCGAAGGCCTCGTACCAGCCGATGGTCACGTATTCTTGGAAAAACCGCTCGATTGAATCAAAAAAAGTCCATGTGTGAATAGAAACATCCACACATGGACTTTTTTATTTTAATGCGTCCAATCCAGGAACTGAACCGCACCATTTTGGTCTTTATCGATAATGTCTTTCATCTTCTTAGCAAATGGGCAAGGATACCCAATCGGATTCCCCTTCTGAATGCAGCTGGCAAAAACAATGGTGTCGGCACCACGTTTTACCAATTCGCGCACACGCAATACGGCTTTTTTCCCTGGGCAGCCCCCGCAGTTGTTAAAACCAATGAGTTCAATTGGTTCATTTGGGTCCACGTCGGCAAACACCCCCGAGCGTTCACGAATCGCTTTAAAGTCCGACGTTCCTGGGCAAAAATCTTCCGTCATGCGACAACGAATAATACCAATTTTCATCCTTAAAACCTCCCCTAAATGATATTAAGGACATTATACACCTTATCTCCTGTATTGAATAGTGAAAACATTCAGCATTTTTCAGTAACACCCTTGATCTCTCAGAGGTTCTTCACAAACAGTGCACGAATGGCGTTCAAGACCGCGAGAATCATTACACCCACATCGGCAAAAATTGCTAACCACATATTGGCCAGCCCGACAGCACCAAGAATCAAGCAAATACCTTTGATGCCAATGGCAAAAACGATGTTTTCGTAGACAATACGCATAATTTTACGGCTGATTCGAATGGCCTTGGCAATTTTCAATGGATCGTCGTCCATCAGCACCACATCCGCCGCCTCAATGGCCGCATCGGAGCCCATCGCACCCATAGCAATGCCAATGTCAGCACGACGCAGTACCGGTGCGTCGTTGATGCCATCACCGACAAAGGCCAAGGTTTCTTTCTCTCGCTTCTGCGCCAGCAACGCTTCCACTTGATCCACCTTGTCGCCTGGCAACAACTCGCTGGCAATCTCATCGAGGCCAAGGGCACGTCCCACTTGCTCCGCCACACTGCGGCGGTCTCCGGTGAGCATCACGGTCTTACGCACGCCAGCCGCCTTCAGCGCACGAATCGCCTCGGCTGCAGTTGGCTTCGCCACATCGGCAACAACAATGTGCCCAACGTACACCCCGTCCATTGCGACATGAACAATCGTGCCCACACTATCGCATGGAACGGCAGTCACGCCAACGCGCTGCATCAGCTTGTCGTTGCCACAGGCCACCGACACGCCATCCACGCGTGCCAGCACCCCGCCGCCACTGATTTCCTGAATGTCACTCACGCGGCTGCGATCGATGGTGCCGCCATAGGCACGCTGCAGGCTTTTACTAATGGGATGCGACGACGCGCTTTCAGCGTGCGCCGCTATTTCCAGCAGCCGGTCTCGTTCGAGCTCGCTGTGATGAATGTCCACCACTTCAAACACGCCCTGAGTCAAGGTGCCCGTCTTATCAAACACCACCCACTTTGTCCGCGCCAGTGCTTCCAAGTAATTCGATCCCTTTACCAACACGCCTGCCCTGCTGGCGCCACCAATACCGGCAAAAAAGCTCAGTGGAATCGAAATCACCAACGCGCACGGACAGCTGATAACCAGGAACGTCAGTGCTCGGTACACCCAGGTGCCCCAATCGGCTGGCAGGCCCAATGCCAACATCCGCACCAGTGGCGGCAGCACAGCCAGCGCCAGGGCTGCATAACAGACTACCGGCGTATACACTCGCGCAAATTTGGAGATAAAGTTCTCGGACTTTGATTTGCGTGAGCTGGCATTTTCCACCAGCTCCAAAATTTTCGATACCGTCGATTCGCCAAATTCCTTCGTCGTGCGAATGCGCAATACCCCGGTCATATTGATGCAGCCACTGATGACTTCTTCCTCAGCATGAATTCCGCGCGGCACACTCTCGCCTGTGAGGGCGCTCGTATCCAGCGTTGAATCGCCGTCCACCACCACGCCATCCAGCGGCACCTTTTCACCTGGCTGCACCACAATCATGCTGCCAATGACCACCTCATCCGGCTCCACCTGCACCAGCTGTCCATCCTGCTCCACGTTGGCATAATCCGGACTGATGTCCATCAACTCGGAAATATTGCGTCGGCTCTTCCCGACAGCAACACTCTGAAACAGTTCTCCAACCTGGTAAAACAGCATCACTGCCACCGCTTCAGTATAGTCACCACTGCCAGAATACACCGCCAACACCACGGCACCTACTGTCGCCACCGCCATCAGAAAACACTCGTCGAACATCTGGCGGTTTTTCACACCCTTCGCTGCTTTCAACAGAATATCGTAACCCACCAAAAGATACGGTACCATGTAGCAAACAAAACGCAGCACGCCCTCAAGCGGCAAAAAATGCAGCCCGATGAGCAGCACCAACGCCGCTATAATGCGTACCAGCATTTTCTTTTGTTTCTTATTCATCACGCTCTCTCCTCGCTCACGATTAAACATTTTTTTAATCGTTTGTTAAAATAAAGGACACTCGGCAGCACGGAAACGCGGCCGCAGAGTGCCCACATTTTATTTCAGAAACACCTCACAGGCATCCTCGACCTTTTTGCAATTGTCACGCACCATTGGCATAACCGCCTTTGGATCTACGCCCTCATCAAATTCCACGATCATTTTCAGCGTCATAAAATTCACGACCGCATCCTTCACGCCCGGCGTTTTTTTTGCTGCTTCTTCCATCTTGTTGGCACAGTTTGCGCAGTCTACATCAATCTTATACGTCTTTTTCATGATAATGCTCTCCTCTCGCTCATCGAATCAACGATTAAGCAATCCTTTAATTGTTACGTTCATCATACGCTATTTTCACTCACTCGTCAACAAGTTTTCGTCAAAAATACCAGGGACCACCGCACCCCCAATAAACTATCCCACTTTTCCAATAGACTTTCCTGTGCTAAAATAGAGCATAGGGAGGAATGCCTGATGCCAAACAACAACCTGCCTCACGATCACGGATCACTCGCCAATCAGCTGCTTGAACACATGCCTGCCGACGACCATTTTCAACTCGTCGCCGACATCTTCAAACAGCTCGGAGACGGCAACCGCATCCGCATCTTCTGGCTTCTCTGCCATTGTGAAGAGTGCGTCATAAATATTTCCGCAATGGTCAACATGAGCAGTCCCGCCGTCAGCCATCATCTCAAGCAGCTCAAAGGCGCCCGACTCATCACCAGCCGCCGCGACGGCAAAGAAGTGTACTACAAAGCCGCCGACAACGAGCGCGCCCAGCTTTTGCATCAGATGATCGAACAGATGATGAAAGTCACTTGTCCGATCAAACCATCATAAAGAGCGTCTGCACAACGATGCAGATGCTCTTTTTCGTCTGTCGCAATAAAACGCCGCGAAGCATGGATAATTCGTATAATAAACGTCAAAGCGTGATGGAAAGAAGCTATACAGCCCATGACAAACCGCTGTGGATCAGGCAGCATTCAACGCCAAAATTTTTGAAACGCATAAAAAAACGACGGTCACCGTAACCGTCGTTTTTAGTTTGTCTTTAACAGTCAACCTTGAAAAGGCCTCGTTTCCTTGAAAACGTTTCACGCTGCCGAAACGGATGATCACATGTTTTATCGTCAGAGTCAAAAAAACCGGCTGCCCACAGCGGGCAGCCGGTATACAAAATCAGCGCATAGCCAAGCGAATGAGTCGCTCCTTCCATTTGCCGTATGGCTGGTAGCGTAGAGGCAGGTCGAAGCGAGTCGACTTATTGACGATGCTTTTTTCGTGGGAGAACGTACGGAATCCAGCTTCGCCATGGTAGCTGCCCATGCCACTGGCGCCAACACCGCCGAAAGGCAGATTATTGGAAGCCAGATGGATGATGGTGTCGTTGACGCAGCCGCCGCCAAATTGGAGGCGGGACATGACCTGACGGGCAATGATTTTATCTTCCGTAAAGATGTAAAGCGCCAGTGGATGCGGCATGTCGTTGAGCTGATCGATGGCGTCGCCAAAATTTTCATAAGTGAGCACCGGCAGAATCGGTCCAAAGATTTCTTCCTGCATAACGGCATCGCCCCATTCTACATCACGCAGGAGGGTCGGCTCAATTTGCAACGTATCGGGCGAGGTACGGCCGCCATAGGCAATCTTCGCCGGATCAATGAGCCCGGTGAGACGGTCGAAATGTTTGACGCTGACAATGCGGCCATAGTCGTCGTTGGCAAGGGGGGCTTCCCCAAACTGAATACGAATTTCCTGAGCGAGAGCATGCATGAGCTCGTCAGCAATGGCAGCATCGCAATAGATATAGTCCGGAGCAATACAGGTCTGACCACAATTAAGATATTTGCCGAAAACGATGCGCCGAGCGGCCAGAGGAATGTCGGCAGTGCGCTCGACAATGCATGGACTTTTACCGCCCAGCTCAAGGGTGACCGGTGTCAGGTGCGCGGCGGCTTTACGCATGACTTCTTTACCAACGCGCTGACTGCCAGTAAAGAAAATGTGATCAAACTGCTCATCGAGCAACTGCTGGTTTTCCTCGCGACCACCAGTCACCACAGCAATAAGTCGCGGATCAAAGTATTGCGTCAGCAATTTTTCCAAAACACTGCTGGTGTGCGGCGAATAAGCACTTGGTTTTACGACAACGGTATTGCCAGCAGCAATGGCTTCGATGAGGGGTTCCATGGTGAGCAGGAAAGGATAGTTCCATGGGCTCATGACAAGGACGACACCGAACGGCGATGGTTTGTGCAGGCTGGTGGCCGGGAATTGGGCCAGCGGCGTGCGCACGCGCTTAGCTTTAGCGTAATGATTCGCATGGCGCAACATGTGGTTGAGAGCGCTTTTAACCATGCCGATTTCACACATGATGCTTTCGGTGCTGCTTTTGCCGAGATCGCGCTGAAGAGCACTGGCAATGACGTCTTCGTAAGTAACGATAGCGGCACGAAGAATGCGCAGAGCGCGCAAACGGCCTTCTACATCGAGAGTGGCGCCACTTTTGAAGTAGGCGCGCTGACTGGCAACGATGGCGGTGATATCTTGTGGAGTCATGATGCTCCTCCTTTCCTGTTGTTTGGTTATGACGATCGCGCGATTTAAAGACCGCGTCGTTTCATTTCTTCAGCCACTTTAGCATAAGTTGGGACGGCAACGTGGTACTCTTCTCCGAGTCGTACCACTTCGTAAATAAGACCATCGATTTCAGATTGATGTCCGTCGGCGATGTCACGCTGCATGGACGTGGTCGCCGTTGGCGCAATGCCGTCAAGGATGGCGAGATCATCAGGAACGACGTCGTGATCAAATGGACACCCCATAGCGTCAGCAAGAGCGCTGATTTCACGCACCATGGCGATGAAGCAATCACGTGCCTCACCAGGCTTTTGCATATCGGCAGCCACGGCATTGTAGTATAAGCCGGTGGATCCCACAGGAGAAACATAAGAGAATTTTTGCAGGGCATCGCGCTGGATGTGTGCGGTCAACTCGCCGGTGATGCCGCTTTCGTCAAAATCGCGCTTCATCTTCTGATAAATCGGCACATCGATGTTGTGATCACGTGGGCCGAAAACGATGCGGCAGTAAGGGCCACTTTGCAGGATAACGCCCGGTTCTTTGATCTCAGCGTAAAGATAGGTGCAGCCGTCCAGAACATCCACATTTGGCAGCATGGCCTGAAGCTTGCCGCCAGTGCCGTAAATGTTAAGAATTGGCAGGACAACGGTGTGCGGCCCGGCAACACGTTCGATAAATGGTACCACACCAGCGATGGAATAGCCTTTGACGCAGACAAGAACAACGTCCGGCGTATCCTGGTAATCGTCCATGGTGCAGGCCTTCACAGAAATGGTTTCAGCCGTTCCGTTCCAAACACGATCCACGAAAAGACCGCCACGTTCTTTAATGGCAGCGAGATGCGCACCGCGGGCAATTAAGGTGACGTCATTGCCACCTTTAGCCAGCTGGGTGCCTAGAATACCGCCAGTGCCACCAGCCCCAATGACTACATATTTCATGAGGATCAACCTTCTTTCGTTTTCTTCTTCCTTCTATTATAAAAAGTCCTTGTGCTGGTTGCAAGCGTCCACAAATACTGAACGATAACAAAAAACCGACTGTCTGAAGTGACAGTCGGTCAATACTAATACGTCCTTACAATCAATCGCCTATTGCATCGAAATAGCCCATGCCAAAGGTGCCAGGTCCACAATGGCTGCAAATGACGCCTCCTGCGCGTCCCATGATGATTTTTTTAAAACGATTCATGGCTTCTACACGGGCACGTACGCCATCAATGATGGCAGGATCAATACCACCAGAATGAACAATGGCGACAATTTCTGGGTCGGCCGTTTCGAGAAGCGGCATGATATCGTCCATGTAGGCATCGATGACATGCGACAATTTGCCACGGTATTTATGATCCGGCGCAAGGCTGCCGTCGTCAGTAACAGCAATGCGAGGGTGGATGCGCAACACATTACCGGCAAGAGCAGCAACGCCGCTGCAACGACCACCGCGATAGAGATAGGTGAGGGTATCCACCACAAAGCTGACATGAACGCGGTTGGCCATGCTTTCAAGGACGGCAATAATCTCCTTGACGCCGGCACCGTTCTGCGCCATCTCTGCTGCTTTCATCGCCATGATGCCAATGCCATAGGACAAGGTTTTAGTGTCCAGAACATGCACGCGGTCGGCTGCGCCAAGATTTTCAGCAGCAATGCGCATCACGTTGCCCGACGAAGACAACGTCGCCGCGATCGGCAGGCAGATGCATTCGTTGCCACGCTCAAGAATAGGCTTGAGGATATCCATCATGTCTTCCAACGATGGCGCCGAGGTTTTTGGGGTTGACTGATGGGCATCGGCCCAGTCGTACATGATTTGCATGTCAAAATCTGGACCGTCCTTATATTCTTCCTCTCCCATAAGAATATGTAACGGCAAAAGATGGATGCCGTAGCGATCAAGCTCTTCCTGTGTGAGATCACAGGTGCTGTCTGCGATAATTTCAATCATACGGTTCAATGTTCACCTTTCTTTTTGTAATGCTATCTACTAGTATATCGAATTTTTAAGATTTTTGCACGAATATTATTTTCCATCACAACAGGTGTTGATGAATCTTCACATTTCCGCAAGCGGTGACAGCTGTTCAGCATCGGCCGTCGAGCAAATTCTAAGGGCGGCCGATTGTTAAGCAAATCATTCGTCCATCGCTAGCGCTTAACAACATCCCAATACCCGTAAACGCCGCTCCATCGGCGCAAAACAACTGTTACTATCGAATCATTGTGTAAAACATCCAGCAGGACAACAAGGGCATAAAATTTTCACATATTTAACACACATTCGCTTGGGCATTTTACACGCGCTTCGTATGATAATAGTCATGATCGCATCTTTAAATTGAAAGGAGAACACAGACAAAGATGAAAAAAGGTTTTAAAACGATCACCGCAATGCTTTTAGCAGTTACCCTGACCGCTGGTCTCGCCGGATGCGGCGGCAGCGGCGATGAGGCTTCTGCCACCAACGAAGAGGCTAGCGTTGATTACAACGCCATGTCCCTGGAGGATCTCGAAGCACAGGCCAAAGAAGAAGGAGAAATCGCTTCTGTTGGCATGCCAGACACCTGGGCCAACTGGGTGGAAACCTGGACCGAACTCAACGACGTCTATGGTTTGAAACACACAGACCTCGATATGTCCAGCTCTGAAGAAATCGCTATGTTTAAAGAAGAAGGCGAAGACGGCACGAAAGACATTGGTGATGTTGGTCAGCAATGGGGCCCTGTTGCTGAAGAAGAAGGCGTCACCTTGAAATACAAAACGAGCTACTGGGACAGCATTCCTGACTGGGCAAAAGATGACGACGGCGACTGGGTATCTGGTTACTATGGCACCATCGCCATCATCACCAACGACGATCAGGTTTCTGAAGCACCAACCAGTTTCGCGGACATCCTCGAAGGCGACTACAAAGTAACCATCGGTGACGTTTCTGCTGCTGCTCAGGCACAACACGCCGTGCTTGCTATCGCTTATGCTATGGGCGGCAGCATTGACGACCTTCAGCCAGCTTATGATTTCCTGGCTCAACTTGCTGAAGAAGGCCGTCTCGACATCGGCGACACTTCCGTCGCTCGCATTGAAAGTGGTGAAATCGCTTGCGCGTTGCTCTGGGATTACAACGCATTGAACTATCGTGACAACGCGGTAGAAAACAACCCAGATGCTTCTTTCACCGTCAATATTCCTAGCGACGCTTCTGTTCGTTCTGCTTATGCAACCATCATTAACAAGAACGCGCCACACCCAGCAGCAGCCTGCCTGGCTCGTGAATACATCCTCAGCGATGAAGGTCAGATCAACCTTGCAAAAGGATATGCAACCCCAATCCGTGAAGACGTTGAAATTCCTGAAGATGTCAAAGCAAAAATGATCGATGAATCACAGTACGGCGACCAAGTCCAAACCGTTGACTACGACAAGTGGACCGACGTCACCCAAGATCTCATCACCTACTGGCAGGAAAACATCATTCCAATGATTCAATAGTCCATCACCCTTGAAACAAACTCATCAGGAAGATACAGGCATCCGCAACGCGGGTGCCTGTTTTTAGGAGGAAAGCATGAAAAACAAATACATCGGATACCTGGCTTTGCTTCCTTTTGCCGTTGTTGTGTTTCTTTACGAAATTCTGCCCCTGCTGCAATTGGTCATCAGCAGCCTGATCGGCAAAGAAAGCGAATCTTTTGGTCTCGAAAACTTTATCAAAATTTTTACCACACCACTCTATACCCAAGCCATTCTTAACAGCATCAAAATCTCTCTCATTTCTGCCATCGTCGGCATCATCGTTGCCTTCATTGCGGCTCGCTATGCCACGGAAGCATCACCAAGAGCACAACGCACGTTTACCATGCTCTTGAATATGACATCAAATTTCTCCGGTGTACCACTGGCTTTTGCGTTCATGGTGCTGCTGGGCAACACAGGGGTATTTTCTACGATTTGCCGCAATTACGGAATCCCTTTTCTTGAAAACTTTGACTTATATTCTGGGCAGGGGCTGATGCTCTTATACATTTATTTCCAGATTCCTCTCTCTACCCTGCTTCTGATTCCAGCTTTTTCTGGCATTCGTCCAGAATGGCGCCAGGCGGCCATGCTCTTGAACGCAAAACCGTTGGACTACTGGTTCCGCATCGCCATTCCAAACCTGCTGCCAAGCATTCTCGGCACCCTCTCGGTGCTGTTTGCCAACGCACTGGCTGCCTATGCCAGCGCCTACGCTTTGGTGTCCAACAACTATGCGCTGCTGGCACTGCAAATCACCTCGAAGTACAAAGGTGATGTGCAAATTGACCGTGCCACTGGCGGCGCGCTGGCCGTGGTACTGATCCTTTTGATGATCGCTGCCACTCTGATCAATAACTATTTCACCAAGCGCAATCTGAAAGGAAGGGATCTTGTATGAAGAAGAAAACCAGCCTGGCCGGCAAAATTGTCCTTTTCATTATTGGCGCTTACCTGACGATTCCATTTCTGGCAACATTGATTTATTCCTTCTTTGTGGAATGGACCAATCTGCTTCCAAGCGGCTTCACGCTGCGCAACTACTCCGAACTGTTTGCCGACACCGATTTCTGGCTGAGCATCGGCCGCACGCTGGTGCTCTGTGCAGTAAGCGTGCTTTTAACAATTGTACTGTTGCTCCTGGCGATGTATCCCGTGACGGTCATGAACCGCAAGCTGGGCAACATCATGCAGATGATTTGCATGATTCCGTACGCCTTACAAGGGGTCATTCTCTCCATCAGTATTATTTCCATCTATACCGGCACAGGAACCATTCTCTCCAATCGCATGCTGATGCTTTTTGGTGCCTACTCAATTTTAGTGCTGCCATACATCTACCAGGGGATTCGCAACAGCCTCAACGCCATCGATGCAAAAACACTGATTCAGGCGGCTGAAGTGTTGGGCTGCGGGCGTTTCCGTGCTTATGTACAAGTGGTGCTGCCAAATATTTTCTCGGGCATTCTGGTGTCCAGTTTGTTGGCAGAAAGCATTGTGTTTGGTGACTTTGTCCTCGCCAACAACATCGCCGGCAACAACTATGAAAACGTGTCGGTCTACTTAAACACGAACATGTACAATTCCAGCGGTCTGGCGAGCGCAATCGTCGTTGTTATTTTCGCCGTTGTCTTCCTCGTCACCGGTCTGATGCTGAAACTGCAAAAATCAGATTCCAAAACTCAGGACGGACGTTAATCTTTCACACATAAAGGGCATGAAAAGGAGGCCTTTACTTAATGGCTTATATTGAATTTAAAAACGTGGTCAAGCAATTTGGCAAGAACACGGTACTGGATGAAATCAATCTTGATATCAATAAGGGCGACCTGGTCACGCTGCTGGGCCCTTCCGGCTGCGGCAAGTCCACACTGCTGCGCTGTCTCTCTGGTCTTGAAACCGTAACCTCAGGCAATATCATTCTTGATGGGCAGGACATTACCCATATGCCCGCCAACCAACGCAATATTGGCATGGTGTTCCAGCAATATTCTCTCTTTCCAAACATGAACGTGGAACAAAACATTGCGTTTGGGCTGAAAATGCAGAAAAAATCCGCTGACGAAATTCAGGAAAAGGTAAAGAATGCCATCGCTCTGGTTGATCTCAAAGGCAAGGAAAAATCCTATCCTGCGAACCTCTCCGGCGGCCAGCAGCAGCGCGTGGCGCTGGCACGTTCCATTGTCACCGAGCCAAAGGTGCTGCTTCTAGACGAGCCCCTGTCGGCCATCGACGCCAAGCTGCGCAAAGAGCTGCAGAGCCGCATTCGTGAAATCCATTTGGAATTGGGACTAACCACGGTATTTGTCACCCACGACCAGGACGAAGCAATGGTTATGAGCGACGTCATCGAACTTTTCCACGCTGGCCGCATCGAGCAAGCCGGCACTCCAGTGAGTGTCTACACACAGCCAGTGTCCACTTTTGCCGCCAGCTTCATCGGCAGCTACAATCAAATTGAAGGCGGCGCCTTCTATCGCGCCACCAACGTTCCAGTAGAAGCAGGCCACACCATTGCAATTCGTCCGGAAACAATTGCCATCTCATTGGACGAACCCGCTGACAAGAACAATCAGATCGTGCTTCAAGGGGTGATCACCGCCAGTGTTCCACGCGGCAATGTGCTGCGTTACACGGTGCAGTCTGGGGATCTCAGCTTCTATGTAGACACACTGTTCCGTAGTTTCAATATGTACGATATCGGCGCCAAAGTATGGCTGGCTATTCCAGAACACGATTGCCTATCCATCCGCGGCGTAGAAAGAGAGGCCGCTCATGTTTAAAAACATTACCATTTTGCCGGAAAACGGTCAGTATTATAAAGGAAACTTACACAGTCACACCGTCAACTCCGACGGCATGCTGACACCGGAAGAGGCGGTTGCCCTTTTTCGCAGTCAAGGCTACCACTTTCTCTGTTTCAGCGAACACGATCGCTACACGGACTACCGCAGCACGTTCGACAGCGACGATTTCATCATCCTTCCTGGGCTGGAAGCCTCAGCCAATCTCATGGACCCAGCGGTACCTGGTGCCCGTTTGAAAGTGCACCATCTCCACGGCATTCTCGGCAACAGCGCCATGCAAGCCGTTGCTAAAAAACACTTCGCGCACAAAGAATACTTGCCCGTGCCAGTCTATGAAGGCGAATGGAATGGCTTGGCGGTAGCCCAAGGTGTGGCCGACACGCTGCGCGAATACGGCTGTCTCGTCACCTACAACCATCCAATCTGGAGCCGCGTCGACGCCGAAGATTTCTGCGATCTGAACGGCATCTGGGCATTGGAAATCTACAATTACAACACCGTCAACGAGTCCAACACCGGTGCTGACACCACTTACTGGGACAAAATTCTGCGCAGCGGACGTCAGATTTTTGCCTTCGCCAGCGACGACAACCACAACGAAGGGCTCTTCGATGACGCCTGCGGCGGCTGGATCGTCGTAAAAACCGACCATCTGGATCATGACGCCGTCATCAACGCCATGCTCATGGGCAATTACTACTCTTCCTCCGGCCCATCCATTTACAACTGGGGCATCAAGGACGGCAACACCGTCTGGGTGGATTGCAGTCCTTGCGAGCGCGTCAACTTTATCTGCGGCGGCTATGTCAACGCCGGCGGTACGGTCATCGCTGCCAGCCGCGACGGCATGAAGCACGTGGAATTCACGCTCAAAGGCACCGAAACCTATGTGCGTCTGGAATGTGTGGACTTCGCCGGAAAAACCGCCTGGAGCAACGCCCATTTTCTTGAAAAGGACGACGCACAATGATCCGCGGCGTGCTTTTCGACAAAGACGACACACTGCTGGATCTGGCAACCTTCTGGTTAGCGCCCGTGCAGCATACCGTGGCCTTTATACTGCATGAATTGAAACGCGACCAGGACGATGCTCTGCGCCATGCTCTGGAAGCAGCCTGTGGGTTCGACGGCACAGCGCTGATTGCCGAATCGCCAGTGGTTGCAGGCACCAATGCGGATGTCATCGCAGCCTGCATGGCAGTGCTGACCGCGCAGGACATTCACCCTGTCAGCGATCGTCTTTTTGCCCGCCTCGGTGAAACGTTCCTGGAATGGGCCTGCCTGCGCGACGGCGTCTGCCAGCCGACCGGCGATCTTCGCGCTGTGCTCGCGGCACTCCACGCCAACGGCTGCAAAATCGGCGTCGCTACGTCGGACAGTCACGCTTCCACCCAGCACGCGCTGACCGCCATGGGCATCGCCGACGACATTGACCTGACGCTCACCGCCGACCGCGTCGCTCGACCAAAGCCAGCGCCAGACATGGCCGAAATCTTCTGTGCCCACTTCGGACTCGCCCCAGAAGAACTGGCCATGGTCGGCGACAGCGCTAACGACATGCGATTTGCCCGCAACAGCGGCATGACCGCCATCTTCTTCGACCGCAGCGGCCAAGGCGCCGATATCGACGCCGACGCCATCGTCTACCGCCTCGAAGACGTCCCCGACGTCATCGCTCGCTTCTGACACCTCCTCCATCCCCTGCTGTGCCATCACGGTGCAGTGGGGGATTTTTTTGCAGAAATGAACGCGGACTTAATCATTTTTCGCGGCTGGTTCGTTATCATATATAGAAGGTCCTTCATGACAAAATATCTCAAAACACGCGGGAGGTGAGCAGCGATGAACGACGATGGTGAATTAATCAAGCGGTTGGAGGCAGGTGATGCCGCAGCAGCAGAAGTGTTTGTGGAACGCTATTATGCGGATATTCTGCGCTATTGCCTGTGGCATACGCCATCGCCAGCGTTGGCAGAAGATGCCGCCCAGGAAACGTTTCTAAAATTTCTGCGTTATCTTGGCCGTTACCAGCATCGCGGTCGCTGCCGCGCCTTCCTCTATCAAATTGCCCGACACACCTGCATCGACATGGCGCGTCAGCGTCACTGGCAGGAGGCCCCGCTGGAGGCAGCACCAGAACTTGCGGCAAGCGACCCCACTCTGGCCGAATGGCAAGCCGCCTGGCAGCTGCGCCAAATGGTGGCCGCACTGCCGGAAGCGCAACGTGAAATTGTGCTGCTGCGTTTTGGCCAGGATCTGACACTGCGGGAAATTGCCGCCATAACCAATCTGCCGCTGCGAACGGCGCAGTCACGACTGCGCGCCGCCCTGAAGGTGTTGAAACGACACTACGAGAAAGGAGAAGACGTATGACACACTCTGATTTTCAACAGCAATTGCAAAGCGCCCTGCGCGCCGATGCCATACCGACCGACGCTCAGCTCCGCACAATGAACGCGGCCGCTGCACAGATGCACTTCCAGCCGCCGCGTCCACGCCTTAGCTTTGCCGCCTTCCTGGGCACACAGGTGCGTTTCATTGGCTGGAAAATCTGGCTCCTGCAGGCCCTTTGTCTGTTGCTTGCCAACGGTGCACTGGATCTGCTCTTTGGTGACTATTACTTCGTTAATCTGCGCGCTGCAGCAATCAGTCTTGGGGCACTCGCTGTGCTGGTAATGCTGACGACGCTGCCGTTTGTGTACAACGCGGTCGTGTATCAAATGCAGGAAATGGAAGCCGCGACCTACTTTTCATCCCAGCGGCTGTTGGCCGCCAAACTTTCTATCGTTGGCATTGGCGACATGGTCATGCTGGCTGGACTGTGGGGCTATGGGCTTTGGTGTACGCCATTATCGGCAGAGCTGCTGCCACTATGCCTGCTGCTGCCGTTTTTGTTGGCGGCTGGCGGTTGTCTGACCCTGATGAGCCGCTGTCGGCCAGAGCAAGTCTGCTGGGGCAGCGTGGTGTGGTGCGGCGCGTTGTTTGTCGCCATGACCACCACCAGCAGCCATCTGACACTGTTTTCCCACGCGCAGGCGGCGCTGGCCAGCATCCTTTGCTGTGCGGCCCTTTTTCTCTACTGTGTATGGGCCTTGCAGCATCTACTGAGACGCAGCACCTTCACAGAATTGCAGCTGATTTGAAAGGAGATTCCCATGGAACTGACCATTGACCATGTAAGCAAACGCTTCCACGATAAAATCGCCGTTGACAACCTCTCGCTGACACTGACACCTGGCGTCTGGGGGCTGCTTGGGGCCAACGGCGCCGGAAAAACAACGCTGATGCGCATGATTGCCGGCATCATGCAGCCCACTCAAGGAGAGATTCGCTGCGACGGCATTCCCATTGCTCAGCTTGGCGAAAGCTATCGCGACTGTTTCGGCTATCTGCCGCAGGAGTTTGGTTTTTACCCCAGCTTCACCGTCAGCGACTACCTGAACTATATGGCGACCCTCAAAGGGCTGCCGAAACGCGAGGCACGGCAGCGCATCGACACATTGCTGGAACGGCTCACGCTCAGCGAGGTGCGCCGCAAACGCATTGCCAAGCTCTCCGGCGGCATGAAACGGCGCGTCGGCATCGCTCAGGCGCTCCTGAACGAGCCGGAGGTGCTGATTCTCGACGAGCCGACGAGCGGCCTTGACCCCAGCGAGCGCGTACGCTTCCGCAATCTGCTGGCCGAGTTTGCTCAAGAGCGCATCGTGCTCATCTCCACGCATATTGTCGCCGACGTAGAAGTGATTGCCGGCCAAAATGCCATCATGAAAGACGGCCGTCTCATTGCCACCGGGCCAACGGATCAGCTGGTGCAGGAAGTGAAAGACAAAGTCTGGACGGCAACCATCGACGCAGCCATGCTTCCATACTGGGAGCAGCAACTGACCATTGCTGGCCTGCGCAACGAGCCAAATGGCCGCATCGCCTTGCGCTACCTGGCCGAAACACCAACATTGGCGGATTCAGAACCAGCCATCCCCCGTCTGGAGGATCTCTTCCTCTGGCTCTTTCCGCACACGCGCGACGAAAGGATGTGACACCCATGCGCCTGTTTATGCTTGAATTGAAGCGTCTCCTGAAAAACCGCCGCACTCTGCTGATCGTCGGTGCATTGCTGGCGTTCACCGTCTTTATGGCGGTAATGCCAACGACTTACTTAATGTCCCACACCGCCGACGGCGACACCCTCACCGGTCTCGACGCCCTCGCCTACGACAAGGAGCTGCAATCCGGCATCGCTGGCACGGTGACGCCGGAGAAGGTGCGCGACAGTCTGGAAACCTACCAATCCGTATTCGCCCGCTACGGCGCCGACTCCACCTTCGACCTGCCTGACGCCGCCTATGCCGAAATCAACGCCGTGCAGAGCCTGCTCAACGGCGTCGGCGATCTCTATCCTGCCGACAACGGCCAGCCGATGCCATGGCTGGCGCTGGATGCAGACGCCGTCACCAGCTACTACGAAGCAGCTCCGGCGCGCATTGCCGGACTGATGGCCATGGAATATCCGAACGATCCGGCACCGGCGGCCTATTTTCTCGATCTCTACAGCGCCGTGGAAACGCCCTTCACCTATGTGCCCGGCGCCGATGCCACTGCCCTTGAGTACATGATGCTGCTGGCGCTGGTGCTTTTGCTCTGCTGCGCCGTCATTGCAGCGCCAGTGTTCACCGCCGACCTGCAAAGCGGCGCTGACGACATTCAGCGCTGCACCAAGCACGGCCGCGCGCCGCTGGCGGTAGTGCGCGTGCTGGCGGTATTTCTGATTTGTAGCGTGTTGAGCGCCGTCTGCCTGAGCCTCTACGGCTGGGAGACCCTGGACACCTCGGCACAAATGCTGAGTCTATTCACACCGATTACACCGCTGCCCTTCACCTATGGCGAGCTGCAGATCGTGCTCGCCCTGCTGGCACTGCTGACGATTCTGGCCAGCGTCTCAGCCATCCTGCTGATTTCAGCGCGCATGAAAAACCTCGTTGCCGCCACCTTCTGCGCGCTGCTGCTCTGCGTGCTGCCCGTACTCACCTATGTGATTTTGCCGACAAGCGTCGTCGACTGGGTCAACACCTTCCTCCCATCATCCGGCCTCGGCATGCAGGCCGCCACCCTCTACGCCCTGCGCGATTTTCACCTGCTGCGGCTCGGCGATTTTCTCTGTTGGACGCCGATTGCCATGAGCGTCGTCAGCGCTGTGGAACTGGTGCTGTTCGCCCTTCTTGCCATCGTCAGCCATGTGCGACGCCGCGCCTGAACGCACCATAATGAAACGCCGCCCTTCCACATGCGTCATGTGGAAGGGCGGCGTTCTTACACTCATTCAATGCAATAATTCAAAATATCGGTTACCCAAACGTCGCTCAATCTGAAAAGCGGCACATATAGTGACTCATTCATTCTTCACACCAACACGCGCAGTTTATTCGGCAAGACATCAAAGACGACACGACGGCTTTTTCCAATCACTTCGCCGTCGGCGTGGACATATTGTGATGCATCAAGCTGAAGTTCAACGCGATTAGCGGGCAACATGGTGACTCCGCTGGTATGAATGTGCTTGCCAAGAGCCAATTGTGGCAGTTTAGCGAGCACCTGCGGTCCCGTGAGCCAATCGGCCAAACAAACCGAAAAACAGCCATCTTCGGCACTGGCCCCTGGAGCAATCGGCACACCGCCGCCTTCCCAAGGGAAATTCATGCAAGCAAGAAATATGAGCTCATGCAACCGACAGGTGTGTTGTCCATAGGGGGTATCTAAAAGCGCAGTGCCCGACGTGGTATCCAAATTCCAAGCCGCCGTCAGCGTCATCAGGCCATAACTCAAGCTGCCCATGCCCAAGCGATTGAGCACGGTTTTCAAGCGTGATGCATCAACCTGCGCACACACCCAGGCGTCCATTCCGATCCCGCCGCTGATTGCGAATCGGCGCGGTGCCTGCGCATCGACCGTCACCTGCCCGAGATCAATGCGTCGACTGCCATCGCTAGCAAGTATCCGGCGCAGAGCACGCTCCGGCAAACGAGGCAGGCCCAGTCCGCGTACAAAATCATTGCCCGAACCAATCGGTACCACACCCAGCGCGATGTGCTCAAAATCGCTGATGCCATTCACGACCTCGTTCACTGTGCCATCGCCGCCGACAACGACAAGTTTTTGAAAAGCACTGCCTTCCTGACTGGCCAATCGCGCCAGTTCTATGGCTTCGCCAGGCTGACGCGTGCTCCAAGCGCGAAAAGCCACCTCTTCGGCAAGAAGACTGCGGCGCAGTCTGCGCCAAACGGCAGCGGCGCGTCCACGCCCGCTGGTTTCGTTGACGATAAAAGTAATCATACGTCCTCCCCCTTCTCTTCGTATCATAGCCTAATATGCCGCAATGAATCAAGCGCTGGGTTGTCAGCATGGCTCGAAAGTTTTACAATACAACTATACTATGCCGAAAAGGAGGCTCCCCCATGAGTCAATTTTTAATGAAACCAACCCTGCATTGCCTCGATTCCGTCAAAACCTTCGCTGAAAACTTTGCCATCGGTGAAGGCGATCTTGTGTTCACGAGCCACCATGTGTACGATGATTTCTTTGCTGCGCTGAATCTGGCGTGCGATTTCATCTATCCAAAGGATTACGGTCAAGGCGAACCAACCGACGAGATGGTCGAAGCCATGGCCCGCGACATTACCAAGGATTACCAGCGCATCATCGCTGTCGGCGGCGGCAGCGTGCTCGATGTGGCCAAGTTCTTCGTGCTTGATCAACCAACGCCAGTGCTGGATCTTTACGACGGCAAACGCCAACCAAGCAAAGTCCGTGCGCTTGTTTTAGCACCAACAACCTGCGGCACCGGCAGCGAAGTCACCAGTGTGGCTGCGCTGGCATTGGTCAGCCGCAGCACAAAAGCTGGCTATGGCAACCCAGCCATGTTCCCAGACGATGCGGTATTGATTCCAGAATTGCTTGAAAGTCTGCCAATGGAACCGTTCTCTACCAGTGCCATCGACGCCCTCATTCATGCGGCGGAATCGGCCCTGTCACCAAAGGCCACACCAATCGGCAAGCTGCTGAGTTATGAAGCCATCGACCTCATTCTCAACGGCTTCAAGACCATTGTTGCCGAAGGCCCAGAAGCTCGCAAGGCGCTTCTTGAGGATTTCCTCTATGCCAGCACCTACGCTGGGGTGGCATTCAGCAATGCTGGCTGCGCCGCTGTTCACGCGCTGAGCTATCCACTCGGCGGCACCTTCCATGTACCACACGGCGAATCCAACTACGCCATGTTCACCGGTGTTATGCGCAACTACATGGAAATCCGCCAGGATGGTGAAATTGCCGTGCTGAATGCACGCATCGCTTCCATCCTCGACTGCGACGTGGCCGATGTCTACGACAAGCTCGAAGACCTTCTCAACCATCTCGTTCAGAAAAAACCACTGCGCGCCTACGGCATGAGCGAAGCGCAAATTGCTGAATTTGCCGATTCCGTCTACAATGGCCAACAGCGCCTGCTGGTCAATAACTTTGTTCCATTCGACCGCGACCGCATCGAAAAAGTGTACCGCGAACTGTATTAAACAACAAAAAATGCTCTTATGGCCGATCGACCATAAGAGCATTTTTTAATCGCTCATGTCAATGTCCAGATTGGTATGCACCGTCCATCCAGGATAGCGTTTCTGAACGTCGTTGACAATGTGTTCGCGCAGCGCTTCACGCTCGCGCTCTTTGAGATTGAAAGAAATAATAACGTCAAAATGGATTTTCTTATCGTGGACACTGGCGTAAAAGCCATGCATCTGGATAACACCTTTATGAACCATCACCAACTTACGCACGGTTTCACGCATTTCGATGGAATCCGCGTTGGTGGTATTGTAGGCATAGACCCCAACCGTCGTGATCACGACACCGTGTTTTTTCAGCACCCGTTCCTGGATACGATGGCTCATGGCATCAATTTCCTCAGCCGTGATGGTTTCTGGCACTTCCACATGCACAGAGCCGTAGTAATTGCCTGGGCCATAGTCATTGAGAAACAGATCGTACGCCCCCATCACACCAGGTTCTTCGGCTACCGTGGCTTTGATGGCCTTGGAAAGGCTGCCACTGACACGCGCGCCCATCATCGCGTTAACGGCAGCACCAATCATACTAAAGCCAGATCTCAGAATCAGCAGGGCAATAACCACGCCCATCCAAGCCTCCAGACTAACGCCGCTAACCATATACAAGAGCGCCGTCGCCAGAACAGAGCTGGAAATGATGGCATCATAAAGCGCATCCAAGCCGGAACCTTCCAACGCGCCAGAGCCAACATTTCGCCCTTGTCGCCGTACATAGGTGCCAAGAGCCAATTTAATGACAATAGCACCTACTAAAACCACAAAAGTCACCGCAGTGTAAGACGCTGCACTCGGATGAAGAATCTTTTTAACAGATTCAATCATAGCGGTAACACCAGCATAGAGAATGATGACTGCGACCACCATCGTCGTCAAATATTCCATACGTCCATGGCCTACCGGATGCCCTTTGTCCGGCGCACGATTGGCCAGTTTTGTCCCCACAATGGTAATAACGCTTGAAAGCACGTCGGTCAAATTATTGACAGCATCGAGAATAATGGCGATGGAGCCGGCAGCAAACCCAACCAGCGCTTTAAATACAACCAATACGACGTTGGCCAAAATGCCAATGACGCTGGTTCGCACAATGACCCGCTCCCGTTCAATTTCTTTGCTGCTCACTTTCGATGCACCTCCTTTTAGTCATTGTTCCTATTATAGCGCAGTCTTTGCCATTCATCAAAAAAGAATATCGTTCAAAAAAATTTTTATACCGGATATTTCGAAATCATGGTTTGACAACATCCCTCCACATGTTATAGTGGAGGCAGAATCAGTCATCTAATTCAGGGGGGACCTTACTGTGTCGATGTTGCAAACACGCTGGCGCCGTGTTGGAATGTCACGCCATTCGGCTAATTTACTGTTGCTTCTTGTTGCCATGTCTTGGGGCTTGTCGTATGTATTGTTAAAAATGGGAGCGGCCAGCCTGCATCCTTTTGAAGTGCTGGCTCTGCGTTTCACGTTTGCCTCGATCGCTTGCCTCTTGGTGTTCCGTCGCCGTCTTATGCGAGCAAGATTGCGCACCATTTTCTACGGCATTATCCTAGGCACACTGATGTTTACCTGCAGCAGCGCAATTATTTTTGGGGAACTGACAACCGATGCTTCCACAGCCAGCTTTCTCACCAGCGCCGCTATTGTTTTTGTACCCGTCATGCAGGCTATTCGTAAGCGCCATCTGCCAGAACGCGCCGTCATCCTTGGCACACTCTGTGCCAGCATCGGTATCGCTCTTCTTTCGCTCAAGGGCGGTCTTGTACTCTCCGCCGGCGCCAGTCTCTGCATTCTCAGCGCTGTGCTTTACGCACTCCACACCATCATCACCAGCGACATGGTGCGCCTGGAAGACGCGTTTCTGCTGGGTGTCATCCAGCAGCTGACCATGGCCTGCTGGGGCTGGATCACCACGTTTCTGTTTACCGACCCTGTATTCCCGCAAGATAGCCAGACTTGGATCATCATCGTTGCCTTGGGCTTGCTCTGTGGTGCCTTTCCGTTTGTTGCTCAGCCTTTCGCGCAGAGCTTCACAACACCGGAACACACAGCGCTCATTCTTTCAATGGAACCAGTTTTTGGTGCACTCTTCGCCGTCTTCATGCTCTCAGAAGCCATGAGCGCACAGGCCATCTGCGGTGCACTGCTGGTATTGGCGAGCGTACTGCTGACTACTTACCGCCGTTCTGATAAACATAAATAATCATTGACGCACACGGGGCTGTCGCATAAAGCGGCAGCCCCGTGTTTTTTTACAGGTCTATTCTTTTCGCAAAATAAACGTCTTTTTCCTGTTCGCTGAATCCCAATTTCTGATAAAAGTTGTAGGCGGCTGCGTCGCGCCGTGTGCGCAGGCCTACTTCATCCACGCCCAGTTCCCGACTGACCGACAGTACCTGTGTCATCAGCGTCGTTCCAAGGCCACACCCCTGCTGCCCACGCCTTACGGCGACATCTTCGATGATGTATTCCGTCCGATTATGCCAATGCCGCACATGCCCCATCACAACCGCCGCGAACTCTTGCCCGTCGGCTAAGGCAAAAGCCAGTGCGTTGCTGCCTTCCAGACCTTCCCCCACATATTGCAGCAATCGCGCCTCATCGCTCCAGTCTTCATTCCAAGGCGGCCCTGAAAAAGCATCTCTAATCACCGCAGCAATCGCTGCACAATCCCGCTGATCCACACGTTCAAATCTCATCCTTCTTCCCCTTTCACCATTTGTCTCAGTTTACCATAGGCTCATGCTTTGTCAATTCATTTTTCCTATATGATACCTATACGACAATGCTGGACGCAAGAAGACAAACATGTTATACTATTCACATAAATATGACAATCGTCCGCAAAACACGGATCTAGACTTTTTGGGAGGGATTTGCAATGGCAGTATTAGTAAGAGATGTTATGATCAAAGATATCGTTACCCTCAATGACAAAGCAACCATCGGCGATGCTGTAGAAACATTCGCTGAAAAGGAAATCGGTTGCCTGCCAATGGTAGACGATAACGGCACCCTGGTTGCATTCTTGTCTGATGGTGATATCGTTAGCTATGTCGTAAACAATGTTCGTTTAGCTGAAGTAGAAAGCAAACACTACAGATACCGCTATCCAAAAGAAACCTGCACCAACTATTTTACCATGCTGTTGAAAAACTGCGTTGATAAGCCAGCGTACAACGCTGCAACTCACCGCGTTGTTACCGTCAGCGAAGTAGACACTGTTCGTAGAACCTCGGAACTGATGCAAAAGAAACATCTGAAACATCTGCCAGTTCTCGATGAAGATGGGCGTCTTGTTGGGATCATTACCCGCAACGATATCATCAACGGCCTCTTCAAAGATTATCTCGATGATCCAGATGCACCATGCATTGAAGGTTTTGACTATTAATTAATGACTCCATAACAAAAGCCCTGCGGCATTCTTCTTCACTGGAAGATGCGCAGGGTTTTTTATTGCAAAAAATGGCTGTCGGTAGAAACCGACAGCCATGATGACACATTTATAAAGATTAATAGTTTTCGCAGTTTACTTCAAAGAAGCTCTGTGGATGTGCGCAGGTTGGGCAAACATCTGGTGCATTGGTGCCCACAACAATGTGACCACAGTTGCGGCATTCCCAAGCCTTGACTTCACTCTTAGCAAAAACTTCTGCCATTTCCACGTTGTGGAGCAGCGCGCGATAGCGTTCTTCGTGATGCTTTTCGATGGCAGCCACGAGACGGAATTTTGCAGCCAGTTCAGGGAATCCTTCTTCATCAGCAGTCTGAGCAAAACCTTCATACATGTCGGTCCATTCGTAGTTTTCGCCTTCAGCAGCAGCGCGAAGATTTTCCGCGGTGTCGCCAATACCATTGAGTTCTTTGAACCAGAGTTTTGCGTGTTCTTTTTCATTTTCAGCGGTCTTCAAGAAGAGCGCAGCAATTTGTTCATAGCCTTCCTTCTTGGCCACGGAAGAAAAATAGGTGTACTTGTTACGTGCCTGAGATTCACCAGCGAAAGCAGCTTCGAGGTTCTTTTCAGTCTGAGTGCCAGCGTATTTGTTGGCCTTTGGCGCTTCTTCTACCAATTCGAGTTTGTCACCTTTTGCATTGCAAACTGGGCATACTGGTTCTACACCGTCTTCTACCTGGAATACTGCGCCGCATACCTTGCATTTATAAGTTTTCATGTTCCTTTTCTCCTTTTCATATAAACCGATTGTTACTGATTATTGTCGTCTTGTGCCTTCTTTTGACACTCTGGACAAACATAAAATACTTTAAGATCGTAAGATACGATATCTTCGCCCAACTGTGTTCGCAGCGGTGCGGTTAGATCTTCAAACGTGACATCTGCCAAACGCCCACAGCGTTGACAAATGAGATGATCATGACGCTGAATGTGATCGTAACGATCTCGTTCACCTGCAAAGGACAACCTGCGTACCAGGCCTTCTTCGCAAAGCTTTTTGAGATTGTTATACACAGTTGCCTGTGAAACCGCAGGATACTGCTCCCTTAACGCCGCCAACACCTGATCAGCGGTCAAATGATCACGAGAATGGTCAATGATCTCGTAAATAGCTTTTTCATATTTGGTCATAGCTACCACCTTATTTTTTAGAACTGTTCTAAAATTATTGTACTAATTCTAATTAATTTTGTCAACCACTCAGTTAAAATTTTTTTCAAAAAAATGAGCAAGCCTCATTGAGGCTTGCTGCTTTATTATTTTATTCCTGCCAGCCTGGCCCATCAAGACGCACGATGTCTTCTGCTGCCAGTTTGTCTTCATCGGTCAGCGGCCGATGGACACGACAAGGATTGCCAAAGGCAACGACACCTGGCGGTACATCGCGCACCACCACGCTGCCTGCGCCAATAACGCTTCCTCGACCGATGGTAACGCCAGAACAGATGGTGCAATTGGCACCGATCCAGACATCGTCTTCGATAACGATGGGCGCAGAAACACCAACGGCTTCCTGTGTGCGTTGCTGGGCGTCCATGGCATGACCAGCGCAGCTGATAACGGTGCCCGGGGCGATAAAGACACCGTTGCCAATATGTACCGGCGCGGTGTCGAGGATGACACAGTTATAATTTAAGAAGGCAAAGCCGTGGAAATGGATGTTAAAGCCGTAGTCACACTGAAAATTCGGTTGGATGCCTACCGGCCCCTTCATGGTACCAAAGAGATCACGCAGAATCTCCAGCTGACGCTCGCTGTCGGCGGGATTGGTTTGGTTGTATTCCCAGCAGAGGCGGTGCGCCTTGCGCTGACGCGCGCTGAGCTCTCGGTTTTCGCTAACGGCATAAGGTCTGCCGCTGGTCATAACGGTATCTATAAAACGATCAATATTCATGGAATGCTCCTTTTATTTCACAAATGTCAGGGTGTCGTCGTCGCTCAAAGCCTCTTCATAATGCAAGCCCAAGGCGTCAAAATGGCGCAGCTCATCGAGGCGGCTAAGCCGTTGTTCCGCCATGAAACGCACCATTTCACCACGCGCCATTTTGGCGAAGGTGCCTTTTTGCTTCACACGACCGTCCACCATTTCGCCAAAGCGCACGCTGATGAAACGTGTGCCGGGTTCAACATGAGGCCGAATGGCGCGGGCATATTCTTCGGAGGCCAGGTTGAGGATAAGACCACCGCTTTCATCTAAGGCCTCGTACAACCGCTTACTCCAATAGGCGTAGAGGTCTTTGGCCCCGTCGACGGCCAGCTTCGCCTGCATTTCCAAGCGGTAGGGCATGACAGCGTCGAACGGCCGCAGCACGCCGTAAAGGCCAGAGAGAATACGCAGATGATCCTGCAAATAGGCAAGGGCCTCACGATCCAGCACTGCCGGTGCCAAATGCTGATACTGCAGCCCTTCATAAGCAAGCAAGGCCGGCGTTTGCGCCCGAGCCGGGTCAAAGACCGCCAGCCTCTCGATGTTTTCAGCGGTCAGCTTGTCGCTGCACTGCCAGAGCTTTTTCAACGCAGGCGCGTCCATGTCACGCAGCTGAGCCGCCAAATGAGCGGCATCATCAGCAAACAATGGCTGCGACAAAACAGGCAATGTGTCGCTGTCGATGTTCATTTTTTTCGCGGGAGAAATGATGATTTTCATGATTTTGGATTCCTTTGTAAGAGTGCGTGGCCGTTGACTTTGAGCCAATCGCGCCAGGTGCGGTAATCGGGAAGAACGCGTTCCACTTCGGTCCAGAATCGAACGGAGTGGTTCATTTCCTTAAGATGGCAGAGCTCGTGCACCACCACATAGTCGCGCACCGCTTCCGGTGCCAGCATGAGCAGGGCATTGAAGCTCAGGCTGCCTTTGCTGGAGCAGCTGCCCCAGCGGCTGTGCTGAGCGCGCACACTCAACGCCTGCGGCTGAACGCCCACCAACGGTGCAAAATGCGCCACTCGCTGAGAAAAATCGTCTCGAGCAGCGCGTTTCAGGCCTTCAAGCTCGGCTGTGGTCAGTACTTCGCCGCCCCAGTCGTGCTTGCCTTGCGCAAGTTGAGCGCGTTTGCGCGCAATCCAGTCCTGCTTGTCGACAACAATGCGACGCACCTCAGCGCTGGACAACCCCTGTGGCGCACGCACAATGAGATGGCCATCGTCGGCAATCTGTAAACTGAGTGTGCGGCGCTTGCTGTAAATCACTTCCATGGTCCGCATCAATAATTCACCGGCAACTCATTCAGCCAGTTGGTGAAATCCGTACGGGTGCCGCTGGTGGCCGCTGCATTGCCACGCAGATTGTAACCTACGGTAACATAAGCGTCGCAAAGCTTGGCAATGTCATCGCGGCTTGAACCAGCGCCACTGCCTTCGGCTTCATAACAGCACACTGGCACGATGGTTTTCTTGTTAAAATCGTAGCTTTCCAGGAACGTGCAGACCGGCATTGGCAAACCCCCCCACCAGTTTGGATAAACGAGCACAATGGTGCTGTAATCGTCCATGTTGTCCACCTGCGCCGCCAGCGCTGGACGCGCTTGATTCAGCTGCTCTTGCTTAGCCTGCTCATAACTTTTCTCTTCGTCGGACGGATACGGCGTTTCACAGCGAATCTCGAACAGGTCACCGCCGGTTGCTTTCACCGCCGTCTGTGCCATGATCTGGGTATCTCCTACAACGCCATCATTGCTTTTATTCAGCGTCGCTGCAGAAACAACATCCACATCCGCCGGCAGGTTCGCATTATCCGCCCAAGAAAACACGGCCACCAACGTGCCTCCTGTTGTCTCTTCGACCGACTCTTCCGACGCGCTGCTCTCAACGCTGCTTGAAGCTGGTGCGCTCTGAGGCTGCTCATCCTGTCCGCAAGCCGCCAACACGCCCAACAGCCCCAGCGCCAACACAATCAGCACCATTTTTTTCTTCATCCTTCATGTGCCTCCTCTTTCAATCTAAAAAAATCATACCCTATCTTTCTTTTTTTCGCAACGCCCTACGCGTATGGTGACAAGATCACAGACCGCCACGGTGTTTTTTGCTATTCTTTATTCAGAACACAAGGAGGTTGGATTATTATGGATATCCCTGCTAAAAAGCGCCGAAAAGCACAGGTGGATCACGAACACTGCGTTGCTTGCGGCTGCTGCGTCAAAGTTTGCCCTCGACAGGCCATTCAGGTATGGCGTGGCATCGTCGCCAAGATAGACACCACGCGTTGTGTTGGCTGCGGGCTCTGCGCCCGTGAATGTCCGGCATCGGTCATCAATATAAAGGAGGTATGGGCATGACCAAGCACTGGTACGACTACATGTGGATCGTCTCCCTCACCTATCTGGTGTTGGGCTTCTTCAACATTCTCTTTGCCTGGCTCGGGCTGTTCTGCTTCTTCATTCCTTTGATCATCGCCATCGCCAAAGGCAGCAAGGCGTATTGCAACCGTTATTGCGGACGCGGACAGCTCTTCAGCCTCATCGGAGGGCGCTTCGGCCTCTCCCGCAAGCGCAACGTACCCGTCTGGATGAAAAGCAAAGCCTTTCGCTATGGCTTTCTCATCTTCTTTTTCATCATGTTTTTTCAAATGCTTTGGAGCACCGCCCTCGTCTTTGCCGGTACCCACAGCCTTAGTCAAGCTGTGACCCTGCTCTGGACCTTCCGCCTGCCCTGGCACTGGGCTTACCACGGAACGCTCTTCAGCCAAGGCGTGGCGCAGTTTGCTTTCGGTTTCTACAGCGTTATGCTCACTTCAACGGTTCTCGGTTTTGCCACCATGATCCTCTACAAGCCACGCAGCTGGTGCGTGTACTGCCCTATGGGCACCATGACCCAGCTCATCTGCAAAGCCAAAGTTTCTGGGCATGAAAAAAAGGACCTGCATCCAGGTCCTCTCCCACTCCATTAATGCCGATCCGCCAGTTTCTGCAGGTCCTCTGCATCGAGCAGTTCCACGCTGCCGCGCGACAAACGAACCAGCCCTTCCGACTGAAAATAACGCAGCATCCGCGTCACCACCTCGCGCGCGGTTCCCAGATGATTGGCCAGCGCCTCGTGTGTGATTTTCAGTGTGGCTGTTCCGTTTAACGCACGCTCTTCCAAAAGCAGCGCTGCCAGCCGTCGATCCATGCTCTGCCAAAGAATCTGCTCCAAAAGCCACATCACCTCGGAAAACCGGCGTCCCATAATCTCGTTCGTCACATTCGCTACCGCTGCCGACTGCTCCATCAAGTTCTGATACACTTCAGCTGGAATCAGCCACAACTCTGCGTCCTGTTCCGCTACAATCGTTACATCAAACCGGATGCTGTGCAGCACACACGGCGCCGAAAACAGACAAAGCTCTCCAGGCAGCAGCCGATACAACGTGATCTCCCGCCCTTCTGACGACAAACTATAGACGCGCAGCTGCCCGCTTTGCAGCAGCAAAAGGCCTGTGCAATCCCGCTCGCCAGCGTGAAGCACCATCCCCTTTGGCACCGTGCGCAGTCGCGCCGCTTCATGCAGCATCTGCTGTTGCTGCGTCGACAACGTTTGCCAAAACGGCAGCCCCGTTTCAAGCCCCATCGTCCAACCTCCCTTGTCACTCATTGACAGTCCCCCTCAACTTTTATATACTGAATGAAAGAAAAGCCTTGCAAACTATGAATGAGGGTGAATCACGTGGCAAGACCAAAAAAATGTAGAAGAGTATGTCAACTACCCGATACCAAAGAATTCGTCCCAGCAGGAAAATCTGCCTGCGACGACAACGCCGTCGTATTGACGGTTGATGAATTTGAAACCATCCGTCTCATTGATCATCAGGACCTGTCCCAAGAAGAATGCGGCGCCAACATGCAAATCGCCCGCTCAACCGTGCAGGGGATTTACAACGATGCCCGCAGAAAACTGGCCATTGCCCTTGTTGAAGGTCGGCCCATCCGCATTGAGGGCGGCGACTACCAAATCTGCGATGGCAACGGCGGCCGCTGCGGCTGCCAGGCCTGCCACAAGCGCCCTATGTTCCATGCACAGGCACCATGCAAAGCAACGCCTACGACCACTGAACAGGAGGAACAACTATGAGCAACAAATTCCGTATCTGCCGCAAGTGCGGCAACCTCGTCGGCATGATCCATGATTCCGGCGTGCCACTGATCTGCTGCGGTGAAAAAATGGATGAACTCACACCAAACACCGTCGAAGCCAGCGGCGAAAAACATCTCCCTGTCGTTACTGTAACCGATGACGTCGTCACTGTCAACGTTGGCAGCGCCGACCACCCAATGCTCGACGCCCACTACATCCAATGGATCTTTGTCCAAACCGAACACGGCGGCCAGCGCAAATCCCTCAAGCCAGGCGACGCCCCACACGCAGAATTCTGCCTCAAAGGCGACAAAGCCATTGCGGTCTACGCCTATTGCAACCTCCACGGTTTGTGGATGACGGAAGTGTGAAACAATCATTAAACAACGAAAAGCGCCCATTTGGTGTCCATACACCAAATGGGCGCTTTTTATGTTATTCTTTCACGTCCCAGTAACCGCCCATCAATAAAAGTGCTGCGCGATCATCCTCAGTCCCCTGATTAGTGATCGTTTCCAGGCACTGTTGGTACAACGATGCGTCAACAACAGAAGGCAGTTGCTGAATTTGGAAAATCGTTTCGCCAAAGGTGTCTTTCAGCAATTGGGCGTAATCGTTTTTAAATCGTTCTCTCAGAGTCCGCCCTTCAGACATCGCTGCGAACCAATATTTTTTCCAGAAAACAGGAAAAACACATCGCCCTTCTTGAAGATGCTTGGCCCATGTTTCATACACGTGCACAGGTTCAGCGTTTAAATAAATGTTCCAACTTCCGGCTTCGGTCTGATAATAAAATCCCCCAAAGGTGCGTTCATATTGTTCTTCAACAACGATATCGTTTTCCATTTGTTTGAAGTTTTTCTCCAACCAATGCAGCATGGCGTTATAGTGCACCGCCGTTATTTTTCTGGCAATGCGTGTTTGTTCCAAAAGGGCCCGAAAATAGTTCAGTTTATCTCGATCAAAAGTCCCTTCCAGTTTATCTTGCAGCATGGTTAATGCGTCCAATGCACTATCGTTGGCCGTTGCTTCGTTTAATTGCTGCAAGGCTTCCGCTAATTGTGACGTATAGCTTGCCTGAATTTTTTTGGCCAAGGCCACTTTCGTTTCCTGATTAAAGGTTTGGTCCATGCCGGATGGCACCGTGCGCCGCCATAACAGCTGCATCACCGGCGTCACCCATTGCTGATCGCGTAACTTTTCAGCGGCCATTTGATAAGTGGTTGCCCCATCTCCACTGATGTAATAGTGGCGTTCGCCGTTTTCCAACCATAAAAAACCATACGCTAAAAATTCTTTGTCGTAACGGCCCAGCTCTGCCATTCTGGCCACGTCCATGCCGCATTGCACGTCTCTGATTAATCCAGCCATGTTGCCACCTCCTTATAATTGAATGTATCGATGATGACTGTCCTGTTGCTGCAGCTGCACAGGCTGTCCAAAGAACGCGGACAGCTCTTCCTGCGTCAGCAACTGCTCCGTATCCCCTTGTTTATACACGCGCCCTTTCTGAAGCAATAAACAATGTTCAAATGGCGGCAAGATTTCTTCTAAATAATGGGTCACGTAGATGATGGTTTTGTCCGTTTTTGTCGCTAGTTCTGTAACCATCGACAACATTTTTTCTCTTGCTAAAACGTCCAATCCAGTGCCTGGCTCATCCAAAATTAAAATGTCTGGATCGGCGATCATCGCCCGTGCCAACAGAACGTTCTGACGTTCCCCTTTTGAAAGGAAACTAAACAACATGTCTTGTTTATGACGAATCCCTAATTGTTCCAATAGTGTTTGTGCCTTCACAATGTCTGCATCGGTCAATGAGCCGTCGATGTTTAAGGTACCCGTTCGTCCTGATAAAACAATGGATAAAACCTGTTCATTATGAAAGCATTTGTCAAAGAATGAGTTGCTGACCCAGCCAATTTTCTTGCGATGCTCCAGAATGTTTTCCCGGCTATACGGTTCTCCAAACACTTCCAGCTGGCCATGGGTATATTTCTGAAATCCAGTGACAATGCTTAAAAGGGTCGTCTTCCCACTTCCATTTAACCCGAATACCACCCAATGTTCGCCTTTTTTTACTTGCCAGTTAATATTTTGCAGTAAATAGGATCGCCCTGATTTACAGCTTAAATTTTTCATGCTTATAATCGTCGATTCCATGGTATCTTCCTTTCTTATTCAAGAAAGCCGGTTCAATTCGCTTTCAGATAAAATAAGGGTTTCTCCCAATAAGGATTCTTTCATGTTCACCGACACAACAAATCCATCTTCTGCAGCGAATTCAAGATTTTTGCAAACCCAGGACATAATGTCGCACACTTTTGCAATATTCATTTTGCGGGTCTGTTCATTCTGACTCAGTTCAGGAAAGTGGTTAAAATGGAAGGTATCGACAAAATATTCCGCACTCTTATAAATTTCAGGCTCCACGCCGTACTCAATGCGATCGCATTCCGGACAAAACAATTCAATGCGCGCATCTTCATAATCACTGAAGACGATGCGACGCATTTCCAATGGGCTCCCACAAAATTTACAACGGCATCGCTGCATGCGTCCTTTCAGAGATGCAATGCGATCTTCTTTTAAATAGATGTTTTCTGACATAACGATTCTCCTCATCAATAATCGATCATTCCCTATCATGGGTGCATTCTATAGAAAAAGCGCCAAACGAAAGATTTCGTTCGACGCTTTTTCGTCACTCAGCAAGAAAAGTTAGAATTCTTCAGTTAAAATTTGATGCACGACAGAACCTTCATTCTGTGCTGGCATTCTCACTCCGCCAAGCACTGCCATGGTAGGCGCCACGTCAACCTGACGAATAATACGGTCGGTTTTAAAGTTTTCTTTAATGCCAGGGCCTGCTGCCGCAAAGAATGGGGATACAGAGGTGTGGTAGTAACCACGCTGGGTGGACAGGGAATCCATGTGAATAACATTAAAACCTTCTTCCATGAAGAGGGTAATGTCCCCACATTCTGGACCACCTTCACCGAGGAGCACGGCATCTCTGTTACGCAAAGCAACAGCGACAACGCGACGTCCAGTGTGAGGGTCACGATAGTTGTACAAGGCAGTAATGATTTCGTCTTCCAGCGCGTATTTATCTTCTGGTTCAACAATACCGTGTGCATCGCGGCCTTTTAAGTTAATGTAAATCTGGCCACCACGAGTAATGATGGCACGAGTTTTTTCCCAGTCAATTTCACGAATGCGGTTGCCATTTTCATCCCGCTTGAGAACCGTGAAGCCCAATTCTTCCATCACAGGTGTACAAAGCACCCCTTCGGTCAATGAACAGGTCCAATAAAAACGGACAATAGACAAAACACCCCCTGATGTAGGAAAC
>CALAKO010000117.1 GCA_937922955.1 uncultured Peptococcaceae bacterium | reverse complement strand
ATATTGTGCATATAATTCCGGAGAAATGGAATTATTTTCTTTGAGATAATGAATCTTGCTTGCGATGGACGCACGCAGTTTGTCAATTTCGAGAAACGCATCGTTGTGCATAAAAGGATCTTCCTTTCCGTAGGAATTTTAATCTATTATAGCATATTGCAGATGAAACTGGTACCAATTGAGAAAATATTGTGCATCCTTGCCGGGGTTGTAGAGATTTTTCATAAAAATTCACCAAGACGAAACAATAATTTGCTATAATCAAAGACATGAAAATCATTGACGATGGCGACATATAGTTGGCCCCGACGGGAGGAAAATAAATGAAATACGCTTTGTTTGATTGTGACGGAACGCTGCTGGATTCGATGCCAATGTGGATTAATCTGGCGACGGATGTGTTGGCATCTTATGGTGTTGATCTGCCACGAGAAGCCGAACGTGAGACAGCGAGCATGAGCCATGAAGACGCTGCCAAGTTTTATGCCGATACCTTTCTCGATGGAAAAGGCGCTGAGGAACTGGCAAAAACGTTTTCTGATACGCTGGAACGCAATTACAGTGAAGTGTTGCAACTGAAACTGCATGTGCGTGAGGTGTTGGACCAGCTGCGCGCGAAAAACATTCCTATGGCGGTGGCCTCTTCCACCGATGCGTATTTATTGGAAATGTGCCTAAAGCGCTTGGGTCTGCGTGACCATTTTCTGTTTGTGCAGACGGTGGATAACAGCGGTTTTTCCAAAAACAGCGACGAGTATTTTCAGCTCGCTGCTAAAAAGCTTGGTTGTGCGCCGGGGGACATTCTTTTCTTTGACGATGCACTCTATGCCCTGGAACGGGCGAAGAAGAATGGCCTGATGACGGTGGCTGTGCAGGACGACACCCAGATGGATCACGATGCAGAAATTCGTGCCGTTGGGGATTATTACATAAACGATTTCGCGGACATTGAGATTGATCGTTGGTTCTTCTAACGAGAGGGAAGGAGGGCGTGTATGCATTTGCGACGTTTTGCGTGTGCTGCCTTTGATTTGGATGGTACGCTGCTCGATGCGCATTCACAGCTGAGCCCGCGTACCAAAGCGGTGATGGCACAGCTGGCCCAGGCAGGCATTCCGGTGGTTGTGGCCAGTGGACGTCCATTTTCAACGATTCCCCGTGAGGTGTTGGCGTTGGATGCGGTACGCTATGTAATTACTGGCAACGGGGTGCGTATTTACGATAAAACGACGGGACGTGATGTGTATCATTGCAGCTTGAAACCGCAGACCATGGAAGAGATTCTGGCGGTGACGCGCTATTATCCGGTTGGCTACGAAATCTTCATTGCCGGGCAGGCCTTTGCAAACCGAAGCTATTTGAACAATCCTTCTGCGTTTGGTGTGCGTGATGGATCTTTTCACTATTTGCTCAGCACGCGCCAGCCTGTTGACGATGTGGCCGCCTTTGTACGTACTCGCGCGGGCGAGGTGGACAGTTTGGGCCTTTCTATTGCCGATCAGGCTTTGAAGGAACAGCTGTGGCGGCGGCTTGAAGATGAGGTGGAAGGCATCTATGTGACATCTTCCTTACCTCGGCTGATTGAAGTAGCCGACAGCCGGGCTGGCAAAGGTGCGGCGCTGGCGGTTGTGCTGGAACGCCTAGGCCTGGACAGCGATGGTTTGGTGGCTTTTGGTGATGCCGATAATGACCTCGGCATGCTGCAGTTCGCTGGACTCGGTGTGGCTATGGAGAATGGCGCTTCTCATCTCAAGGAAGCCGCAGATCGGATTGCACCGCGGCACGATGACGACGGTGTCGCACAGATCTTAGAGGAATTAATGAAGGAGTGTTAGAATGATCAAAAAGCTGGACGCAGACATGCTGTCGATGCTTTATGAACAGGAAATGAAACAAACGTTTCCACGTCGGGAATTGAAACCGTTAAAAGCCATGCTGCGCATGCAGGCTGAAAATCGGTACGATGTGTTAGGTTATTACAACGAAGAAGGCGCATTGCTTGCCTATGCCTGCGTTTGCACAGCGGCAGAGCCGGTACTGCTGGACTATTTGGCGGTGGTTGCGGCGCATCGCGGTGAGGGGATCGGATCGGCCTTTCTTTCGGCACTGATGAACGACAAGGCGCTTTATCCAGCCATCATGCTGGAAATCGAAGCGGTGGAGGACGCCTTGGATGAAAGCGACCATCTCATTCGCGCTCGCCGCCAACATTTCTATGAGCGCTTGGGCTTTGTGCGCACAACTACTGAAGCCCACGTTTTTGGTGAGCACTATTGGGTGCTGGATAACCAGGAAACAGCTGCTGCCCATAGTGTTGCCGAAGCCATGGCAGGCATCTACCACTATATGGTGCCAGAGCAGGAGGCATTCGATAGAAACGTGCGTATTTGGGATTAAAAAATAACAGCGTTGCCTGCGAGATCGTTCTCGCAGGCAACGCTGTTTTTATTGCAGATAACTGGTTAGTGTTTCGTAGGTGGTGTCGGGCAGGCTAAAAGTGAGGTGGAAACCGAGCAGTTCGATGTCAGCAATGGGGGTGTCGTAGATGGTGAGCAGGGCAATGTCATAAAGGTTGCCGTCGTTGTCTGTTTCTCCGAAGTGAATGGTTTTTTCTTGAGAAAAACCAATGCTGCCAATGGCCTGTGCCTGAGTGGGCAACTCGGCGAGTTCCCAGTGATCGATGTCAAGACTGGTGACGAAGGTGTCAATGGCTTTGTCGTCGTTGATGGTTTGGAGAGGAGTGCCGTTGGCATCGCAAAGGACAATGGCTTGAGCTTTTTTGAGATCACTGTCAGAGAGATCATCGGTGCTGTCATTGCTGGTACAGCCCGTCAACACGAACAGCAGCAGGATGCAGAGGACGAGCAGTTTTTTCATGAGTACTCACTCCTTTGGGATGGGGAGATGGTCGCCAAGCAGGTGACGATAGGCACGGATACGTCCAGCTGAGAAGATACAGAGCGCCGCACCAAATCCGGTGAGAACCATGCCACAGGCAAGCGCAAGATCATCCAGCAAAGGTCGATTGACTGAGAAGAGCAGTGGGGCAAGAAAGAGACCAATGCCGATGCAGAGGATGCCCACAAAAAGTTCAGCTTGTAGACGCTTTTTCTCGCCAGCGTAACGTGTTTTAAGCGTTTCCAGTGTTTCGGGCTCGAGCGAAGGCTGCTGGCTGTGCAAGGATTGATAGGGATTGTCTGCGGTAACAACGAGTATGAGCAGTGCGATGGCAACGATGTCGATGAACATCCATAAAATCATGACAAGAGTTGAGAAAAAATAAGTGAGCCCCAAACTTGCAATGAGGAGCAGCACGGCAAGACCGATGAGCTGACACCGTTGGTTGCGAAAGGATAGGTAGCCGTCAATGGTCTCAAGTTCCGTGGGCTCTGGCAAGAGCGAATCGTCGGCTGGTTGTTGGGGAGCGAGGTCGTCCTCAGCGATCAGCGCGTCGAGACTGGTGTCGAAAAGCTTGGCCATGTTGATGAGCTTTTCAGTTTCGGGCATTCCGCTGCCGTTTTCCCATTTGCTGACAGCTTGTCGTGAAACGCCGAGTTGCTCAGCGAGCGTTTCTTGAGAGAGTCCTGCCTCCTTTCGCAAAGTTCGTATTTTTTCTCCTAATGTCATGGTAATCGCCTCCGTTTCAATTGCTTATATTGTAGCATGCTTCTCGCAAATAGGATAAAGTTTTTCGCAGTGAAATACCACCAAATGACGGTTGCGTTTGCGCCACGCTGGGTTGCGGACAACTTTTTCTTTGACATTCTCGCGCATGTGTCAATTTTTTTGACAGATTGGCGTATGTGTCAGGACAAAGTCGAATGATTGAGAGTGGTGGTTGAAGAATGTGTGTGGTATAACTGATGCTATAAAGGAGGCGCCAATTATGGATATAAAACAGGATATGTTTGACGCAAAATTGAATGAAATGGCGAAGGAATATGAGGTGCTGTTACAGCGCGTTAAGACCATTCAAAAAGCGGACCCAGACGAAGTGCACAAAACCCGTGAATGTCTGGAAACGGAATGGTCGGATACGATTATTGATTTAAAAAATCGTGCAAAGATGATGCGATTTTTGACGGCTCAACAGTTGTCGCAGGTGCAGTTGGACTATTGCCGCAAAGCAGCGGATATTTTGCACGATTCGCTTAAAGAGTCTTGGTCAGCGATTTCAGCAGGCAATAAGAGCGATGATACGGCGCTTTATGCAGAATATACTCTTGATTTTGCCACGTTGGCCATGCGTTACGCGCTGCTGTCGGTAACCTCAGCCATTGATATGCAAAATGAAGAAGTGAAAGAGAAAGGAAAAGTTGGCGAATGAATGAAATAAAAAATCCGAAACGGCCCATGTATTTTTACTATGGGATCGTGTTGATTGTTCTGATCTTATTAAATTCATTCCTGATGCCCTTTTTAACGGAACGTCAGGTCAAAGAAGTGGATTATGGGACGTTTATGCAAATGACAGAAGACCATGAAATTGGGAAGGTCGAAGTTCAGTCCAATCAAATTGTATTTACGAACAAAGATGAAACGCAAATTTACAAAACCGGGCTCATGGATGATCCAAATTTGACGCAGAGATTGTATGATTCCGGCGCAAAATTTTCCAGCGATATTGTTGAACAGATGAGTCCTCTCATGAGTTTCATCGTGAGTTGGGGGATTCCGCTGCTGATCTTTATTGCACTTGGACAGTGGATGTCGAAAAAACTGATGAAAGGCAGCGGCAATTCCATGATGTTTGGCATGGGCAAGTCGAATGCAAAGGTTTACGTCAAATCAACGGAGGGCATTCGTTTTTCGGATGTGGCTGGTGAAGACGAAGCAAAAGAAAATCTGCAGGAAATCGTCGATTATCTCCACAACCCGTCCAAATATAAAGAAATTGGCGCGTCTATGCCAAAAGGTGTGCTTCTGGTTGGTCCTCCTGGGACCGGGAAAACCATGCTGGCTAAAGCCGTTGCTGGGGAATCCAATGTACCGTTTTTCTCGATGAGCGGGTCGGAATTCGTGGAAATGTTTGTTGGGATGGGGGCTTCCAAGGTGCGTGATCTGTTTAAACAGGCCAAAGAAAAAGCCCCTTGCATTGTCTTCATCGATGAAATCGATGCCATTGGGAAGAAACGTGAAGGAAACTTTAGCGGGAATGATGAACGAGAACAGACGCTGAACCAGCTGTTGACAGAAATGGATGGTTTTGAAGAAAACAGCGGGGTTATCATTTTGGCGGCGACGAACCGTCCGGAATCACTGGATCCGGCGTTAACACGTCCAGGACGTTTTGACCGCCGTGTGCCTGTTGAGCTGCCAGATCTCAAGGGCCGCGAAGAGATTCTCAAGGTTCATGCGCGAAAAGTGAAAACAGCCAGTGATGTGGACTTTAACAAAATTGCACGCATGGCGTCCGGGGCATCTGGAGCAGAGTTGGCCAATATTGTTAACGAAGCAGCTCTGCGTGCCGTACGTGATGGGCGCAAGTTTGCCACTCAGGCAGACCTGGAAGAAAGCATTGAGGTGGTCATTGCCGGTTACCAAAAGAAAAATGCCATTCTCAGCGATAAAGAAAAATGGGCGGTGGCTACGCATGAAATCGGGCACGCGCTGGTGGCTGCGCTGCAGACCAATTCAGCACCGGTGCAGAAAATCACCATTATTCCACGTACATCCGGTGCCCTTGGCTACACCATGCAGGTGGACGAGGATGAGCACTATCTTATGACTAAGGATGAGCTGGAAAACAAGATTGCCACGCTCACTGCTGGTCGCGCTGCCGAAGAAGTGGTACTGGGGTCTATTTCCACCGGTGCCGCGAATGACATTGAACAGGCTACGAAGTTGGCGCGTGCCATGATTACACGTTATGGCATGAGTAAGGATTTCGATATGGTTGCACTAGAGACAGTAAACAACCAATACCTTGGCGGCGATGCTTCGTTGGCATGTTCCGCTGAAACGCAGGCGCGTATTGACGAACAGGTTGTTAATCTTGTGAAGCGACAGCATGAAAAAGCTGGAAAGATTCTTCTGGAAAACCGCGACAAACTGCGCGAGTTGTCGGAATATCTGTATCAGAAAGAAACCATTACTGGCAAAGAGTTCATGGATATTTTGAACGCTTAGTCTGGAGGGGAGTGAAGAGGGCAGAAGTGGTCGACGCGAAACAGCGCCGACTGACGCCCGCGGATGATGGAACCAATAAAGCTACTATTTACACTGGATCAAAACTATTTGCCGCAGTTACAGGTGGTTCTAACCTCGTTGCGGCTGAACAATCCTGGTGAGCAGTTTGACATTTATCTTATGCATCGCGGATTGACAAGCGAGGATCTAACTCTCTTGGAAGAGCGTTGCGCCGCGTATGGATGGACGCTGACGGCGATCACCGTTGATGCTTCGCTGTTTGATGGAGCGCCTGTAACCAAGCAATACCCACAGGAAATGTATTATCGCATGCTGGCCCCGCACTTGTTGCCGGAGCACATTGAGCGCGTGCTCTATTTGGACCCGGATATCCTGGTGATTAATCCGCTGCGCCCGCTGTGGGAAACGGAGCTTGATGGGCATCTTTTTGCGGCTGCGGCACACACGGGCAAAACGGAACTGGTTTCGAGTGTCAACCGTGTACGCTTGAATGTGGAAAACGATTATTTCAACTCTGGCGTACTGCTCATCGATTGCGCGGCAGGGCGGCAGCTGATTGAACCGCAAACCTTGTTTGATTACACAGCAGAACATGGCAATCTGCTGATACTGCCGGATCAGGACCTGCTTAATCGCCTTTTTGGGGCTCAGGTGCTGCCTCTGGAAGATGCACGCTGGAATTACGATGCCCGTGATTTTCGCGGCTATTATCTTACCAGTGGCGGTCGCATGACAGTAGATTGGGTGATGGAAAACACCGCCATCCTTCATTTTTGTGGGAAAGCCAAGCCGTGGAAACCAAATTATCGTTATCGCTTTGGGATGCTTTATAAGCACTATGAGCGGTTGACGCGTCACGAGCTGGCGCAGTTTACAGATATACAAGTATAAAGAAACGCATCGTCCGCTTCGCAAAGAAGTGGACGATGCGTTTTAATGTCTTACATGTAAAATAATGTGACAAAAGATAAGGAGAAGAGCAGAAGCTGCGAAAAATCGGTGATGACGCAGCCATTTTTTGCTGCTGTGACGTTTTTGAGAGCGGCTTGCAATAATAATGGTGAGCATGCCAAGTATTCCGCTTATAATCACGAGTGGTGAAAAAATACTGAGCGACAAAAGTGCAAGTAAAGTGTGAAGCGTACTAGCTGCAATGAGAGCACGGGTGAAGGTACGGTGGTATTTCATGAAAAACACATTGAGCCGCTTGATGCGTAGTCGTTTGGCGAGAAACTTGGCAAGAACGAGTAGTAAAAAAACGGCGCTGATCCATCCGAAAATCGTAATCATTAATCATCTTCCTTTCGCAGATGAAGGCCATTGGTCAGACAATCGTTAATGCATTTGAAGCAAGCGATGCAGTAACGGGGGGCTGGTGCTAGGAGGTGAATTATGAAATGGTATAGAAAACACGCTCCTTGCGTTTTTTAATAATAGCAGGAGCGTGGAGCGGGTGCATTTACAATTGTAAAGAGTGATCAAATTTTTTCGTTGTGCTCTTCAGCGATGCGCCGACGAATACGGCTCAAGGAGGTGGCGGAGATGCCGAGGTAACTGGCGATGTAATGGTGAGGGATCTGCTCGAGCAGTTCTGGTCGTTCATGCAGAAGCTGGAGGTAACGATCCTCTGGTGAATATTCAATGCGTGAGAGAAAAAGATTAATGTAAACGATCAGGCGATGGCAGGTATAATCAGTGAGAAAGTGCTGATAGTAATCGTCGTTTGTCAATAGTGGCAGGATGTCTTCGCGCGCTGCATAGGAAAGGGTGCAGTCGCTGAGGGTTTCCAGAGAAAAATTGCTGGGTACATTCAGATAAAAACTTTCGAAAGAGGAGACGATTTGTCCGCTGAGAAAAAATTGAAGGGTGATGTCGCGACCGTCAGAGGTGCTGTGCCACAGTCGCAACGCACCGTCACGGATAATATAGATGCGATCGGCGATTTTCCCTTGCTGTAAGAGTACGGTTTTTTTAGGGACGGCGATGTCGTAAAAAATTTCTGGATGCTGGTGTTCAAAGGTCTCAACGATTTCTGGAAATGTAGTAGAATGGTTATTGTTTATCATGGGGGTCACCTCTTTGGATAGTGTAGCATAGTTTTACATGTTATACTATTTGCCATCTTGATTTCTCCAGAAAAGCAAAAACATCGGGATATTTTAATTGGTAGCGGTTCGAGACAACATTATACATTGGATAAATGGAATTTATTTAATAATCGCCTCAATACCCCTTTACTTCCATAGGAATACTATGTATAATGCGTCTAACAAAATAACATTTATCAAGAGCGGCGGAGGGAACTGGCCCAATGAAGCCCGGCAACAGCCTGAAAGGGTAATGTGCTAAATCCAGCAGACATAGTCTGGCAGATAAATGATCGATCGTGTGCACCATTTCCTGCCGGAAATGGTGCATTTTTTGTGCCTTGGTGTTGTTGTTTTGTTGCCTGTTGGGACGGCGGAGGCCGTTCACGACAAATATCATATAGAACAGGAGAATGTTTATGAACGCAAAAAAATGGATCGCTGCCACATTGGCAGTCACTCTTGCCGCAGGATTGTTCGCAGGCTGTGGCAGTAAGGACAACAGCACAGGGAGCGCTGCGGACAGCGGTGCTTCTGATTCGGACAAGGTGATCACGATCGGTGCGTCGGTGACACCGCACGCCGATGTGCTGCATCATCTTACCGACGAGTTTGCGGCGGAAGGGTATGAGCTTAAGGTTGTTGAATTTACGGATTATGTGCAGCCGAATAAAGCGCTGGAAGCCGGGGATTTGGATGCCAATTATTTTCAGCATCAGCCATATCTCGATAATTTCAATGAAGAAAATGGGTCCAATATCGTCAGCGTAGGAGCCAACCTTTACATTCCAATGGCGATTTTCTCCAAGAAGTTGAGTAATCTCGACAATATTCCGGACGGTGCTACTGTAGCAGTACCAAACGATACCACCAACGAAGCTCGGGCGCTGCTGCTGTTACAGGAGAATGGCTTTATTAAATTGAAAGATGGCGTGGATATAAAAGCCACTGTTATGGACGTTGAGGATAATCCACACAATTTGAAATTCGTTGAAATGGACGCAGCGCAGATTCCGCGTGCGGTGGAGGACACGGATCTTGCCATTGTAAACGGTAATTTTGCGCTGGATGCTGGACTCAATTTGAACGATGCGCTGCTTGTTGAAAGCGCGGATAGTCTAACGGCGCAGACCTACGCGAATGTGATTGCGGTACGCGGCGGCGAGGAGAACACGGAAAAAACGAAAACCATCGTGAAGATTTTGACGTCGGAGGATACCAAACAATACATCAAAGACAGCTTTAATGGTGCCGTACTACCGGTGTAATCGTTAACGGTTCTTTTGTCAGGGGCATAGCCTGTAATTGAATGGATGAACAACGAAATGGGCGTTTCATTATGAAGCGTTTTTATAAATAAGTTCCACTTATTCGTTTTTCGGCGAAAGCCCCTTTACATTCGTTGAAATATTATCTATAATGCTTCTAAACAGAATAACATTTATCAAGAGTGGCGGAGGGAACTGGCCCAGTGAAGCCCGGCAACAGCCTGAAAGGTAATGTGCTAAATCCAGCAGACGACGTCTGGCAGATAAGTGATCGATATCGTACACCATTTCCTGCCGGGAATGGTGATTTTGTTTTATGCATAAATTACCAGTTTTTAGTATAGAAAGAAGGAATATCTTATGAACAATGAAGAATTGAAAAACACTTCTGTAGCTACTCAGTGCATTCAGGGTGGGTACATTCCTGGTAATGCAGAATGCCGCACCATGCCAATTGTGCAGTCTACCACTTTCAAATACGATAAGGCGGATGACTTGGCAGATGTTTTCGACCTGAAGGTGGGCACTCCAATGTACACCCGTCTTGGCAATCCGTCCCTTTCCTGGTTGGAAGAAAAGATTGCCCTCATGGAAGGCGGCGTTGGTGCCCTGACGACTTCCTCAGGTCAGGCTGCTACGCTTTTTTCCATCATCAACATTACCCGTGCTGGTCAGCATGTGTTGGCATTGAGCAATCTCTACGGCGGGACTCACACCTTGCTTGGCAGTGTGCTGCCACGTATGGGCATTGAAGTGACCTTCATTGAACCAACGTTGTCTTTGGAAGAAATGAAGACCTACATTCGTCCAGAAACTCGCTGCATCTTCAGTGAAATGCTTGGCAATCCAGCTCTCGACGTGCTCGATTTGGATAAGATGAGCACCCTGGCAAAATGGGCAGATGTGCCACTGATCGTTGACAACACCTTCCCAACCCCATATCTCTGCCGTCCAATTGAACACGGTGCCAACATTGTTGTTCACTCTGCGACCAAGTACCTCGATGGCCATGCCACCTGTGTCGGCGGCGTAGTGGTTGATGGTGGGAACTTTAACTGGGATAACGGCAAATATCCAGAATTGACCACTCCAGATCCAGATTATCATGGCCTTGTTTATACAGAAGCATTTGGCAATGCAGCATACATCGCTAAAGCACGCGCTGGTTTGCTGCGTGATATTGGTGCAACCATGTCTCCATTCAATGCGTTCCTTATTAACCTTGGATGTGAAACCTTGGCTGTACGCATGCAGCGTCACAGTGAAAATGCGTTGGCTGTTGCGGAATACCTGGCTGCTCATGATAAGGTGGAATGGGTCAGCTATCCAGGCTTGAAGAGCGATCCAAACTATGAACTCGCTCAAAAATACCTGCCAAAAGGCTGCTCTGGCGTTGTTGCTTTCGGCCCTAAGGGCGGCAGTGCTGCTGCTAAGAAAGTCATCGACAGCGTGAAGCTGACCACGTTGGTGACCCACGTTGGTGATTTGCGCAGCCATATGCTCCATCCAGCAAGCACTACTCACCGTCAGCTTGATGACGAAGCGCTGGTAAAGGCTGGTGTACGTCCAAATCTGATTCGTTTCAGTGTTGGTATTGAAGACATCAACGACATCATTGCTGACCTTGAACAGGCTCTGGCACAGCTCTAATTTCTGCTTTTTCGACGAACAAGGGTTGTCATTATTGACAGCCCCTCGTTGTCTTTTCGTAAAAACAAAGGAGGGCACACATGCCTGTTATCATACCTAAGGATCTTCCGGCAACCGAGACCCTCAAGCAGGAATTCATTCCTGTCATGCATGAGGAACGCGCGAGAACGCAGGACATCCGTCCGCTGCACATTGGGCTGTTTAATCTCATGCCAAAGAAAATTGCCACGGAGACCCAGTTTCTTCGTTTGATTGGGAACACTCCGCTGCAAGTAGACATCGATTTGATTATGCCTACCAACCATACAAGCAAGAATACACCGCAAGATCATTTGCTCAAGTTTTATCATCCATTCAGTGATGTGAAAGATCGTCGTTATGATGGTTTCATTATCACCGGTGCTCCTGTTGAAATGCTCGACTTTGAACAGGTGGATTACTGGGATGAGCTATGTGAAGTGTTTGAATTTTGCAATACAAATGTGTACTCAACCTTCTTTATTTGCTGGGCCAGTCAGGCGGCGTTCTACTATTACTATGGAATTCCAAAGCACATCCTGGATGAAAAACTCTTTGGTGTTTTTCCACATCGATTGATCCGTAATCGTGACATTACGCAGGGGTTTGACGATGTGTTTTATTGCCCGCATTCTCGCCATACCGAGAATCGCGCAGCAGATATTGTGGCTTGTCCAGATTTGAAGGTGCTCGTTCAAAGTGATGAGGCTGGACCTCTTTTGACTACCACCATCGATCAACGACATTATTTTTCTTCTGGTCATATTGAATACGATCCATTGACTTTAGCAGAAGAGTACGAGCGAGACGTTAAAAAAGGGCTCGACAATGTGCCGTTTCCACATAATTATTTTCCGGGAGATGATCCAAATCTGGCGCCGATTGTACGCTGGAGGGGACATGCGAACTTGTTGTTCTCAAATTGGATGAACCATATCGTTTATCCGGGAACACCATACGATTTGCGCGAACTGACTCCGCGCAAACCACGACATTGAAAGAGGAGAGGACATCTATGCAAGAGGCGAAAGACCTCATTCAAATTCGAGATCTACATAAAGTCTTTAAAATCAAAGGCCGAGATGTGATTGCTCTTGAAGGCATCAATCTGGGCATCAAAGAAGGCGAATTTTTTGGGATTATCGGTCTGTCTGGTGCCGGCAAAAGTACCCTGGTGCGTTGCATCAACTTTCTTGAAAAGCCAACGTCCGGGAGTGTTGTTTTTGACGGTCAAGATTTAGGGACCTTATCCAATAAAGATTTGCGTCAGGTGCGCCAGCAAATGGGCATGATCTTCCAGCAGTTCAACTTGCTCATGCAGCGCACTGCACTGGAAAATGTTTGTTTCCCATTGGAAATTGCCGGCGTTAAAAAAGACGAAGCTGAAGCGCGAGCCAAAGAGCTGTTGGAAATTGTTGGCTTGGCCGAACGTGCCAATGCTTATCCAGTACAGCTTTCTGGCGGTCAGAAACAGCGTGTGGCGATTGCACGTGCCTTGGCTACGAATCCAAAGGTGCTTTTATGCGACGAAGCCACATCGGCACTGGATCCGCAGACAACCGCTTCTATTCTGCAGCTGCTGCGCAAGCTCAACAAAGAGATGGGTATTACGGTGGTCATCATTACCCATGAAATGAGCGTTGTTGAAGAAGTGTGTCAGCGCGTAGCCGTTATTGCAAACCATCGCATTGTTGAGATTGGCACTGTTCAAGATATCTTCACGCATCCAAAAACCGATGCGACGCGTCAGCTCGTTTATCGTGAGGACGAAGATCCTGTTACCTATCGTCCAGGTGAAGGCCGTTTCTTGCGTGTGGTTTACAATGGCAGTCATGCGTTGGAACCAATTATCGGCCAAATGATTTTGGATTTGCGTATTCCAGTGAACATTATTCATGCAAATTTGCGCTCTATTGAAGGTGACACCTATGGCGATATGGTCATCCAAGTGAGCGATGTCATGGAATCAGAACGCGTATCGCGTTATTTGAAGGATCGCGGCATTGCCGTTGAGGAGGTGAGCCAGGATGCTTGAGTCACAGATGGTTGAATTGTTGGTCCAGGGGACTCTTGAAAGTATTTACATGATTATCGCCATTACGGTGATTTCCTATTTGATTGGCCTTCCGTTGGGTGTGTTTCTCATCATCAGCGACAAAAACGGACTTCATCCAATGCCTGGCCTCAACTGGCTCATTGGTGGCATTGTTAACATCCTTCGTTCGGTGCCGTTCCTGATTTTGATGATTACCTTATCACCAATTACAAGAATTGTTGTGGGTACTACCATTGGGCCAAGAGCTGCAATTTTTGCGTTGGTGGTCTCTGCTGCCCCATTTGTGGCACGCATGGTTGAACAATCGCTTTTAGAAGTGGATCACGGCGTGGTTGAAGCGGCTCAGTCTATGGGGGCATCCAACACGCAGATCATCACCAAAGTGCTTCTGCCAGAATCAAAGCCTTCGCTTTTAAACGGGCTGCTTGTCAGCGCGACGACCATTCTTGGTTATTCTGCGATGGCTGGTGTTGTTGGCGGTGGTGGTTTGGGGGACATTGCCATCCGTTATGGCTACAACCGTTACGACACAGAAACCATGCTGATTACTGTTGTATTGTTAGTTATCATGGTGCAGATTATCCAATCTGTTGGCTCACGTATTGCCAAACGTTCGGATAAACGCATCAATGACTAAAATAAAAAAGTTCAAAAAAGACAAGGAGAATGAACATGAAAAAGAAAAAATGGATTGCCTCTGCACTTGTTGCTACTCTCGCAATCGGCCTGCTCGCTGGCTGCGGTGGTGGAAACGATGCTTCCTCCAGCAGTACTTCTTCTGCTGCTAGCAGCTCTGCTGAAAGCTCTGCTTCCGATGACAAAACCATCACCATTGGTGCTTCCCCATCCCCACATGCCGTTATCTTGAATGAAATGGCCGATGATTTTGCTGCAGAAGGTTACACCTTGGAAGTCGTAGAATTTACCGACTATGTACAGCCTAACAATGCACTGGAAGCTGGCGACCTCGATGCCAACTACTTCCAGCATGGCCCATATCTTGACAACTTCAATGAAGAAAATGGCACCCATCTTGTTGCTGCATGCGAAGTGCACTATGAACCAATGGGCATTTTCTCTGACAGCCTGACCAACCTCGACTCCATTCCTGATGGTGCAAAAGTTGCAGTGCCAAACGACACCACCAACGAAGCACGTGCACTCCTTCTCCTTCAGGAAAATGGTCTGATCACGCTCAAGGAAGGTGCAGACATCACTGCGACCAAGATGGATATTGAAGAAAATCCAAAGAACCTGGAAATTGTCGAACTTGAAGCTGCACAGATTCCACGTTCCCTGCCTGATGTTGATTTCGCAGTGGTTAACGGCAACTATGCGTTGGATGCTGGTCTCAAGTTCAGCGATGCACTCGTTGTAGAAGCTGCAGACAGCATTGCAGCACAGACCTATGCGAACATCGTTGCTGTTCGTGAAGGTGAAGAAAACAGCGAAAAAGCAAAAGTTATTAAGAAAGTACTCACCTCTGACAAGTGCAAACAGTTCATCACCGATCATTTTGAAGGTGCTGTTCTGCCAATTGCCAGCGCAGGTGCAAGCAGTGAAAACACCGAAGCTGCTGAATAAATGAATAGATGAGAAGCCACAGGCGTTCAGCCTGTGGCTTTTTTATATCTAGCCTTAGGCAATGCCTATGGCGGTCTTAGATATTTGAGAGTATGTCCGACGTCTATAAAGTGGTACAATGGTTTTTAAGAGGTGAACATTATGGAACTGATCTTATATGGACTTGTCATGCTGGTGGCGATGACGCTGGCGGGCGTCATTGGTTTTGCTGCCAACGTTTTAGCATTGCCAGTGCTTAGCATGTTCCTGCCGTTGAAGACGGCGGTGGCAGTGTTGATGCTGATTGTCGCCGTGCAAGTGATCATTCAGGCCATACAAGTGCGGCATCAGGTCAACTGGCGTGAAGTGGTACAGCTTGTGGTTGTGGTCGTGATTGGCATGCCAATCGGTTTTCTGGCATTGAATTTTTTGCCAGAGCAGTTTATGAAAGGGGTGTTAGGGCTTTTTGTCGCTGCAACAGCCATCAAAGGCTTGATGGATGATGTGCGTGGCAAAAAATCAGAAACTTTTCAAGAGCGGCCTTGGCATAAATTGCTGCTCTTTTTCTCTGGGCTTTTAACAGGTGCGTTTGGCTGCGGTGGTCCGCTGATGGTCGTTTATTGTCGCAATCGCTATCGTGACAAAGATACTTTTCGCATTATGCAATTTGCCAGCGGCAGCATAATTATGACGTTGCCTTGTTTGGCGTATGCATGGTCCGGTGCGTATACCATGGCAGGCGTGCCTTATATCATCATTGGATTTTTGGCGGTGGCGGTGGCGTTGAGAGTCAGCGCTAAGATTGCCAGACATTTGAATACGTCGGTTTTCCAGAAACTGGTCAATGTGGTGCTGTTAATTTCAGCTGTGATGCTGATTTGGCAAACCATTGGCGTTTGAGGGGCACGTATAAAGGCTAGATGAACGTGAAATATTAGAGGCGTTAAATGTTCAAAAAGAAAAAACATGCCCGTAGAGGTGTGATTATTTTTGACGTATGTGCAGCGGCATGTTATACTTGAACCATCGCAACGAAAGTGCTTGAAAGGCATGCCGGTGTAGCTCAGAGGATAGAGCAGTGGTTTCCTAAACCATTGGCCGCAGGTTCGACTCCTGTCACTGGCGTTTGATTTAATAGGAGGAATTTAAATGATCGATGTAGCAATTATCGGTGCTGGTCCGGCAGGGATGACAGCAAGCGTTTACGCTCGCCGTGCTGGGTACAGCGTTACTGTATTTGAAATGGGCATGCCTGGCGGTCAGGCGTCAACAACAGATATCATTGAGAACTTTCCTGGTTATCCAACAGGCATTGCCGGTGCAGAATTGGGAATGAAGTTCTATGAACATGCACAGACTTTTGGCGCTGAATTTGTTTTTGAACAAGTCGTTCGTTTGGATGTCGATGGTGATGTGAAAAAAATAATCACTACGACAGGCACCGAAGAAAAAGAATACGAAGCACGTGCCGTCATTATTGCCACTGGCGCTCACCCACGTACGCTTGGTGTGCCAAATGAAGACACCTTCCGTGGGCATGGTGTCAGCTATTGTGGCACCTGCGATGGTTTCTTCTTCCGCGGCAAAGATGTCTGCGTTGTAGGTGGTGGCGATGTGGCTGTTGAAGATGCCGTTTATTTGGCAAACATGTGCAACAGCGTCACCGTGTTCCATCGTCGCGACGAATTGCGCGCTAATAAGCGCAGTCAGGAAGCCGCTTTTGCTAATGAAAAAATCCACTTTGTTTGGGATACTGTTGTCACCTCTTTGGAGGGAGATGATCAGCTTCGCACGGTTGTAACAAAAAATGTTAAGACAGGCGACGTCAAAGAATGGAACTTTGATGGCTGCTTTATCTTTGTCGGCTACAGCCCTAATCAGGAAGTGTATCCAGAAGGTCTCAAAGTTGATGAAAGAGGCTATGTTATCACCGATGACAACATGGCCACCAATATTCCTGGCGTTTATGCTATTGGTGATGTGCGCGAAAAAAGCGTGCGTCAGGTAACCACCGCTGTTGGCGATGGTGGCATTGTCATGAGTGACATCGAACGTTACTTCCGTGAAGGGAGCGCGCACGCATGAGACGCCGTCAAAGCAAACTGACTCAATTTTTCGTGGTTGTGATTGTTATCTTGCTTTGTATTGGTTTGTTATTGCCTTATTTTATGTCGATTTTCAGCTATTAAGCTGTTAAATTTTAGAAAAGGAGTTGTGAAACATGAGCGAAGAAAAAGATATGAGAGTGTATCAGTGCCAGATGCCAACCTGCGGTTACATGTACATGCCAACTAAAGGGGATAGAAAAGGTAAAATTCCAGCAGGGACTGCTTTTGAAGATCTGCCAGATACCTGGCGTTGCCCACTTTGCGGTGCAACAAAGACCGCTTTTAAGCCATTAGAAGACTAATTATTAAAAAAGAGCGTTTCTTTTACTGTGAAACGCTCTTTTTTATGCAAGAACTAGAAAAACATGGAAAAAATCCATTGATTAAAGGTCTGTGATATGGTATTATATTTCGTGTTAAATTGCTCGTGAGAGGGTAAAAGGAGGTGTGCCCATTGGCAAATATCAAATCTGCAAAGAAACGCGCTAAAACTGATCAAGTTCGTCGCCTTCGCAATGCCAGCGCTATGAGTGCTGTTCGTACCGCTGTTAAGGCGTTTGATCATGCAGTTGAAGCTGGAGATAAAGCGAAAGCTGCTGAAGCAATGACGCTTGCTGTGAAGAAGCTCGATCAGGCTGGTTCTAAGGGTCTGCTTCACAAGAACAACGTTGCAAACAAGAAATCCAGAATCATGAAGACTTACAACAAGATGGCGTAAGTTTAGATAGAAGAAGCTGCCGTAGGGTGGCTTTTTTGTTATCTGTAAGAAATGCCTGAATCGGGAGGATACCGATGAGAAAAATAGGTGTCGTTTTATTAATGCTGCTGTTTTTGGCAGGCGTTGCAGGATGTGGCAGTGGTGAACAGGACGCAACTGCTGAAAAGTCGGTGACTATTGTCGTGCCGCGAGGCCTGGTAGGTGAGCAAAGTGACGAAGAAATCAAAGCGAATGCGGAGGAAGAAGACATTACTGTAAGTATTGGCGATGATGACACCGTTACTTATACCATGACACCGGAAAAACAACAGGAACTGTTGCTGAGCTACAAAAATCATTTTGAGGAAAACATTCAAACGATACTTGATGATGGCGAGATACCAGGATTGGTGAGTGTTAGCTATAACGATGACATGAGTGCGTTTGAAGTGACAGTAAACAGGGACGTGTTCCAAGCAGAAAACGGTGAGGAACAGTTAGGTTTGATATATTCTGCCGGCACATCGTATCAACTCTATGCTGGAAGATCGGAAGAGGACATTGATGTGGTGGTCACGCTGTTGGATCAGGCAACAAACGATGCGTTTGCAACCTTCAGCATGCGGGAAGTATTCAATTCCCAGCAATCGCCAGGAGATAATGCAGACTGATTAACGAAAGATCTGTGATCGAAAGATTACAGATCTTTTTTTGTTTGGAGACTCGGCGTGGTTTTTGAGCTTCAGATGGACAAAAGCAGCGCTGCAGGATATAATGAGAAATAATAGACTGAAGCAGGAGGCGTGCAAGAATGCCTGAAAAGGAAACTTTATTTTCACAAGCAAAAAACGATCGCTACAATGTTTCCAACGTATTGAGCGACGCGGCATATTCTAAACAAACATTATATTCAGCTCCGGTGACGCAGGAAGAAGAACCGGAAATTAATCTAGAAGAAGGCGCACCTTTCCTTGAAAGCATTGATCCAGAGGCTACCATTGGTGAATACATGGAGCGTTATGAAGAAGAGGAAAAAGAGTACCAAGATACTGAGACTGAGGAAGAGTCACAGCCGGAAATAGAAGAAATCGTAGAAGAAAGCGATATGGATTTTGAAGAACCAGACGCAGAAAACCTTAAGAGCACGGTTATCCGTGAACAGGCAGAAAAAGCACGTGCAAGCTTTATGGATGACCTGCAATCGCTGGACGATGAGATTGGTATAAACGAACAATCGTCGGAAGAGGATGTAGTGGAAGCAAAGCCGATCGTGGAAGAGCCACATAAAGAGACTCGTGGCGAGGACTTGGATGAAGACGAAGATGACGACATGCCGGATCCGATTACGTTGAAAGACCTTCTTAAACCAGCTGCGCGACGAATTAAAAAACCACAGTTCATTAAACAGGAAGAAAGTGCGTTGCCTGAAACGGAAGAAACCATTGCTCAAGAAACAACGGAAATTCCTCTTGAAAACGGTGGCTCAGAAGAAATTGTTCAAAGCAATGACACTGATGAAGAGCCTGTAATGCAGGCATCATCAGTTGAAGAGGATGATAACAGCGACCTTGAAGAAGCACGTGCGGCACAAAAGAAAGGACAGTCCATCTGTGAAGACCTGCATCATCTGAAAAAAATTCTGGAAGAAGGACGCTCGCCACTATTGCATAAGACGGAAGTGCTTGTACCTCGAGAAAAAACACTGCGTTTGATCCGTTCTCTTACAGCAATATGCGAAGTAGATCCTTCTTACATAGACTGTGCATCAGAAGATAAACTCATAGATCGTTTGGTAAGCGAACAAACAGAAGACGATTATAAACCTTTGGAACGTGCAAGAAATCGCGCACAGACCATCATTCAAAATGCCACCAAACAAGCAGATACCATACTTGGCGATGCAAAAACATTAGCACG
>CALAKO010000116.1 GCA_937922955.1 uncultured Peptococcaceae bacterium | reverse complement strand
ATCCAAGCGCGACGCTGAGCCTCCACATCAATATCGGCTGCATTATCGAAATCACTGTTGAGGATTTCATCCAGTTCCAGCATCATAAAGTAGGCATTGGCAGCCGTTACATAGAGCATCTGCCTGTCGTAACTGTTTTTATATTTGCCAACATAATCGTTTTTGAACGCCGATTTCAGATCGTAGGTCATCTGGTCAATAGCTTCTATGATGGCGATGGAACGCATATCTTCTGTATCGTCGCCTTCCAGCGTCGTCAGAGAGTTCACCTCTCGACTCAGTTTCACATCGTCTTCATCGTTCCATAGGAATAAATGCCCTTTTTCAACTTCAGCATCCATATCCTCCGGCTCGCTGACACGTTCAATGCCAGACATCGAATAATACGTTAATGTACGGCTCATAGGCAGGCCGGCTGCAATCCCGCAAATACGCCCAAGCAAATGCCAGGCCGGCTGGTCCTGTGCACTAATCGTGCTGTAAGTATCCGTTGTAAAGTTAACAACGTGTTTGTCGTCTGGTTCAGTCGCCTTATAAACGAGCGCTTTTGCATTCTTGTAAGGCTTTGCGTTGTATGCCTGTACATAGGCAATAACCGCAGTGTGCACCTCCGTTTTGTCCGTAATTGCCGTGATCCAGTCAAAACGATATTGATTCAACAAAGGTGCAATGTGTTCGTCAAACGTCTCTTCCGATTTCATCTTAAACACCGTGACAGACATCGGCGCCCCAAGATAAGCCCCCGCTGTCGCATCGTACGTCACGACTGTATCAAACGCCGCCGTAATATCGTTGTAATTGTCTGCGGTGTAGGCTGTTTTATCGACATCAAACTTTGTCTTATAAACCGCTACTTTGTCACCGCCTTCGGTGTCATCAATGACAATCAGTACCACGCGACCGCGCGCACTGCGCTGAATAACGGTTTCAGCCAGCTGCTTAACTGTAACAATCAAACTCGGCATATTAATAGCCATAATATCACTCCAATTCTGTATTGATGATCAGTTCTTCCATGTATTCATCGTTCATCGGTTCATCTGGATGCATCGGCACAGTATCATCAATGCTTTCTGGACGCTCCTGATAAATCTCATACTCCACGCTCGCAATGAGCGATCCATCTTCCTTAACGATGGAAAATTCCACCGGCTCCGGCGGATAAAGATAGGTTCCAGCAAGGAACAGCGGACTTTCCAGCAGTCTCCGCAGCTTTTCCTGCACGGCCAGTAAATCCGCATAACCGCTGGTCCTGTTTTCTGAAAAATAATAGATGGTGATGGGAACATAATCGTGGCGAAAGTAGTCGTTGCTCTCACCAGTCCTTATAGTCGCCACCTCCATCGTCATGCATGGCCGTTCAAAACCTTCTGTGATGTCAGCGTTCTTATAGTATGCAGGAAAATGTTTTCTCAGTTCTTGCGTCAAATCTCTACTGATATCTGTTGCTGTGATGGTCATTAGAACAGCCCCTTTTCAATCAGGTCATCAACATGCGCATCCACATTTCTATAGAAAGTTGACTGGTAGCTTTCGTTGGCATCATTGAGGATGTTATACCCTTTAACAAAGCGTTCTTTGCTATCCGTTCTGCTTTCTCCGGTATAATTCTTATTGGCTTTTCGCCCACTTGTGTTATAGCTTGCCGTTCTCCCTGTTGTAGGACCTCGCCCCTTCACAACGTGGCCGTTTTCAATAAGGTGCCCATGCGCCGATGTGTTTTTCACCTGAATGCTCAGGTCTGTCGGATCATCCAAATAATGATAAGGTTTTCCTGTCGTCATACCGTGCATATAGCTCTGCTTGACACTGGCCGGTCGCAGATTCTTCAAGCGAGAACGGGCTAGGTTTTTGGCAACTTTCAGTTCTGATCGAGCTTCCTTGCGCATGAATTTATTATTTTCCTTCGGCCATCGTTTTGTGACCATATCAACCATGCCTTCGCTTAGTTCAACCAGTTCGCTCAAATCCATGTCTGTCTCCATTTACCCCACCACCTCTCTCACATACACCTGCATCCACGCCATTGTCATATCTGGATCACTTACATAATCAATATCAAAGCGATGCCCACGAAACTCTATCCAGCATGTATGATCAATTTCTGCATGATAACGCATGGTAATAACGTGCGTTGTATTTGTTAGCACAGTATCTGCTGTGCGTCCTTTTAACAGCGATCCTGTTCGGCTTTCGATGTTCGCCCAATAGGTCCCTACGACAACCTCTTCGGTCTTATCATTGCCAAGTTCGTCGTATTCACCCGGTACAACAGCCAGTTTTTTGACTGTCACCCGATGCCTGAGCTGACCTGTTCGAACCGATTTCATGCGTCTTCACCCCAATTCTGAAGTTGTTGCATGAGGTTTCTCCATAAGAACGGCATTTCTGCGACCGATACGCCGACAGCCACGCTATCGCGGTTGTTGTACCAGTGATTGATCAATAGCAATACCAATAAGCGGTACTGAGGCACATCATAGCTCAGTACCGCTTTATGATCGATGGCAGCATCAAGATAATGCTCTGCGGCTGGCAGAAATACGTTCATAATCTCTGCATCGTCCGCATCTCCATCGATGCGACAATAAGTTTTGATTTCATCAACAGTTAATTCTGCCATGCTGCATCGCCTCGCTTTATGCTGGTGTAACAGTCAGTTTCACCATGGCAGCAGCGTCCACTTTTTGCACATCAAATCGTTCAATCACGCGCAAAAGCGTCGCATTTTTGGTAAATCCAGCCTCTTTAGAAACTGCCATTTCCACACCAGCCCGATCAAAAAACGCCACATATTCCGACATGTTCCCGACATAGAACACATAACTACCTTCTCCAGGCGCCATTTCTGCGTCAGAAAGCACCACAACTTCGTGACCTGCGAAGGCCTTTCTGGTTTTATCTGCAAGCATTGGCTGCAGAAGTGGATGCTTGTTTCCATCTTCCTGCTGATCCAGCCAATCAAAACCGCTCTGGTTGGTGATGATAATCGCCTCAGCAGAAATCGCAGGGTCCAACTCCTTATTGAGCGCCGTTTTAAGTGCCTTGTAATCCGTGCCAGTTTTAGCCGTTGCCCCTTCCAACAACGCCATGATCTTCTCATTTTCAGTGCGCACCGCTTTACGCGCAAAGCGTCTGCCAAGATAATTTGTCAGATTGACCTTTTCATCCGCAAGCAGTGAATTGGATACAGGAATGATGTCACCATAATCCCCTACCGTCCACTTAACATTGCCAAAGGTCACATTGCTCTGAGGGATTTCGTTCAATTCTTCAAAATTAGTCAGCTTATCGCTTGCCGCCACTTCAATCGGCATATTGCCGGATCGAGAGCCAACAGCCACAACGTTGCAGTAAGGCTTGAGTGGATTCAGTACCCGACGGAACTCCTTAATCTGATTCTGCTGTTCAGCTGGTACCAAATAGCCTCCGCGCGTATCATCTGCCTCAACCTGCCCTGGAGACCCTGCCGCATTGACAAAAACCTTTTCTGCGTCAGTCAGTGGTTTACCAAGCAGGCGCTTATTGAAAACCACCGTCTCATTTACCGCATTCACAGGCGCACCCATTGGCGTGCCACTAAACCCTGCTGCTTCCTCTTCTTCCAGCGCAACTTGTACAGCAATCTGATTCCTCAATTCTTCAACCTCAGGAAGTTTGGCATGAGCCTCAGCCACTTTGCCTTCATCCATAAGCGCTTTCATGCTGTTTTTAAGTGCTTCTAGTTTTTGCTTCAATTCTACAGATTTTTTCATGTTTATCCTCCTAGCTGATCGCCAACGTAACCTCTAATTCCATTTTCTTTACGTCATCTTCATTCGCTTTGTCCACAATTGCCTTTGGCCACCGCTTGTGGCTCAGCGCTGTCGCGCACGCCACAGCTTTAACCGGATCAACAACCGTCACGCCCTTCGTGAAATGCTCGGCAAACTGATCACCAGTCATCCAGGTTTCATCTTTCATCATCTGGCCAAGCGTCTCCTTATCCATATCGCTGTGCGCCAGATAGGTGGTAACGATTCCTTCTTCGATGGTGTCCAACACCTCGCAGGCTTTCATCAAATCGTCAACATTGCCCTCGGCCTTGCATGCCGGTCTGTGAATCATCACATAAGCATTCGCCGGAACAACGACCTCATCGCACGCTAGCAGAATCACCGACGCAATCGAGGCGGCAACACCATCCACATGTCCAATCGTTTTACCATCATGCCGACGCAGCATATTGTTAATCGCTGTACCGGCAAACACATCGCCGCCACCAGAATTGATGTAAATGTTCAGTGTCTTTCCCTTCAACTGATCAAGCTGATCAAGCACATCCTGTGGGGCAATGTCGCTTTCAAACCATTTCCAACCATCATCCACAATATCGCCATACAAATAGATGTCCGCACTTGTATCTGTCATGTTTTTGATTTTTAAATTCTTCACTTGCCATCACCTCCTTCACCAATTCCATACTGGCTACCAACTTGCCCAAGTGGAATATAGTTTCCATTGGCCATGAGAATGTCTCCATCAGGATGTGCAATTAAATCCAGTTTGTCTCGCGCCTCATTCGGCATCATGATGGCGTTGTTGACGTTCATTGCAAGTATTTCCGCCTGCGTTTTCATGTCCGCACGCAGGATAGACGACACATTCGCCTTCACGTGTACCCCTTTAGCAATGTCAGTATTAGAAATCAACTTACTATCAATTTCTTCTTCGTATTGCTTCAGGATGGCCAACAAAGTGTCCACATAGAAGCTCAGGTTTTGCGCCTCGCTCGAAGAATAGCTGGCCTTCTCATAGTCGTTGATCTGGCTCGGTTTCACCCCAAACACCGATGCAATCTGCAGCGCATTATATTTTTTCAGCTCGAAAAACTGGCTGTCTGATAGTTTGAGATCCAGCGGCACCACTTTAGTTCCTGGCGGAATCGGCATGATGCGTCCAGCGTTTTCTGCGCCAACGCCATGCTCTTCAATTTTTCTTTTGAGTTCCTCTATCTTGTCTTTTTTTAGATCGCCGACGTATTCCAACACAGCCGCTGCCGTCATGCCGTTTTGATA
>CALAKO010000115.1 GCA_937922955.1 uncultured Peptococcaceae bacterium | reverse complement strand
TGACCAATGGTACCAATGTTTACGTGTGGTTTTGTACGCTGATATTGTTCTTTTGCCATTACAAAAATTCCTCCTTGGATTTCATCTAAAGATGAAAATTGTTTGACTAAGGTTTACATGTTTCCAATAGTTTGATTGTATCTTTTTTGCCCTATCTTGTCAACATTTGTATGTAACAAAAAAGCAACAGTCGCTGCCGACTGTTGCTTAATGCGGTGGACGGGACTTGAACCCGTACGAGTTGCCTCACACGCCCCTCAAACGTGCGCGTATGCCAATTCCGCCACCACCGCGCTTTATTCTCGCCGCCTCGGTCACCCCTCAGCGACGAGATTTATTATACGAAATGTTTTACGATTCGTCAACACCTTTTTTACGATTTTTTTAGTTTTTTCATCAATGCCTGCACTTGCAGGTGCAAATGCGGTAAGTCACCGTCATTCCAAATCACTTCCGGTGCGTGAGCGAGCCGTTCTTCCTCGCTCATTTGCGCTGTCATTTTTTGTTTCGCATAATCGTCATCAATACCATCGCGCGCCATTAGTCTTTTCTGGCGCAGTGCATCATCAACATGCACCAGCCAGACAACATCACAGTATGCATCCATACCGCTTTCGTAAAGCAATGGTACGACAAAGAACACAAACTCTTGTCCCGCGCAACTTGCGAATCGTTCTTCAGCCTTGCGCGCAATAGCCGGGTGCGTGATCGCATCCAGCTGCTTTCGTGCTTTTGAATCACGAAAGATCCATCGCCCCAGCGCCTGGCGATCAAGGCTTCCATCGGAATGAAAGACACCATCGCCAAACGTCTGTCGAATGTCATCCAACACAGGGCTATTCGGAGCCATTATCTCGCGGGACAATTCATCGGCATCCACCACTGGATAGCCCAGCTCTTTGACATAATCGCTGACTGCGGTTTTTCCTGAAGCGATGCCTCCCGTTATGCCTATGATCATGATTCATCTCCTAGCTTTTCTGACAACGCGGACAATACACGCTGCTGCGTCCGCCTACGGTCACTTGCTTCAAACACGTGCCACAACGCTGACAAGGCTTGCCTGCCCGGCCATACACCTGATGCGCCAGCTGATAGCCTCCCTGCCTGTTTTCGCTGTCCACATAATCCCGAATGGTACTTCCACCAGCAGCAACGGCTTCTGCAAGCACACTCTTTGTTGCCGCCGCGATGGCCACAGCTTCTTTTTTTGAAATACGCATCGCGCTTTTTCGCGGCCGGACGCCGGCGCGAAAAAGAATTTCGTCGGCGTAGATATTGCCAATACCTGCTACCACCGCCTGATCCAGCAAATGCGACTTAACAGGACGTCGGCGCCCTTGACAGCTTTCCCAGAAAACCGCTGCATCAAACTCATCACTCAACGGTTCTGGACCTAACAGCTGTAAAGGCGGCTGCGTCAACGGGTTCTCGCTATAATAACAAAATCCCCCAAAGCGCCGCACATCATGATACTGCAGTGTTTTACCATCGTCCAACCAAAAGACGAGATGGGTGTGTTTGTCCGGCACACTCTCACACTCCCGCATCAGCAATTTGCCAGTCATGCGCAGATGACAGACCAGCCAGCCATTATCCAACGTTATGACGATGTATTTACCACGCCGTTCCACTGCTAAAATCAACTGCTTCTCTAGAACTGCAGTAAAATCCTCCGGCGTCATATCTTTCTGATGAATAACATCTGTAGAACGCACTTCAACGCGTTCAATACGTCGTGACAACAGCTGCGTCCGCAAACCACGGCAAATTGTTTCAACTTCTGGCAGTTCCGGCATCAGATTTTCTCCATTTCCTGCCAGTTAAAGCCTGCTTTGAAGTCCACTTTTAATGGCACAGTCAGTTTCACCGCTTCCTCCATGCATTTGCGCACAACCTGGCTGAGCACCATAGCATCTTCGCGAGACACCTCAAAAATCAGTTCGTCGTGCACCTGCAAAAGCATTTTTGCATCAATATGATTATCCTCCAATGCCTGATCGCAGCGCAGCATGGCCAATTTAATGATGTCGGCAGCAGTGCCCTGGATCGGTGAATTAACAGCCGTACGTTCCGCAAATTGACGCAAATTACGATTGCGGCTATTGATGTCTTTAATATAACGGCGGCGTCCCAGCATGGTGGTTACATAACCGACTTCCCGTGCATGGGCAATCGTGTCATTGATAAACGTCTGCACCAATGGATAACGTGAAAAATAAAGGTCAATATAGGCCTGCGCCTCGCGTCGGCTGATTCCTAGTTCTTTGGACAGGCCGAAATCAGTTTGGCCATAGATGATGCCAAAATTGACAGCTTTCGCAGTTCGGCGCTGATCTGCTGTAACTTCTTCCATTGGCACATGGAAAACCTCGGACGCAGTGCGACGATGAATGTCTTCGCCCTTCAAGAAAGCCTGCATCAACATATCGTCACCACTGAGATGAGCCAGCACGCGCAGTTCAATCTGCGAATAGTCGGCGCTGATCAGAAGATTTTTCTTTTCAATCGGAATAAAGGCGCGGCGAATACGCTTTCCTTCTTCCGTTCGCACCGGAATATTCTGCAGGTTCGGCGCTGTGCTGGACAAACGCCCTGTGGCTGTAACCGTTTGATTAAACGAGGTATGCACGCGATCGTATTCATCAACCAGTTTCAACAGCCCATCAACATAGGTGCTTTTAAGCTTGGCTAGCTGACGGTAATCCAGCACACGACCAACGATCGGATGATTGTCACGCAAAGTTTCCAGAACTTCGGCACTGGTGGAATAGCCCGTCTTGGTCTTTTTAACCACGGGCAGCTCCAACACTTCAAACAAAATATGTCCCAGCTGTTTCGGCGAATTTGGATTAATCGGCTCGCCAGCCATGATTTCAATATCTTTCTCTATGGTACGTATGCGCTCATCGAATTCCACCTGCAGCTTTTCCAGGTACGGCGTATCTACACGCACCCCAACAATTTCCATTTGTGCGAGAATCCACGCCAATGGCAGCTCCACTTCCAAATACAAGTTCAGACAGCCGCCTTCAGCCATTTTTGAACGCATGATTGGATACACGTCCTCAATGATTTCCAACGTTGCATAGATGCGTTCCATTTCTGCTTCCGGCAAAGTTTTACCCAGATAGATTTCACCAGCACGGTGCACATCGTGTTCTCCACCTTCCGGCTGCAACAGATAGTCACTGAGCACCACATCAAATTTCACCTGTTCGGTCATACAACCTGCTAAAAGCAAGGCATGAGCCAGTTTCTTGGCATCGTCTGTGAGCACCATCGTTTTCCCTTTTTCAAAGAGAGCATCCAAAGCATCCACCAAACGATCCCAGGCCATACGATCCGCCAAAGCAACCGTACGATTTTCACCATTGGCGCGCCAGGAAAAACGAACCGGTACTTTATCGTCCCCCACTTCACACACCATCACGCAACGCTCACTGTCAATGGCCGATAAGTGCGCGATTGCCGTTTCAAGATCCGGGCACTCTTCCCCTTGCAGCACAGGTGCTGGCTGAGGGACTGCATCTTCCAAGGTCGTTGTGCCAAATTCCGCTTCCAGCTTGCGTAAAAGCTTGGTCAACCCTAGCTCTTTATAGAACGATGTCAACGCCACAACATCTGGTTGATCATAGGTAAAATCCAACGCCTCAAAGTCAATTGGCACATCGCATTTGATCGTCGCCAACTCTCTGCTTAGGAAAGCATCCTCTTTTCCATCCATCAACTTGTCGTAAAGCTTTTTGCCCTTAAAATCTTCCACATGGGCATAAAGGTTTTCTACACTGCCATAATCATCCAGAAGTTTTTTTGCCGTTTTTTCGCCAACGCCGCTGATGCCTGGGATATTATCGCTCTTGTCCCCCATCAACCCCTTCATTTCAATGACCATTTGCGGTGTAAGGCCGTAAGCGTCCTGCAGAAATTCCGGCGTCACCAGTTCCATATCAGCGCCCTTGCTTTTTGGAAAGCACACCGTGACATGGTCGCTGACCAGCTGAAACAGGTCTCTATCACCGCTCAAAATAATACTTTCATTGCCCAGCGCACTGTTGTGCACGCTCATTGTGCCAATGATATCGTCGGCCTCATAACCTTCCAGACCAAATGTTTCAATATTCATATGCTTCAGTGCCTCTTTGATTAAAGGCATTTGCGTCAGCAAATCCTCTGGCATGCCCGTGCGCGTGCCCTTATAGTCAGCAAAACGTTCATGACGAAACACCTTCTTGCTGATGTCAAAGGCCACAAAAAGCTCATCCGGCTTGAACCGTTCAACCACGGCCTGCAAAGTATTTAAGAAACCAAACACCGCATTGGTCGGCACGCCTTTGGCATTGGTCAATCGCGGCACACCGTAGTAGGCGCGATTGGCCATGCTGTTTCCATCTATCATTAACAGAGTACTCATAAAACGTCCTTTCTCTCTTTTTGATACGCCATCACCAGCGCTTCCTTAGCTTGGTGACTCATACGTTTCATATGCCACTCTCGCGACATAGCCGCTTCCTTAGTAGCAAATTGTTCAGTATATACCAGGGTAACCGGCCGACGAGCACGTGTATATTTTGCCCCTCGTCCACTGTTGTGCGTCGCTGCGCGTGCCACCGGGTCTGTTGAATAGCCGCAATAATAGCTGCCGTCCGCGCATTGCACAAGATACGTATAATGTTCGCCCATTGTCACCCCTCCATCCCATTATTATGACAGATTCACCCGTCAATGGCAAACACCATCCACCATCACGTATACAAAAACCTCTCCGCAGCCAGCGGAGAGGTTTCTCATCAACGTTTGATAAAATATTCGCGATACCAGAGAATCAAAGACATCGCCGTGTAAATGTAGCGCTGACGCATGGCTTTTCCCTGATAGTGTTCATCAAGATACCCCAAGAGACGTTCCTGATCAAAGAAGATACCAGCTTCTGGCGACTCAAAGATCTCTTTGACATAATTATAATATTTTTCCTGACGCAACCAGTCGCGGATTGGTACTGGAAATCCATTTTTCGGACGGCGCGCCCATTCTTCCGGCAATTCTGCCAGCGCTGCTTTGCGCAACGCATATTTACTCAGGCCATCTTTAATGCGATACTTGGTCGGCACTTTTTCGGCCACCTTCATAACCTCTTTATCCAAGAACGGCACACGCAATTCCAAAGAATGCGCCGAACTCATCTTATCGGCTTTCAGCAAAATGTCACCCGGCAGCCACAGACGCATGTCAACAGTCATCATCTTTGTGACATCGTCCTTGTCTTTCACTGATTGGTATACTGGTGCCGTCAATTCTTTCACAGCAATGCCATTGCGGAATTCCGGCTTCAGCACTGCACGCGCTTCCTTTTCTGGAAACACCTTTGCCTGCCCGATAAAATATTCTTCCGGCGTTTGACCGCCACGCACCATCAAACTGGTCAGACGGTTGTCTGGCAGATTTCTTGCCACCTGGCACAGTCCACGACGCAGCTTTTGTGGAACAAATCGGTCGTACAGCTTCAAATGCGGCGTGCGCATATAACTTTCGTAACCGCCAAAAAGCTCATCGGCTCCTTCGCCGGAAAGAACGACTGTTACATGTTCACTGGCCAGCTTGGTCAGAAAATACAGCGGTACCGTCGACAAGTTGGACTGTGGTTCATCGAGATGGTACTGAATATCCGGCAGCGCATCAAAGAAATCATCGGCACTAACCAAACGAATGTGGTGATTGAATCCCAAGATCTCTGACAAACGACGTGCTAAATCTGTTTCATTAAAGCGACCCTCATAGTCCGCAAATCCCACTGAAAAGGTATTTTCTGGCTTAAACAGCGCCGTAATATAGCTGGAATCGATACCGCCAGACAAAAATGCACCAACAGGCACATCCGCAATCTTATGCACCTTCACCGAATCCTTCAGCACCTCTGAAATCTGCTGAATATAGTTTTCCAGCGGTTCATCGCTCGCATCAAATTCAAAATCCCAATAACGTTTGCGAGTCATGTGTCCATCCGCTTCAACACGCATCCAGGTCCCCGGCTCTAATTTGAAAATATTATCAAAAAATGTTTCACGCGTTACCGGATACTGGAAGGTCAAATAAGGCAGCACCGCATTTTTATTAACCGCTTTCACGAAGGATGGATGCGGTAAGAAGCTTTTTATTTCCGAGCCAAAGAAGAATGTGCCGTCATTCGACGCTTTCCCATAATACAGCGGCTTAATGCCAAACATATCACGCGCCAAAAACAGGCTCTTTTCCTGATCGTCCCAGATTGCAAAGGCAAACATGCCGCGCACTTTATCGAGAATGCCTTCTCTCCATTCCGCGTAACCATGAACAAGCACTTCACTGTCGGTATGGGACTTAAAATGATAACCCTTCTCTTCAAGCTCAGCACGAATGTCTTTGTGATTGTAAATTTCTCCATTGAACACCAGCGTATAACGGCCGCTCTCATCAAACAACGGCTGGTTGCCGGCATCACTAAGATCGATGATGGTCAGGCGACGAAAGCCCAGCACGGCACCATCAGCAACATGATATCCTCCACTGTCTGGCCCACGATGCTGGATCACATCCATCATTGATTGAATCGTTTCGCTATGATTAAGCGTCTGGCCTTCTCGACCAGGCAAATATCCTACAAATCCACACATAATGAAAATTCCCCTCTGTACTAGATCAGAATCAACTTATTGTAAACTATCAAACACTTGGCTTCCACAACGTTCCACGTGTTTTTCACCAATCTATAGTAGCAAAAGATTTACAATCATACAAGGTCATATTTCAGCTAAATTTAAGACTGTAACTTTTTCCATGTTACGTCAGCAAACAGAAAATCCCACACGCTAAGCATGTGGGATTAATTTTCAATTATTCCATTAAACCTTCGCCAAGACCTTTGAGCATTGGATCAAGGCTTTCGGTCAGCAAGGTAAGCACTTCACCATCATAGCTTTCAATATCTCCGGCGTCACCCATTTCTGCAAGGTGTGGATCGAGCGGGAATTGACCAATGAGCGGAATCTGGAACTTGTCGCAGGTTTCCTGAACATGACTTTCGCCAAATACGTTAATGCGTTCATCGCAATTAGGGCAGCGCACATAGCTCATGTTTTCAGCAAGACCAAGGGCTGGTACGTTCATTAATTCGATCATTTTAAGCCCCTTGCGAACAACCATGTTGGACAGTCCCTGCGGAGTGGTAACCATGAGAACACCGCCAACCTTCATGCTCTGCATGATGGTCAATGGCACATCACCAGTTCCTGGTGGCATATCAACAACGAGATAGTCCAAATCGCCCCAGCAGACATCCGTGATAAACTGCTGAACAACTCCAGTAATCAGCGCACCACGCCAAACAACTGGATCATCGTCGTGAGGGAGCAAAAAGTTCATGCTCATGAGAGAAATACCAGATTTACTCTTGACTGGTTCAATACCATATTCGCCCATGGCTGGCTGCTGGTTAACCCCGAACAGCTTTGGAATACTTGGTCCAGTAATATCCGCGTCCATCAAGCCGACTTCAAAACCACGCTTACGCAGCGCCATAGCGAGCACAGAAGAGAAGCTGGATTTACCAACGCCACCCTTCCCACTCATGACAACAATAATATTTTTGATATTGGTATGTTTTTGGGCTTCCGTCAGCTGTTTTTCCTGACCACTTGGGCAGGAACCGCCGCAGGAGCTGGCGGATGCGCAGCCTTCACATTGACTCATAACACTCATACCCCTTTCATAGGAAAAAGTCGATACAACACAACAAGCGGATAGCCGCCAAGGAATCCGCTTGTTGGTTTATTTTATTATACCATAGGCTATAGGGATTTCGCCATCCCATGGGACCTATAAAATTACATCATACCCATGCCGCCAGCTGCTGCAGCTGCCGCTGCTGGATCTTCCTTCGTAACATCTGCAACGAGGGTTTCGGTGGTAAGGATCATGCTTGCAATGGAAACAGCATTCTGGAGTGCGCTTCTGGTAACCTTTGCTGGGTCGATAACACCGGCATCGATCATGTTTTCATAAGTGCCCTTCAGTGCGTTGTAACCTTCGCCAACAGCCAATGCTTTAACACGTTCACAAACAACGCTGCCTTCTACACCAGCATTTTCTGCGATCTGACGAACAGGTGCTTCCAACGCTTTCTTAACAATGTTTACACCAGTCATTGCATCGGCTTCTTCAAACTTAATGTCATCCAAAGTAGAAAGGATGTTCAAGAGAGCAGTACCACCACCAGCAACAATACCTTCTTCAACAGCAGCCTTGGTTGCAGAAAGTGCATCTTCAATACGATGCTTCTTTTCAGTCAGTTCGGTTTCAGTAGCCGCACCAACCTGAAGCACTGCAACACCACCAGCGAGTTTAGCAAGACGTTCCTGATATTTTTCACGATCGAAATCGGAAGTGGTTTCTTCAATCAGGCGACGGATCTGTTCAACACGTGCTTCGATGTTCGCTTTGTCACCACGGCCATCAACGATGGTGGTATTTTCTTTATCAACAGTAACCTGACGTGCGCTTCCCAGCATATCCAGGGTGGTATCTTCAAGTTTATAACCTAATTCATCGGTAACAACCGTTGCACCGGTCAGAGCAGCGATGTCTTTCAGCATTTCTTTACGACGATCACCAAAACCAGGTGCCTTAACAGCCACGCAAGTAAAGGTGCCGCGGAGACGGTTAAGAATCATAGTGGTGAGGGCTTCCCCTTCAACATCTTCTGCAATGATCAGCAATGCCTTGCCAGTCTTAACGATCTGTTCAAGAACAGGCAGGATATCCTGAATGTTGCTGATTTTCTTATCCGTAACAAGAATGTATGGTTCATCAAGAGTTGCAACCATTTTTTCAGTGTTATTTACCATGTATGGGGAAATGTATCCACGGTCAAACTGCATCCCTTCAACAACTTCCATGGAAGTGCCAAAAGTCTTAGAATCTTCAACAGTGATAACACCGTCGTTGCCAACTACTTCCATCGCATCCGCAATCAGCTTACCGATTTCTTCATCAGCAGAAGAGATGGCTGCAACCTGAGCAATGGCTTCTTTGCTCTTGATTGGCTGGCTAATTTTATGAATTTCTTCAACAGCACGATCGCAAGCAGCGTGCATCCCTTTGCGCAGGATCATTGGGTTAGCGCCAGCTGCAATATTCTTCAGCCCTTCGCGAACCATAGCCTGTGCAAGAACAGTTGCGGTTGTGGTCCCATCACCAGCAACATCGTTGGTCTTAATAGAAACTTCTTTGAGAAGCTGAGCACCCATATTTTCAAATGGATCTTCCAAATCGATTTCACGCGCGATGGTCACACCATCGTTGGTGATGGTTGGTGCACCGTAAGGACGGGACAATACAACATTGCGCCCTTTTGGCCCAAGGGTCACACGAACAGCGTCAGCAACTGCATTCACGCCAGTTTCAAGAGCAGCACGCGCTTCTGCGTCAAAACGAATTTCTTTTGCCATAATAAGAATTGCCTCCTAAAATCATTAGTCTAAAACGACAAGAATATCTTTTTCAGAAAGAACAATGTATTCTTCGTTGTCGTATTTCAAATCCACGCCACCGAACTTACCATAGATGACACGATCGCCTTCTTTGACATCAAGTGGAATATGATTTCCTTTATCATCTCTAGCACCAGGACCAACAGCAACAACAGTGCCTTGATGTGGTTTTTCCTGAGCAGATCCTGGCAGAATGATGCCGCTTTCAGTCTTTTCTTCTACTTTCGCTGGTTTCACGACAACCTTGTCGCCCAATGGTTTGATATTCATATATATGTGCCTCCTAAAAATAATTTCATCTTCTTGTTAGCACTCCAAACGTTCGAGTGCTAATCACTGATAATATAATAACACAATCACCGAAAAATTCAAGAGGTGAATTGCGTTTTTTCATCATTTCTCACTCGTCAGCGCGCAAAATCTTGCGACCTATTCCATTTCACGCTATACTGAACGTCAAGGAGGGATTGCTATGACCAAAGACCAATGGCGCAGCATCGGAAAAGAGCAGCGTCGCGCATTAAATAGTGAAGAACGCACGTATCAAACCATCGCTCTCACCCGTGCCATCCTTAAAGACCCACGCTGGCAGCGCGCGAACACTGTTTTACTGTTTCTTAGTTTTGGCAGCGAATGGGACACCACTTCGCTCATTCAATCTGCTTGGGCCAGCGGCAAAACCGTTGCCCTCACTCGCTGTCTGCCAAACCATCAGATGGAGGCTTGTCGTTACACACCAGAGACACCGCTGATCACCACTCTAGGTCATTTAAAAGAAATTTCCCCAGACAGCGCCGAGCCACTTGCACTTGACAGCATCGACTTTTGCCTAGTGCCAGGTTTACTTTTCGACCCATATGGCACACGCCTCGGCTACGGCGCCGGTTATTACGACCGCTTCTTGCCGCAGCTGCCCCAAAAATGCACCATTCTGGCAGTCGGCTTCAGCTGCCAGCTCGTCGGCGACACGCTGCCCTACGAAACGACCGATTTTCGCTTGCCGGAAATTTGGACACCCGACCTACAAATTTCGACACGCCGTCCATT
>CALAKO010000114.1 GCA_937922955.1 uncultured Peptococcaceae bacterium | reverse complement strand
ATTTTCCTACCAGGGGTTCTTTTGTACTGTCCGTTTAATCTGGGGCAGTACACAATACTGGTGGGTGGTTTTCTTCGGTGATCAAACCGTGGTCGGACGTAACGATAACGGTCCAGCCTTGATCAATGTATGGCAGGAAGCGGCCAATGTAACGGTCGGTCTGTTCATACACTTTGTCCATCGCTTCCTGATAGAATTTTTCATCGTTCTGCCATTCTTCACGATATTTTGCAAAATGCCAGAATTTATGCCCCAAGCCATCGACGTTGTGAACATGAGAGAAGATGATGTCGTAGCGATTGTTGTCCATGAGATACGTCAAGCAGTCCGCTTGCCACTGAACATAATATTCCCAACTTGGGATTAACAGCTTTGTGACGTTGTCATGTTCCCTCGCATTCATCTGACAAGCCAATGGTGCAACCCCAACATTCGCATTAATTTCCTGCAAAAGCGCCTTTGGATGCCAGACAATATCATTGTCAACATCAATAGCATTGCTCAGCCACAATTTAATACGAGAACCATCTTTTGCCATTTCTAAAATACGAACACTTCTGGATGCTGTTTTCGTTTCACCATGTTTATCCACGACTTCATCCTGATAACCCATAGTGAATTCGTCATTTTTCACAACAAAAATAGGTTCGGTTGCTTTTTTATTTTTATAGATGGCAACGGTATCGTATTCACCGTTTTCATTCTTAAGAATCAAGCATGGACGGCGAACAAAACCGCCGCTGGTCAAAAGGATAAATTCTTTCGCGTCCTCTGGCGCAGCTGCCCAACCAGTTGCTGGTTTAATTGGCGAATTGACAGTATCCACATTGCTGCCTGCCAACATATTCACTTCAGTTTCTTCTTCATTCATCGCAAAGAAACTAATTTCTTTGCTTTTTCCAGTTACAAAGCCTCTGGCTTTACTACCGGTCATTTGATCATCATCAACAGTCTCATCCAAATCGGTAATGACGCAGCCAGCCACACCTTTATCGCTGGCATCATGGGCAGCAAAACGAATGTCCTTAATGTCTTCGGAAGCCAAGCAAATCTTTTCCCAGTCAACCTGTGCCGTACCCGATCCCAAATTGCTTGGCTGGGTCCCATCGACGACGGCCAAATTTGGACTGCCGCTGGTTGGCGGCCAGCTGGATCCTGGCCAGTGCCATACCAAAGTTTTCTTGCCCGCTTCGGCAAAAACATTCCACAACTGCTCTGCTTTGCACATTCTGGAATCCAATGCGTAAATAACAGTATCCAATTTTTCAGGATGCTGATTGAAGAAACCCGTGATCCCATGCACACGTGCTGTTGCACCGGTAGCAAGCGTGGTCCACATTGGAGGGGTAACCGTTGGCATGCTCCCTAAAAGAACGAGGTCTTCACGAGCAGAACCTTTCTCAAGCAATTTTGCCAAATTTGGCATTCTACCTTGATCCAGCATGTATTTCACATGCATTGGATCAAAACCATCAATCCCTACAACAATCATTTTATCCGTCATCGGTTTTCTTTGCATGATGTACACTCCTTCGTCCAGTAGATATCGGTTCAATACACCTGTTTCTTACATGTTTTATTCTACCTATAAGGAGTATTTTTGTATAATTGGCGTGCCCTATTAGCCTTATAAATAAAGCGTTGAATGAAATGCAGCATACCCTCTTTACTAGTTGATTCCATAAAGAGGGCATATCGCAAACCTTCATTCAACGCTTTTCTTTAACAATAATCTCTTTGACATAGTCAATAAATGCCTTTTCTACCATGGACAGATGCTTATCCGGCTTAATCCCTACAAAATATTGCAAAAGAATATCCTCTTCTAGCTTTACTATTCGTACAAGATCGCTATCCTGAACTTCATTGAAAAAAGCACGTCCACAAGAAGATTTCGTTACCAGTCCTATTCCTCTCCCACTCAAAATTGCCTGTCGAATCATTTTAGCATTATCTGTTTTTAACACAATATTCGGCTCTGCAATTTTTTGTAGCAATCTAACTACATCATTTTGTTCATGCAAATGACTTTGCATCATGATCAAAGGATACTGCAACACTTCCTTCAAATTTACCTGTTTCTTCTTGCTAATAGCCATATTTTTCCCTGCAATCACAAAAATAGGCTCTTCATAAATATTTTCACAACAATACTTTTGTAAAAGATTATTTTTTAATGCTCCACTATTCTCCTGTACAAAATCAGGGATCTTAAATAAGTTAAATAGCGCAAGATCAATCGTATTTTTTTCCAGAAACTCTGTTATTTCGTAATGACGAATACAGAAATTCGTAACGCATACATTCGGATATCGTTTTCCAAATCCTTCAATGATGTCTGGTAAAATAAGTGAACTGACCAAATTAGTGGCACCAATACAGATGTCCCCATTCAATTCTGCATTAGAATGATTTTCCAATTCTAAAATAGCTTCTCGCATCTCTGCCACATCATCCAGAATCTTCTGTGCCCATTGTAGAACCACATCACCAGATTCTGTCAATGCAACACCTTTTTTTGATCGAAGCAACAAATCCGATCCTAACTCTTCTTCTAATTTATGAATGGCTTCACTAATTGTTGGCTGTGTCACAAAAAGTCGTTCTGCTGAAATATTCAATGAATGCGTCTTCGCTACATCCACAAAATACTCTAACTGTTCTATGCGCATAGCTTGTTCACCTTCCTGGATACAAGTATAACACGAGAGTTTCCAAAGTACAAAATACGAAAAGGGCAAACTAAATTCAGCTTGCCCTTTTATACCTACCCTTGAAATGATTTTAGCCCAAAAAGATAGACGCTAATGGATACCCAACACATATAATCAATAATGTAATGACAATTAAATTCGGGATTGCATATTTATAAATCTGCTTTGTTGTAATCCACTCTTTATTGTCAAATAAGATGGCACTCCAAATAGCCCCAGCAGGAGAAATCAGAGCCAAATGAACCGTAAATGCAATGATCACCGCCATGACACTAGCATTCAATCCCATACCAGTTGTAATCGGCGTTGTAATCAAAACAAACAGCCCACCAACAACACCATTATTAATAAAATTGGTTAAAACAATACACAAAACAACCATTAAAATTAAATACAGCACCGTAGAGCGGCCATCAAAAATTGGCATCATGATTCCAATCAACCATGGTTGAATACCCGTGGATTCCATAGGAATCAATACGCTCATTGGCATTAACGACGCTACCAGCAACAACACACCCCATTGCAATCCTTTGTTTGCCATTGGCACAAACGGCAGCAATGGTTTACCATCGACACGAATCATCACCAAAACAGCTGTGATAAACATCATCGTTCCAGCTAACCCAATTTCTTTAAAAAATCCTAATATCGGAATACTAGCCGGCAAAATACTTGGGAAGAACAACAAGAAAAACATAATAATTAATGTAACTGCTGACACTTTTTGATAAGTCGTCAAATGAAAATCGAAGTCCTCTGGTTCAAATACATCTGCATTGAGAGCCTTCAACTTTGCAGCATCAACGCGCAGCACATATTTCCCGACCAAACAGAAAATGACAAGAGTCAGTAGACACACTACAGAAGAAAACGCTAGGTATGGACCGAAACCAATCGTTGTACCAGAACTTTGTGAATACACTGCCATAATAGAATATGGCAGCGGTTTAAATGGCAGCAACGCCGTCCCTAAAATACCAGCAATGACAATTCCCAACACCATATAGGCAGGATAAGCTTCCTTTTTCACATACCCTAATTTTCCGCAAATCTGATATAAAATCCCCCAGCAAATAACAATCGCAGCAATAACCTGCGTGGTTGCAGACAATAAAAATGTTGCAATCAAGAACATAAAACTAAACAGCCATGGTTTTCCATAAAACGCTTTCTTCGTTAATATCCACATAGCTGCAACCTTGGTCAATTTGGCTTCATCAATCATCGCCGATACAATCAAAAGAAACGCAATCAACCATACCGTGTCATTTCCCAACGATGCTGCCAGTGTTTCCTTTGTGGTCATCAACCCATTGGCCGCAAACGCGACAATACCAAATATGCTCGGCCAAATTAGACCACAAAACATCCAACCATAAATTAAGCCCGCTAAAATGCCCAAAACCGCCATACCTTCGCTTGTCAGCGGTGCTGGGGCTGGAATACGCTGAAATTCAAACAACAATAACAATACAATGACACAATGGAGTGGATATAGACTAAACTTTTTTGCCTCTCCCATCTATTAACGCTCCCTTCACGCTTTCGATACAACTCATACAATACTTTACCAATCACTTCAGTTTTTAACGATTTTTCCCTGTACAAATCTTATTCTTGAGATATTAAGTTGTCACCCCTTACTATTTTCAAAAAATGACTTTATATATATCATAAGCGAAGGATAAGGTTATTGTATAATTGGCAATCCCTTGAAAGGTTATAGTCCACACCTTTTTAGGTTATCCACCCACAAAAAACACGACGCCATCATGACGTCGTGTTTTTTGCTGTTATATTTCTTACTTAATTTCGTGCAGCCAGCCTTCTGGTGGTTCTACGGTACCCATCTGGATGCCAGTGAGGGTGTCATAGAGCTTCTTCATGACAGGCCCGATTTCGTCCATACCGCTTGCAAAGCAGATTTCTTTGCCGTGGTCGTTGATCTTGCCAACTGGGGAAATAACGGCAGCGGTGCCGCAAAGGCCGCATTCTACGAAATCTGGTACTTCAGAGAAAAGAACTTCACGCTGTTCGACTTCCATACCAAGATAATGTTCCGCAATGTAGGTCATGGAACGGCGGGTGATGGAAGGCAGGATGGAATCGGATTTAGGGGTAACCAGCTTGCCATCTTTGGTTACAAAGAGGAAGTTTGCCCCGCCGGTTTCTTCAACCTTGGTACGGGTAGCTGGGTCGAGGTACATGTTTTCAGCAAAGCCATCGGCATGCGCTTTCTGACCAGCATAGAGACTCATGGCGTAGTTCAAACCAGCTTTGATGTGACCGGTGCCATGTGGAGCTGCACGGTCAAAATCAGAAACGGTGATTTCGATTGGCTTAATGCCGCCCTTGAAGTATGGGCCAACAGGCATGCAAATCATGCGGAATTCAAATTCTGGTGCTGGTGCAACACCGATAACAGGACCGCTGCCATAGATGAATGGACGAATGTAAAGCGTAGCGCCAGAGCCATATGGAGGAACATAATCGATGTTGGCTTTTACGAGCTGATCCAATGCATCGATGAATTTTTCAGTGGAAATGGAAGGAATCACCAAACGTTCGCAAGAATCCTGCAAACGCTGTGCGTTCAGGTCTGGACGGAAGGTTACCACGCGGCCGTCTTTGGTTCTGTACGCTTTGAGGCCTTCAAAAGCGGACTGAGAATATTGCAGAACACCTGCACATTCAGAAATATGTACGGTAGGATCGGTGACCAAGCCACCTTCGTCCCACGCGCCATCTTTCCAAGTAGAAACGTAACGATAATCTGTAGCAGTATACTCGAAACCGAGGCTGCCCCAATCAATATCTTTTGCCATAAATAGCACTCCTTTACGTGTATTACAACAGTTTGTGAATCTATTATACACCCTCAGACAGAAAGTGCACAAAAAATTTGTTCCAGAGAATAAAGTTTCTTTTTTCTGACAGTTTCTAGCCGAAAAAACCGCGTTCCTAAGCGAACGCGGTTTGTGTGTTAGTACAGTCCGTCGTCTTCACCAGTGTCACGATTGTGCTTACTGATGAAAAAGAGTGCCAGCGCGCCTGGGCCAAGATGGGAACCAGTAACAGGCTCATGCGGAACGATCCAGATCTCTTTTGGGGGCTGTGCGTCTCGCAGCATAGCCGCCAGTGCTTCGGCATCTTCTGGACAGCCGGCATAACTGATGCAGATGGTCTGTTCCTGCGCCTTCACAACATTGTCCGCATAGTATTTGGCGATGGCTTTAATGGCTTTTTTGCGTCCGCGAACTTTTTCAAAGGTGACAATAACACCGTCGTCCGATGCTTTGAGCATTGGCTTGATGTTCAGCGCACTACCAATGTAGGCCGAAAAATTCGAGCAGCGACCAGTGCGGCCAAGATACATCAAATCATCAACGGTGAAAACCTGATAGGTATAACGCACACAACGTTCGATGGCAGCGACAGCATCATCAAAATCTGCGCCCGCCTCATGAGCTTGCACGCCCACCATAACCGGAATGCCTTCACCAAAGCCCGCCCCCTTGGTGTTAATGAGCGCAATGCGGCGCTCAGGAAATTCTGCCAAAAGTTGTTCCCGTGCAATGGCGGCACTATCATAGGAGCCGCTGATGCGCTGTGCCATGCAGACGTAGATCACATCGTCGCCGCGTTCCAGCGCCTGTCGAAAAGCCTGAACAAAATTTGCTGGTGTGATTTGCGAGGTTGTTACACGCTTGCCATCCTTCATTGCTGCATAATAGGCCGCATCGTCGAAAGTCTCCGTATCAAGGCAGGTGTGTTCCTCCCCATCCAGATAATAGTACAACGGAATGACATGAATCTGATGCGCCGAACAATATGGTGTCGGCAAATTGGCCGACGTATCGGTAAACAGTTGATACATACTAATCTCCCCTTTGTGGTTGCTCTTTATGCGAGCAATGCCTTTTCAATGGCTGCTGCAGCCTTGCCCAACGTGCGAAAGTCTTCGGACTTGCTGCGCCCTTTCCATGAGGTGGCACTGCGCAGCCTCAGTCTCACCTGATCCTTGCTGCCAGCAATGGCAAAATCTGCACATTTATTATCATCATCGTGACGGTCCAACAACACATGCTGCACCTCCCCCAAATCGATCACTGTTTGATTGGGACAAACAATGGTCAAATGGCGGCCATCCAGTCGCAATAAATAGTCTCCCAAGACCTGATGTTGTGTGCGACGCACCACCACTGAAAAAGCAACCAACGCCGGCACCACAATCACCGCCCAAAGTAAAATACGATTTGAAAAAAGATCCGGCAGCAACACTTCAAATAGCAAAAACATAATCAGCAGCACCCCTACCAATGTCGCTCCACCAGCAATGGTCGTGCGCCACTCGCCTTCCGGAGTGTTGGCTGTCAATTGAAATTCCTGCATGGTTTCTCACCTCATCCGCCCCTCTAACAGGCGACAAAATATCAAAGAATAGTGTATCATATTTTTCTCATCTTGCCATCGGTCCTCGGCAACTTTCACCGTATTTTTATATTTATTTGCAGATGTCTTTCATAGAAAAAGCCACTGCAGCAACAGTGGCCATGAAACTCAATCACAAAACACATAACGTTCCAATCGTTCGAACGCTTCCTCCACGCGGCTATGCGGCAAGGCCAAATTCATACGCAAATGGCAGCTGCCATGGAACGGACGGCCGTCCTGCACCGCTACTCCAACGTCCCAGCAGGCATGCAGCACATCCTCAATGCTCTTGCCATGGGCCGCGCACCACTCACTGCAATCCACAAAGAGCATGTACGTTCCCTGCGGCTGCGACACATCCACACCAGCAAAGCGATCACGAATTGTCTCACAGGCCAGCGCCACATTATCGCCCAGCACCTGGCGCAGTTCATCCACCCAAACCTGCCCTTCTGGCCGATAGGCACCAATCAGCGCATGCATCCACAGCACATTCATTGCGTTATAGTGAGACAGCGACGCTTCTTTGTCTACACGATCGCGCAGCCAATCGTTGTAGATGATATGATAGCTGCCCACCAACCCTGCCAAATTAAACGTCTTCGACGGCGCATACAGCGCCACGGTCCGCTGGCTGGCATCTGCGCTCACCGACTGTGTTGGAATATGCTGATACTCCGGCAAGGTTAAGTCCGACCAAATCTCATCGGAAACAACAAACACCCCATATTTCTCAAACAACGCCATCATCTGCTCCAGCTCCCAGCGCTCCCATACACGCCCGGTTGGGTTGTGCGGCGAGCAGAACACCGCCGCGTGGATGTGCTGTGTGCGCAGCTTTTGCTCCATATCAGCGAAATCCATGCGCCACACACCAGCCTCATCCTTTACCAACGGCGAAAGTACCAACTCATAACCATTATTCTCCAGCGTTCCTGTAAAACCAATGTAGGTTGGTGCGTGCACCAACACCTTGTCGCCCTTCGAACAAAGCACATTGAGCGCGCTGACCACGCCGCCCAGCACACCATTTTCATAGCCAATGGCATCTTTCGTCAAACCGCTCACACCATTACGCGCTTTCTGCCAGCCAATGATTGCATCAAAATACGCCTCGCTCGGCAGAAAATACCCAAACGACGGATGCGTCACACGCTCCATAATCGCCTCTGTAATCGTCGGCAGCGCCGGAAAATTCATATCCGCCACCCACATAGGAATCGCATCAAAGCCTTCTTTTGGGGCGCCCGGCACCCCTGGCAGCATCCCAAGACCATCCACCGCCAACGCATCCCTGCCCCGACGATCCATCATCGTTGTAAAATCGTACGTCATTACTTGCACATCCTTTCATTCTCATTCCAAATTAGCAAGCCTTCCGAAATCTGTCAACAAAGAAGAGACATTGCCAAACAAAACCATCCACAGTTCTATCTGGCAATGCCTCTTCGCGAAATACTATTCTGCCGGTTCTGGTTCGGGATTCAGCTTCACAACAACGTATCCATCAATGATCTGTATTGAATTTTTCGCTGGGTAATTCGGCATCGCCGCTACTTGCGAAGACGCAGCGAGAGATTTGGCTGTTGCACTGGCTTCTGGAAGATTTTCTGACGAGTTGGTCTGATAGACCTCGCCCGGGTACGCCATGTAATACTTTAAAAATTCACCATAGCTGTATTTCGCGCGCAGCTGTCCAGCATCCAATACGCCCACCAGCCAAATCTCGGAAAGCTCCGGCATCTTTTCTGTAAACGTCGGTTCAACAACGGAACTGCCCACAAGCACCAGGGTCATGCCCGGTGTATAGCCTGGTGTTTGTTCAACTGCACTGAGCAGACGGTTGGAATACGCCGTCAACTCATCGCGGCTGACAGACATTTTAAGATAGGCTTTGTTATCTGCAACTATATAGGAATAGCCAGCAAACGCCAGGCATCCAACAATGACCCAGCTGACAAACACCGTCACCATGCGGCGAACATCCCCAAATTCGGCCAGGTGCGCCTCCGTATAACTCATTAAGGCAAGTGGCAGTACCAGCATATACACCGTGCCATAAAGCATCAGATCGTGCACACTGCCGCCTGCAACCATCACATGAATAAGATCGCCAGCCAAAGGATAGCAGACCGCTAACACCACCGCCAGCACGGCGTGACTGACGCTCACGCTTTTTCGTGTAATCAGCGCAAAAAGCAACACCACCGCCATAACCAGCGCAACCAAAAGAAGAGGTTTCACGAAGCCGAAAATCAAACCAACATTGTTATTCCAAAAATAGTCGCCATAAGCCCTGTAACATTGAGCAATCAACGCAGGCAGCTGCGACAACGAAAGATGCCCCATTTCAGAAATGCCCATGTAATCGGTTAATCCACCAGAAGAACGCATCACCCATTTGGCAATCAAAATATAAGCAGCAATCGCAACGCCTAGCGTCGTCACCATCTTCACGCCACGTAAAATTAAGCGCCCCAATGGTGCCTCTCCATCCAATGTGTCAAACAGCAAAGCACCTACCATCAATACCGCTGCCACCGGAAAATAGCTTTGATATATCCCCAGCGATAAAATCAAAGCCACCACGCCAAGCGGCACCCCCATACGTGGCATTCTTGCCGCTGCATAAGCCGCAAACGCCGCCAGGCAAAGCCCAAAGAAATAAGCATCTGCTGTAAACATATATGTAAACGTCGCTGCTACTGTTGGATAGGCTACAAGCAATGTCACAACCAAGAAAATACTCAGATAACCTCGAATACGCAACAAGCTCACTGTAAAGCACGCTGTGAACGCCAGACAAAGAATGCTCAACACACCAATTAACCAGGGCATGCTGTAAGTGCCATCCCACTGTAATACACTCGGCAGAAACCAACGCCCTGATTGAGCACCATACACGCACTGGAACAAATGATAAATATCGTCGTGATTAAGCAAGTCGTTGGTAAATGCAAACATATGTGTTATAAAACCCATTACCACCGCCATCACAAACGTCCAGCGTATATATTCGGGCACTTTTTGCCAACAATGCTTTATTGCCATGTTCGGCGATCGTGCGTCTTTCTTACCCATAATCTTCCCCCTATTTTCTGTAGAGCTTTCCACCCAAATCAACTTCTTTCAATAATAGCATATCACATCCATCTTTTCGAATAAAATAAGAGAATACAATAATAACTCCTCAAGTATAGTCAGCAGCATCGAATAATCAAACACTGCCTGTCATTCTTCTAATACTTTTATAGAACAATACATTCATTCTCCAAACACCTTGCCCATATTTTTATTTCACGTTATAATGGGCAAGAAAGCATATGCGTTTTAATTATTTTCGCAGGAAAGGACGCACTATGAAAAAATGGCGATTGCTGTGGACCGTTGTTAAACGATGC
>CALAKO010000113.1 GCA_937922955.1 uncultured Peptococcaceae bacterium | reverse complement strand
TCGTTGCAGAACACCAAGCTTTCTTTGAAATCCTCTTCGGTTTCGTCCGGGAAGCCCACCATCAAATCAGTAGTAATGGCGATATCCGGCACACGCTGGCGAATGCTGCGCATCATATTGCGAAATTCTTCGCTGTCATAAGGACGGCGCATCGCTTCTAGAGTGCGGTCACAGCCGCTCTGCAACGGCAGATGCAGGTGCTGCGCCATGCGTGGATTATCGGCAATCATTTCGATGAGCTCATCGGTGACCTCAATGCCTTCCAAAGAGCCCAGGCGCAGGCGTTCAATCTTGGTTTCATCCAATATGCGGCGGCAAAGACCCGTAAGATCACAGGTCTGATCTTTCACCCCACGTCCATAGGCCCCCAGATGAATGCCTGTAAGAATGACTTCTTTATAGCCTTTCTCTACCAGCATGTTAATCTCTGCAATGGTATCCTCTTCAGATCGGGAACGCAACGGACCACGAGCGTAAGGAATGATGCAGTATGCACAAAACTGATCGCAGCCTTCCTGCACCTTTACATAAGCACGCGTCATGCCACTGACGCGTTCGTGTGGAAGGTCTTCATAAACAAAGAGTTCCTCATCATCGGGCATGTATGCAGTTTTGACATGGTTGGCCCGAAAATCTTCCACGGCTTCAACCACTCGATGACGCTCATTGGTACCAATAATGAGATCCACTTCATTGAGCGCTTCTAATTCATTTTTCGCCGTTTGCGCATAACATCCACAAACCACCACCGTCGCCTCCGGATTTTCACCAGCAGCGCGGCGAATCATTTGACGAGACTTACGGTCACTCAAATGGGTCACCGTACAGGTATTAATCACATATACATCGGCTGTCTCGTTGAAATCAACGATATCATAACCAGCATCCTGAAACAGTGCAGCCATAATGGCAGAATCGTGCTGATTCACCTTACAGCCTAAAGTATGAAAAGCCACCTTTAATGGTGTTGTCTTGGACAATAACGTCACTTCCTTTTATGAGCGCACCAACGCTCTTATTCTATCCTAAAAAGCTAGTCAACGCGTTGGCGAGGAAATCCAGATAATTCACAACGCCATAACGCAAATAGTACAACGGCCCGCTAAACGCGCCCATCGCCAGAAGCAAGAACAAGAGAACGAAACCCCATTGCTCAAACTGCATGTATTTGTAATACCACTTTGCTGGCAAAAACATGGCTATCACTTTTGACCCATCCAGCGGTGGCAGTGGGATCAAATTGAATACCCCCAGCCCTACATTCACCATCGCCGACAGCAAAAAGAATTGATAAATCAGGTACACCATATATGACACATCGCCACCCGTAACCTTGACAATCACATTATCCACAATGAGACAGATCAGCGCCAAAATAAAGTTGGCCAGCGGACCAGCCAATGCCACCAACGCCATCCCCTTTTTAGGGTTCTTATAATAGCGTGGATTGACCTGCACAGGCTTTGCCCACCCAAAATTGAAGATGATCAAAAACAGCGCACCAAGCGGGTCAATATGATGCAATGGATTCAAGCTCAAGCGGCCATCGTATTTTGGGGACGGGTCGCCAAGTTTATAGCTCATCCAGCCGTGGGCGTATTCGTGAATGCACATGGCGGGAACAATGGCCAACACCGTCAGAATCAAATCACTCAAGCTTGGTAAAATATTTCCCATGCGTGATCCTCCTAAATCGTACTGTCATTATTATACTTCATTTCCACCATGAATGCCACCACAACCGCCTCATGTGCATTTCTCAACATAATTAACATATTATCACTTTAATGAAAAAGACTTGCACACTATGTAGTACGCAAGTCTTTTTCATTAAACCATGTTTACTCTCTACTAACAACTGTCGTATTAACACAATTTACATAGTCAACATCAATATACTGTTCCAGCATACATTTAAAATGCTTTCTAATTTTCGGTAATTGATGAAGCGCTGAAAACCAATACTGTTTTTTCAATACAGGAGTAACAATAATTCCTTTATATTTGAGTTCATACCTTTTTTCCCATACATTTATTAGGTTTGCGTCAAAAAAGTATCTGATATTTTCTCCTTCAATATAAGCAAATCCTGCAAAATCACGTTTAAACCTATCTTTCTCAATTACATCATCTTCCATTTGATGATAAATATGTTTTACCCAATGACAGATTCTATCATAATTATCTCTAGTCAATGTCTTATTTTCCAATGCCTGATAACAAAGACCTTCAAATAACTCTATTTTTACCCTATCAAAACATCCTTCCAAAGCTTCTTGTTGCTGAATTAACATCTTATACGCAGAATTAACAGGTAGTTTATTAATCCAATCTTGTTTTTCAGAAAAAAATGCACGTCCATACTTTTCTTTTAAAGTTATAGCTACGTCAAACAAAATCTCTCTTTTTACAATATCTTCAGTACCGGATGCTACGTTATGCTGAACAACCTTTTTTACAACAGGAGAGCAATACTGTCCTCGTATTAAACTGTCATTAACAAAACCATATACTTTTTCTGGATTTTCACTTACTAAGTAATATACAATATTGTTTTCCCAATAACACACGCCATAAACCACAAATTCATGTTGAAAACATCCTAATTCATATAAGCGCGCAAAATCTAATCCGCATTCAACATCTCGCAATTCACTACTAAGCATTTTTTCACAACCTTTATTTTATTAGCTGACCAATATGCGATTGAATATCCAAATCCACTTGATAACGCCCATTATGATGATCTAAATGTACTGGATACTTTAATAAATTGCTGATATTCGTTTCATTAAATATTTCTTCCGTTTTACCTTGCATTTTGAACTTACCCGCCCCCATCAATACACAGTGTTCAAATACATCCAGTATTTCTTCCGTATAATGTGTGACATAGATGATAGCAATTGATGTATTATTTGCTAAATCTTTCACCGTTGAGAGCATGTATTCTCTAGCAATTACATCTAATCCCGTTCCAGGCTCATCCAAAATGAGTATATCTGGATTGCTCATAAACGCTCTTGCAATCATTACACTTTGGCGTTCACCTTTAGAAAGAGAAAAAAATGAACGATTAACCTTGTCACCGATGCGCAACTCAGTTAGTAAAGCTTTTGCTTGCTTTATATCTTTATTTGATACATCACCATCAATGCCCAATGTACCAAATTTTCCTGCAAGTACAATATTCAAAACCGATTCACTCGAAAGATTTTTATCGAAAAATGAATTACTAACAAAACCGATTCTTCTTCGAATATTCAAAGCATTATTTTCCTGAAAAGTTTCTCGAAACAATTTCACTTCTCCACTAGAATATGCGCGAAAACCAGAAATAATGCTTAACAACGTAGTTTTACCACAACCGTTCATTCCAAAAAGCACCCAATTTTCTCCTGGATTCACTTTCCAATTTATATCATGTAATAAATATCGATATCCAGCTTTACAACAAAGATGGTTGATCTCAATTATCGGCCCCATAATCATCCTCTCCTTCATATATCAGCTTTATTCGATATTATTTTCTCTAATTTATTATCATCAATACAAAGTGTTTCTCCATCAATTTCTTCATTAACTTTGACGGGATATTTAAACCCTTCTGCTGTCATTAATGCCAAGTTTTTGCAACCCCAAGCTATTATTTCACATACCTTTGCAATGTTCATTTTTTTCGTAGTTTCACTGTAATCGATATCTGGATAAGCATTAAAGTCCATATCTTCTACAAAATACTTTGCAACGCGATAAATTTCATCCTCAACACCATATTCAATCCGATTACATTCAGTACAAAATATTTCCACACGTGCATTTTCAATGTTTCCGTATATAATCTTACGAATTTCTAATTTCGAACCACAATATTTACAAACACATTGTTTTGTACGTATTTTTAACTTTTCCAGTCTATCTTCCATATTTAAGACTCCTTTTCATTTTATATACTAAAGAGGCAACCACCTTTGCGCAGTTGCCTCTATAATTAATTTTTTGCAAATTTTGCTAGAACAGCACGTTAAAATTCTTCAGAAAGAATTTGATAAATTGGTGCACCTTCACATTGGTCAGGAACTCTTAATCCAGTCAAAACAGAAACAGTTGGTACGACATCAACCTGACGAATGATACGCTCTGTATAATAATTCTTTCTAATCCCAGGTCCTGCTGCAAAGAATATCGGAGACACACTGGTATCACATTCACCAAGAGTCGTCGAAATAGAGTCACAATGGTCGTAGTTATAGCCTTCAGCATTCCAGCATAGAATATCTCCACATTCCGGACCACCCATCCCGAGGAGAACAGCATCTTTGTTACGTAGCGCCAGACCAATGATACGTTTACCCGTAGTGTTGTCTCTGTAACCATAGAGATCAGTCATAATCTGTTCTTCCAATTCATACTTATCTTCAGGCTCTACAATACCATGAGGCCATCTGCCTTTTTCATTGATGTAGATATGGTTACCACGAGATGCAATGGCTCTTGTCTTACTCCAATCAATTTGATGCGTATCATTACCATTTTCGTCTTTTACCATTACAGTATATCCTAATGCTCTCATGACAGGCACATTAACACCCGTCAAATCACCGATAACATGCGGATGATGTTCTGGACACACTTGTGCATGGTCTGAAACAACAAGAATGGTCCACCCTTGATCAATCAGATCAATATAATGTCCAATATATTCATCGGTTGCTTTATAGACATAACGACACAATTCAGCAAAATCTTCAGCTGACATATCATCATTGCCCTTCATATGTTTAAAGAAAGTATGGCCCATTGTATCAACAAAATGCCAGTGCGAAAATACCACATCATAATCTTCTTTATCGATAAGATACTTAATGGCATCAGCCTCCCATTGTCCATTCTTTCTCCACGCTTCAACAGTGATGCGTTCAATAATATCTTTACTCTTATTACTGAGAGATGGCATTACCGCCGAATAGCCAATATTTTCTGTGATATCTTTATACAAAGATTTCGGATGGAATAACAAATCACAGTCAATATCCATTGCCCCCGACACATACAAATTAAAGTTTGATCCATCTTCAGCAAGATCATAAACCAACATACTACGAACAACATCATAGCGTTTCTCGTCTTTTATTGCCTCATCAACGATATCCGTCATATAAACACCATTTTCCAGCACAACAATTGGTTCTACATCTTTTTTAGATTTATAAATGGCTATTTTATCATAAATCCCTTGATCATTCTTTAGTATTAACATTGGTCTATGTAGCAAACCACCCGAAAACTGCAAGGTAGATTCTTTAGCGCCTTCCGGAGCAGCCACCCAGCCTTTTGGTTCTCTGATCGGACAAAGTAGGACGTCAAATCCATACGCATTCAAACCGCCCTCGCCTTCTTCAGTTGTAAGCAGAACAGTTTCCGATGCAGAGCCATCCAAAGAAAGTGCTTTATCTACAGTCTGATCCATAGATTCATCTTCCTCGACGACCATATCTTCAATCACACATGGAATATGTCCACTGAAAGCAGCACGTGGTTTATATGCTAATTTATCTACATTTTCACCACCACGAGCCATAAATTCTTTTTCTCTAACACCAACACCCATATTAACCATCGCAGGCTGAGTGCCGTCTACCACATGAAGCAAAGGACTTTCACTGGTTGGAGGCCAACTGGATCCTGGCCAGTGGAATACCAAAGTTTTCTTGCCAGCTTCAGTTGAAACATTCCAAAATGGTTCTGCTTTACAATTACGGCTGTCCAAATTATACCCAGTTGCTGCAAGATTATCTGGATCTTGTCTAAAAAAGCAGGTAATCCCGTGAACATTCGCGTAGCAACCTGTCGCCATTGTTGTCCACATAGGAGGAGTAACAGTTGGATGCCCCCCCAACATAACAAGGTCTTCTCTTGCTGAACCCATCTCCAACATTTTCTTTGTATTAGGCATAATGCCTTCGTCAACAAACTTGCGTGTCAGCCGTGGATCCATGGCATCAATCCCCAACACCATTAACTTTTGTGTTCTCGCTTCTCTCGACATATTACTAATCTCCTTTCATAGACGTGCAAATCAAACTATAAAATATTTGCACAGCTCAAATCTTTTTCTCTAGTATATTTTCAAAGCTCCATCTTGGGAATATACGTATACTTACCCCTTCTTTCCACTATAAAAAACTAATACATACATTTTGAAAATTACAAATCAATTAAAACATCACGCCTGCCAATGGGATTCCAGGAATTATTAATGTGATAAAAGTGATTATCAAGAACAAACTCCCATAGAAAAATCCGTCTTTTCTTCCTACCCAAGGATGACCAAACATCATAGCACCTTGCATCGAAGCGCCAGGTGTTGCATATGCAGCTTGAAGCGCAAAATAGATACAGAAGAATAGTGCATATGCATCCCCCCCAATACTGATACACAATGTACTTAGCATTGGAATAAACATCGCAGCTAACACAACATTGTGCACAAACTGCGTAATAATTCCCAGCACCACCATGCTAAGAATGATAAGAACTAGTGGATTCATGGCACCCAGTGTACCAGAAATTGCGCCAATCACCGTCGCCATAATTCCACACTCTTCAGATTCCATGGCCGTTGCCAAAGGAAAAGTAGCAACCAATAACCAAATGATATCCCATGGGATACCGCGAATGCACACTTCACGAATATTTACCAATTGCTTACCATCCATTTTCTTAACAATCGCAGAAAGAACGAGTAAGAAAGCAGCTACACCTGATAATCCCCAGTTATTCATCAATTGAGTAATATACCACTTATCTGGTAAAAATGCTGGAATAAACAGTAATATGACGAAAAGTACAATAAATATAAAGCCCCACTTTTGTTCAAAATTCATCTTTTTTCCACGTTTATCCTTAAATGTATCTGAACATTTTTGAAGAGCGGATAAATCAAATCGAAAGACAAATTTTCCAGAAAGGAACAGAACTATTATCTGCACCAAAGTAATAATTAACATGTAAATTGTATATGGCACATAGCCGATCGATAATCCAGTTGTACTTGTAAAAAAGCCCGTAAAGAGAATGCAGGCAACTTGAAATGGCAAAATCATTGCTCCTAATACACCAATGAACAATATGCTACAAATCATATAGACAATAAAACGGTTCCCTTTTTCATAGCCTGCTTCTTTTGCTACTTTTTCAAGAGCCGCTGTAAGTAAGAAAAAAGCAGCTACATTACTTGTAAAAATTGAGAGTAACAAATCCGCAACAAAAAACATTACCACAAGATTCCATGGATTTTTCTCAATCCATTTACTACCTAAACATTTATCTGCAATATAGTCTGTAATTTTACATTGGTTCAATATTTCCGCAAACAAACAGGCTAATAATACATTGAGCACTGTGGAATTTCCAAAACCTGCACTAAATACTTCCGGAACTGTCATATAACCAGTCATCCCAAAAGCAATGCACCCCAAAACACTAGGCCATAGAATCTCAATAGCAATCCAACCCCATAACAACCCAATAAATACACCTAAAACATGCATCCCCATTTGAGAAATAGCCCCAAATGGAGGCACAACGTAACCAAAGCCAAACATAAAGAACACTACGATAGCAGAATGGATATACCATGTTATGTTTTTTGAGCTCACAGTTGACATGTGATTACCCCCTTGATCCTAAAGAAAAAATCTGTGCCATCAATTGATATTGCGTCCGGACAACCATAAACTAATCTTATGTATTAAATTTTAATAAAATTCTTCTTGTTTGGGAATTGAATAACCGTTTATACTATAAGCATGCATAAAGCTCTATTTAATCCATAAATGCATTTAATGAAATATGAAATGTTCACATTTTCAATTGGAAGGAAATGGTCCTTATGATACGCTCAGAGCATCTCTTATATTTTGTAACAGTTGTTCGCACAGCTTCCATCAACGCTGCTGCTCTGCAATTAAATGTTACGCCACCTGCAATCAGCCATGCATTAAAAAAACTTGAGGATGAGCTTGGTTTAACATTATTAGCACGTTCTTCAAAAGGCGTGGAGATGACAACAGCAGGAAAAGAATTATATGGTTACGCCAAAGATATTGTTGCAATGCTGCAAACTTTTGAAACTACCGCTCAGCGACTCCGTGAATCTCAGAAAATGAATTTTGAATTTGATATTCCACAGTGTGTATTGTTTGGGGAATCATCCATACTTGATTCATTTTTTGCAGCCATTTCTCGACACCTTTACGCCAAAAATCCTTCGCTTGACCTTATAATTGCAAATAAACCAATACATGAAGTATTGACAGAAATAGAAGATGACCCTTTTACCTTTGCTTTTCTATTGCTCGGCAGTGATACGCAAAAACAAATTTTAGAGAATCACCCTAATGTGTCTCAAATTATTATCTCCTCCCAAAATCTAGTTGTTTTAGCGAAAAAGAACAGTCAATGGTTAGCCTCTCTTAAACCAAAATATGAATCAAACACCGTATTAAATATTGAAGATATCGTTACTCTTCCATATATTGCAATATCATGGAACTCCTCTTCATCTTCCAGCTTTATGAATCTCTTGAAAAGCTATGGGACACCCAACATTGTAAACATCGCTCCATCAATTTCTATTCTTGTCTCTTTTTTAGAAAACGATATTGGAATCGCCTTAGGCATCCACAGCATCAACCAATTGACCACAAGTAAACAAATTACAGAAATTCCTTTAAATACACATAACAACTTTACTTTAGATTATATTTTTTTACACAACAGCGCAGCAAATCCTGCGATAATTCAATGGTTTACTCAAATTATTCACGACAGTTTTGAAGAAGCAAAAATATAAATAAAAAACGCTGACGCAATAGCGCGTCAGCGTTTTTTATTTATCTCTTTCACTCAGCCCTGAGCTTTCAAGTATTCATCAATAGCCACAGCGGCATCTTTGCCTGCGCCCATGGCTTTAATAACGGTGGCCGCACCGGTAACAATGTCACCGCCGGCGAAAACGTATGGCAGACTGGTCTGGCCTTTTTCGTCCGCAACGATGTTGCCACGCTTGTTGAGTTCGAGGCCTTCGGTGCTGTTGGTGAGGATCGGGTTTGGTCCCTGGCCAATGGCAACGATGACGGTGTCGATGGCCATTTCTTCGGTTTCGCCTTCAATGGCTACTGGACGACGACGTCCACTTTCGTCTGGCTCGCCAAGTTCGTATTTTTGCAGCACCATGCCGGTGACAACGTCGTTTTCATCACCGATGTATTTGATTGGGGAGCTGAGGAGTTTGAGCTGCACCCCTTCTTCAATGGCGTGTTCGAGTTCTTCCGCACGAGCTGGAATTTCTTCTTTGCTGCGGCGGTAGACGATATAGCTTTCTTCGGCGCCGAGTCTCAATGCGGTGCGGGCTGCATCCATAGCAACGTTGCCGCCGCCGATGATGGCAGCACGTTTACCGACTTTGATTGGAGTGGCCGCCGTTGGGAATTGGTAAGCCTTCATGAGGTTGGAACGGGTGAGGAATTCGTTGGCAGAGTAAATACCATTGAGGTTTTCCCCTTCGAGGTTCATGAAGTGTGGCAGGCCAGCGCCTGTGCCGACGAAGAAAGCGTCGAAGCCGTAGTCGTTTTTGAGTTCTTCGATGTCATAAAGTTTACCAACGATGGCATCGACTTCAAACTTCACGCCGAGTTCGCGAATGTTATTGATTTCGTGTTGAACAATGGCTTTTGGCAGACGGAATTCTGGAATCCCATACATGAGCACACCGCCTGGGGTGTGGAGAGCTTCAAAGACGGTCACGTCGTAGCCCATTTTAGCAAGGTCACCGGCACAAGCAAGACCAGCAGGACCAGCGCCTACGATGCCGACTTTTTTACCGTTCTTTTCTGGCTGGGTTGGGGTTTGGTGTTCTTGCGCACGATCCCAGTCGGCGACGAAGCGTTCGAGTCGGCCGATGGCAACGGCTTCGCCTTTGATACCGAGAACGCAGTTGCCTTCGCACTGATTTTCCTGTGGGCAAACACGGCCACAGATAGCTGGCAGGCTGGTGTGTTGTTTGAGGCGTTTGGCAGATTCTGCAAAGTCGCCTTCTGCGAGGGCAGCAATGAAATCTGGGATGTCTACATGAACGGGGCAGCCTTCGACGCAGCGTGGTTTTGCGCAGTGAAGGCAGCGCTGTGCTTCGGCAATAGCGGTTTCTTCACTGTAGCCGAGGGCGACTTCGTTGAAGTTGGTGACGCGGACTTTGGCGTCTTGTACAGGCATGTCGTGTCTTGGTGCTTTGCTGGCCATTATTGAGCGCCTCCTTCGTTGTGCAGTCCAAGGTTGCAGGTGTGATCGTGTTCGATGGCTTCGGCTTCTTTGTCGCGCATGAAGCGGGAGCGTTTCATGGCAAGGTCGAAGTCGATGAGGTCGCCGTCAAATTCTGGGCCGTCAACACAGGCGAATTTAGTTTCGTCGCCGACGCGTACACGGCAACCGCCGCACATGCCGGTACCGTCAATCATGACTGGGTTCATGCTGACGATGGAACGAATGCCGCGTTCTTTGGTGACTTTAACGCAGTTGTACATCATGATCATTGGTCCAATGGCCCATACGATGTTGACGTTTTCGTTGTCGCAGGCTTCTGCAAGAAGATCGGTGACAAAGCCTTTGTGGCCAACGGAGCCGTCGTCGGTGGCAATGCGCACTTCGTCAACGGCTGCAGCGAGTTTGTCTTCCCAGAAGAGCAGGTCTTTTGTTTTGGCGCCAATGATGGCAATGACGCGGTTGCCTGCAAGTTTGAGATCGCGGGCGATTGGATAGATTGGCGCAATGCCTACGCCGCCGCCGACGATGACAACGGTGCCATAGTTTTCGATTTCACTGGCTTGCCCAAGTGGTCCGACAACGTCTGCAAAGGCATCACCAGGACGCATGGCGACGATTTTTTTTGTGGAGTGGCCAAGAGCCTGGATAACAATGGTAACGGTGCCGGCTTCGGCATCGTGGTCTGCAATGGTAAGTGGAATGCGTTCTTCGCCTTCACCGATACGTACAATGAGAAATTGCCCAGCTTTCGCTTTTTTGGCAAGCTGTGGTGCTTCAACGACCAATTCGTGGGTCTGGCCGCCGAGGTGTTTGTAATCTACGATTTTATACACGTTTTACCCTTCTTCCTCTATGTGTCAAGTTTTGTTCACTGCTATCTATTATATAGCAGAATTGATTTTTAATAAAGAAGCTTTCCACCTTCTTATTCATTTTGAAGGATTATTGCGCGATATATTTTCATCGGTTATACTACAAGAAAGAATGCATGGATGAAAATGGCACGGTATTTTATCTCTTTGGTGGCACTGTTTGTCTCTCATCGTTCTGGAGGTGACCATCATGTTAAAATCTTTGTTTCTCTCGTTGTTTACATCGGTTTCGCTATGGGTCAATTTCACTTGCTTTGGCTACACTGCCGAAATCACTAAATTGAACTTGTCTCACAGCTATCAAATTTCTCAGACCACCATTGCCGGTTTTCCCGCCGCCTATCTTTATGTCTGGTTCTTAACTGCAGCACCGTGGCTGGTCGCTGGCACCATCTGTGCCCTTTTGGTACGTGACCGATGGCTGCGTTGGTTCACACCATTGGTTTATCTTCTGGCTTCTGGCGCGGCCTTTTACCTGGCCATTCGCTTGCCATTGCCCCTCATTGTCAACGGCGCGCGCGTGACCAGTAATCTTGGAAATGCGTTTTACCCACCACCAACAACCATCGCCATTTTCGCAATGCTGGCAACGTTCACTCTGATGCGCCTATTAGTAAAAAGAATGCGCAGTAAAAACTGAATACAAAAACCGGCACTGTGTCGATGAAAATCATCGGCACAGTGCCGGTTCATTTTTTATTTCTTTTCGTCGTCGTTCTGCTGAGATGGCAGCCCGAGATTGTCAGAAGATTGGTCGCTCGGTGGCGTTGGGATATTATTCCAAGGCTTTGGCGCCTCAAGCGCCTCCTCTTTCTTTTCTTCGACTGCTGGTTCTGCCGGCGTCTGAGGCTTTTCAGCCTTAGGCTGTTCGCCAGCACGCACCCACTGTTCAAAAGAAAATGGTTCGGCAGCAGTATTGGCTGGTGCAGCTGGTTTTTGCACAGGAGGCTTTTCTTTTTCAAGCTTTTCCTGTTCCGCAATCTTGCGCTGCTTTTCTTCATTGAGCTTAGCCAAATATTCTGCTTCTTCCTGATCAATCTGTTCCATTGATTTGCCATCCATGACTCCCTGGAATTCGAACGCATTGAGCACTTCGCGTTCCTGCAAAGCCATGGCTACAGCATCCAGCTTATCGCGATGCTCGTTGAGCATATCGTGCGCCCGCTGGTGGCATTCATCCATGATGCGTTTCACTTCTTTATCAATGGAGAAGGCGATGGCTTCGGAGTAGTTGCGGCTGTGGCCAAGGTCACGCCCCAGGAAGACCTGTTCCTGATCTTCTCCAAAAGCAATGGTACCCAATTCGTCGCTCATCCCCCAACGGGTGATCATCTGACGAATGGTTTTTGTTGCACGCTCGATGTCGTTGGATGCACCGGTAGAAATTTCGCCGAGCACGATTTCCTCTGCCACACGGCCGCCAAGCATCATGGTGACTTCGTGCAGGAGATGCGTGCGCGTCATGTAGTTGCGGTCTTCAACTGGCAAACTCATAGTGTAGCCACCAGCCGCACCACGTGGAATAATGGATACTTTGTGGATTGGATCGCAGCCAGACAGATAATGCCCGATGACGGCGTGCCCAGCTTCGTGGTAGCTGACAAGATTGAGCTCTGCTTCGCTCATCTGCGCACGGTTTTTCTTTTCTGGACCGGCAACAACGCGTTCAATGGATTTTTCCAGATGTTCCTGAGTAATTTTTGTCAGGTTTTCACGAGCCGCCAAAAGAGCCGCTTCATTGACCAGGTTCGCCAAGTCTGCCCCAGTAAAACCAGCGGTCTGTTTCGCGATAACCTTCAGATCGACCTCTGCCGATAACGGTTTATTGCGGGTGTGTACCTTGAGGATGTCCTCACGGCCACGCACGTCTGGACGGCCAACAGTGACCTGACGGTCGAAACGGCCTGGACGCAAGAGTGCTGGGTCGAGAATATCCGGACGGTTGGTTGCTGCAAGAATGATGATCCCTTCGTTGGCATCGAACCCATCCATTTCAACCAAGAGCTGGTTCAGAGTCTGCTCACGTTCATCGTGGCCACCGCCGACACCAGCACCGCGCTGACGACCAACGGCGTCGATTTCATCGATGAAAATGATGCAAGGGCTGTTCTTTTTAGCCTGTTCGAACAAATCGCGCACACGGCTGGCACCGACACCGACGAACATTTCCACGAAGTCGGACCCACTGATGGAAAAGAATGGCACGCCAGCTTCACCAGCAACAGCACGAGCCAACAAGGTTTTCCCGGTCCCAGGAGGGCCAAAGAGCAGCACGCCTTTTGGAATTTTTGCCCCAATGGATTTGAATTTCTGTGGTTTTTTGAGGAAGTCCACCACTTCCGCCAGTTCTTCTTTAACTTCATCGGCACCGGCTACATCATTGAACGTTACTCGATTATGACTGTCAACCGTTACACGCGCCTTGCTCTTCCCAAATTGGCTCATTTTTCCACCGCCACCCTGGGCCGAGCTCATGAAGAAGAAGAACACCCCAACCAACAAAAGCACTGGCAGGAGTGAGCTCAGCAGGTTCAACACTGGAGATGGTTCCGGTGTTTTGGCCTGTGTCACTTCGACGCCCTTGTCCACAAGCTTTTGTGTCAGATTATCGTCGCTTTTGGAAATCGTCATGTTGAAAACTTCATCGTTTTTCGTTGTTCCTGTGATTTCCTGGTAATTGTCGTACGTTGTAATGGTAACTTGTTTAACATTTCCTTCTTCAACGTTTTCCATGAACTCTGTGTAATTCTGTCCATAGACTTCTTTCTGCTCGGTAGTAGGTTCACTGCTTCCGAGGAACTCGATCATGGAAAAGAAGAGAAGGAAAATCACAAGGTATACCGCAAAGCTTTTCCATGTTGATCGCTTCATAGTACCTCCTATGTCCTTACTGATCTTCACATATTTTGATCAATTGCAAGATTTGTCGATTTTTGTGCCATCTTGCAATAAAATGCAACCTTCAAATAGGTAACACTATTATAATACATGAGTTTCCGCGACTGCGCAAGGAATGGAACCCAAATAATTTCTTTTATTTTGGTATCATAAACTATTGGCCATACATGTCGCAGACAAGGCGGCAGAGCGGCTTCCTGAAAAACCTTTTTCAACCGCTTATTGCCGAGATTTTTTAGAGCAATGGCGTCGTCACTCTTGTACGTTCGTACAACCACATCCGTAGACGTTCCTGTTATCTCTGCTGCTAAAAAGTTGTGCCGCCAACCACCGTCTATTTGCTGCCACTCTCCTTCCGGCTGATAGCCAATATATACCCAGTGCCGCGTGCATTCGCAAAAAATCCCCTGTCCAAAATCACAGTGCCCATCACCGGCACGGAGGCGCTCCAAAAAGGCGGTCACCATCTCATGACGCAAACTGCCACGATTTCCTGCCAAACGTTGAGACAACCCACGCACTAATTCTCCCAACACCGCGTCTGTAGCATCACACAGGAGCTGCCGTTTCAACAATACCCACTGCCCGCCTTCCATATCAACGGCGTTCTGATACAGTGCATGAGCGCTGTCCTGCAAGTACGCCGCGACTTCTTCGCTGCTTTCAGCAAGACGGTTTAACGCCGTCACCACCTGCGGATTGTAAGTCGATAATTCTGGCAGCAGCTCATGCCGCAGTCGATTGCGCAGAATCGTTGTGTCCGCGTTGCTCTCATCGCTTACATAAGAAATCTGCTGCGCCTCGCAATATTGCTCCAACTCCGCCTTACTAAACCCCAGTAAGGGCCGCAGTAGAATGCCATCGCAAGCCGGCATTGCCGACAAACCTTTGATGCTGCATCCACGCAGAATATTCATCAGCACTGTCTCCGCACGGTCATCCGCATGATGTGCCAGCGCCAGCCACTGCGCACCGCGCTCCTGCACCACTTCACGCAAGGCTTTGTGCCGCAGTCGATGAGCAGCCGCCTCTAGGCTTTCTCTGTTTCTTTTCTCACGCCGCACCTGCACATGGCACCCGTGAAAGG
>CALAKO010000112.1 GCA_937922955.1 uncultured Peptococcaceae bacterium | reverse complement strand
TTTGGCTTCACCATGACGTTGACAGCCCCACTCGGCAAGGAAAACGCCGGCTACTGGGCCAACCTCTACCATTACGACGAGCGCGCAGAAGCCCTGAACTTTGAAGCCGCCGCCAAGATTGACGAAGACGGCAGCGTGAAGATCCCATTCAGCCACGCTTCTCAATACGCCATCGTCATCGACACCCACAGCCACGCCACAGTCGACGTCAGCGACCTCTTTATCGACATCGCGCGGGATGCGTGGTATAAAGACGCCATCCAATACGCCTATGACAACGGCCTCATGACCGGCGTTTCTGACACAGAATTTGCCCCAGAAGCGACGACAACGCGCGCCATGATCGTCAGCATCTTAGCGCGTCTGGAGAACGTCACCACCGCCGAAGCCGCAGGCTTCGCAGACGTAGACGACAACGACTGGTACGCCACAGCAGTCAACTGGGCAGCGAATGTCGGTGTTGTGAACGGCTACGAAGATAACACCTTCCGACCAAACACCGCCATCACCCGCGAACAGCTCGCCGCCATCCTCATGAACTACGCCGCCTACAAAGGCTACGACGTATCGGCACGCGCTGACCTGTCGCATTACAGTGATGCAGATAGCATTTCAAGCTGGGCGAACGATGTACTATTGTGGGCCGTTGCAGAAGGCTTGCTGACAGGTGTCACGGACGATACTATAGCACCACAAGCGCATGCGACGCGAGCTCAAGTGGCTGCCATATTGCAGCGTTTTCTCTCTGAGTAATGGAAATGGTCAGTGAGATCGAACGCTGCTCCGAGCTACGACGCGAAGCGCAGCGCAGCTAGTCCAGAGGAGTCCCGAAGGGAGGCAGAAGAAACCATGCAATGGGCAGTAGCAGAAGGCCTCATCAGCGGCGTCACCGCAGACACCCTTCAACCGCAGGGGGCGGCGACGCGCGCTCAAGTGGCTGCCATTTTGCAGCGCTTTCTCTCTGAGTGACGGAAGCCGGCAGTAAAACCAAACGCTGTTCCGAGCTAGTCCTTTAGGGGAAGGAAGGGATTGATTTCTGGCGTCACCAACGACCAGCTGCAACCACAAGGAAACGCCACCCGCGCCCAGGTCGCAGCCATTCTCCAGCGCTTCCTGGAAGCGTGACGAGCTTTGTATTGACGGGCAGGAAGGGATGTAGTACACTAAATGTAATAGCAGGAGACTCTGCTGAGAAAATATGGCTCGCCTACCGAAGGCGTCTAATCAAATGTTCGGTTCGAAAATATGGCTCGCCTACCGGAGGCGTCTAATCAAATGTCCGGTTCGAAAACCAGGCCCTGTCGAAAGATGGGGCCATTTTTCTAGGTGATTGAAATGGAATATAAAAAGGGATATCTCTATCATATAAAAGATGAATATTTTGCAAAGGCGAATGACGACAAGCTGATGCAAAATAAAGAAGGTGGTTCTTTCAGGCCGACGTTTTATTGTTATCGGGATAAGAAAACGTCGCTGCTGTGGATGGTGCCGCTGAGCAGCCGCGTGGAAAAATATCGTGCGTATCATGATAAACGCGTGAAAAAATATGGCAGCTGCTTGACAATCGTCATCGGTGACTACGCGGGCCGAGAATCCGCCTTTTTGCTGCAAAATATGTTCCCAATAACAGAATATTATATTGACCATATTCATTTGGTGAAAGATGTGCCCACGCCGGTCAGCCACGCCATCTCCAAAGCGATAGAGACAAATCTGAAGCAGCTTTTACGCTTGCATCGCCGTGGAAAAAAGGTTGTCTATCCGGATATCGATCGTCTGGAGCAGCTGATGCTGGCTGAGCTGGAAGAATGAGCGCTGCTCGCTGCGATCCTTCAGCGCTTTCTCTCTGAGTGACGGAAGCCGGCAGTAAAACCAAACGCTGTTCCGA
>CALAKO010000111.1 GCA_937922955.1 uncultured Peptococcaceae bacterium | reverse complement strand
GTGCGTAATTGCCGCAGGCGACGAAATCGTCATAGCTGACGACTTCTGCGCGGATGAAGCCACGTTCGAAGTCAGAGTGGATTTTACCAGCGGCCTGAGGTGCTTTGGTACCATTTTTGATGGTCCAGGCGCGGGTTTCTTTTTCACCGGTGGTGAGATAGCTGATGAGACCGAGCAACTTATAGGAAGCGGCAACCAAACGATCCAGACCGCTTTCGTTTAAGCCGAGGGATTCAAGAAATTCTGCGGCTTCATCGGCGTCCAGCTGGGCGATTTCATTCTCAATTTCTGCACAGATAACGAAGACTTCGGATCCTTCTTTTGCAGCAAAGTCGCGCACGGCTTCTACCATATCGTTGCCGGTGGCGGCATCGTCTTCATTGACGTTGGCGGCATAGAGGATTGGCTTCGCGGTCAGAAGGTTGAGCTGATTGAAATAGAATTCTTCTTCTTCATTTTTGCATTCAAACACACGCGCGCTGTTGCCGGCTTCCAAATGTGGGTAGAGGCGGTTCAGCATGCCGTCTTCGCAAAGTAACTTTTTGTCGTTGGTTTTTGCGCCTTTAGCGGTTTTTTGCATGCGGCGTTCAACGATTTCCATATCTGCAAAAATTAATTCCAAATTGATGGTTTCAATATCACGGATTGGGTCGATGCTGCCGTCAACGTGGATGACGTTGGTGTCTTCGAAGCAGCGCACCACATGAACGATGGCATCGCATTCACGAATGTTGGACAGAAACTGGTTGCCCAGGCCTTCGCCGTGGGATGCGCCTTTGACGAGACCGGCGATATCGACAAAGTCAATGCTTGCAGGAATGACTTTCTGGCTCTTGGAGATTTCCGCCAACACCTGCAAACGTTTGTCTGGCACAGCCACCACACCGATGTTAGGGTCGATGGTGCAGAATGGATAGTTGGCAGATTCTGCGCCTGCCTTTGTAATACTGTTAAATAAGGTGCTTTTACCAACATTAGGCAATCCGACAATGCCCAGCTTCATGTGTATCACGACTCCCTTGTGTCTTTTGAATATATTTGAAATGTTGTAGTTCTATTTTTCGCAACGAATGAATTATAGCATTAAAATGGGATTTTCTCAATAGAAGGGAATGGGTTGGTGACGTTGTTTTAGAATCTTAATGGGTTAATGTAAACTATGCGAGTAGATTGGTTGACAATGAAGTGACGTTATGAGATGATGGTGAATAATCAGGAAGGAGTGAGTGGATGATGGAGAAGATTGAACAGCTCGTAAAGGCGGTGGTTGCCGGGCGTTGTGTGACACGGGAAGAAGCACTGGTTTTGTACGAAGCGCCATTGGAGGTGTTGTGTCAAGCGGCCGATGAGATTCGCCAGCATTTTTGCGGAGATGGGTTTGACATGTGTACGATTGTCAACGGAAAAAGCGGACGCTGCTCAGAGAATTGTCGTTTCTGTGCACAGTCGGCGCACAATCACACTGGCGCACAGGAATATCCGCTGCTTTCGGCAGAGGCGTTGGTGCAGGACGCGAAGAAGCAGGCTGAAAAGGGGGTATTGCGCTATTCGATCGTGACCTCTGGGCGACGCCTGAGTGATGAAGAAGTGGCAGACATGTGCGAGGCGGTGCGACAAATTTGCCAAGAGACAACGCTCGAGATATGTGTGTCTTTTGGGCTGTTGGAAGAACCGCATTTCCGTGCTTTAAAAGAAGCTGGCGTGTCGCGTGTGCACAATAATCTGGAAACCTCGCGGCGATTTTTCAAAGAGGTATGCACCACCCATACCCACGATGACAAAATCAAGGCGATTCGTGCAGCACAGGCGGCTGGTTTGTCGGTGTGCAGCGGTGGCATCATGGGGCTTGGTGAAATGGTAGAGGATCGTGTGGATATGGCACTGTCTCTGCGGGCGCTGGGCGTTAAAAGCGTGCCGGTCAATATGCTGAATCCAATTCCGGGGACACCTTTTGCTGATCGTCCTTTACTGGATGTCGACGACATGCGGCGAATTGTGGCCGTGTATCGCTTCATTTTACCAGATGCGTCCATTCGTTTGGCAGGTGGGCGCGGTTTGCTGACGGATAAAGGGCGTGGGTGTTTTGTTTCTGGGGCTAATGCTGCTATTTCTGGTGACATGCTGACCACAGCTGGCATCACGGTGGAAAAGGACCAGGAAATGCTGCAGGAGTTGGGCTATTCTCTTCGTTTAGGGCCGGCGTGATCGTCAGATGCGCTGTTCTTGATCGCGTATTTCTTGAGGTGTACAATGGTTTTTTAGAAAGGGGCGGATAAGAATGAGCTATCAGGAAAACAACGGCTATTACACGACGCAGCGGCTTCGGGCGGCGGCCGAATATTGGGAGAAAAAGGATGCTGCTAGTGCGCCCGTGGACAAAGAAACGCTGCAGAAGCGGATAGAGGAGTATATATTGGCGAATAATACCTGCGCCCTGGCAACAGGGAGTGGTGATTATGTGCGTTGTACGCCGATTGAATACAGTTATCATGATGGCGCTTTTTGGATGTTTTCCGAGGGTGGGAAAAAATTCATCGGACTTGCCAATAATCCAAACGTCTGTCTGGCCATTTACGATAAATATGAAGGATTTGGCAAATTGCATGGGATGCAGGTCATGGGTAGGGCCGAATTGATTGAGCCGTTTTCTGAGACTTATGTGGCACACGCCAACTATAAGAAAATTTCACTCGACTTTTTGAAAAAGATGGAAAGCCCTATGCATTTGATCTGCGTGCACCCGATACAGATTGACTGTTTGTTCTCTGATTTCAAAGAGCTGGGAGGCAATGCCCGGCAAACGCTGGTCGTTGACGCCGATGAAGCCGCCAAATAAGAAAACCTGGAACCATGATCGGTTCCAGGTTTTTTGTTAGCAGTTTCCTGTGTAAACGAAATGCAGTCGTTCTCGGGCAATGTCGGCAAGGTGATAAACCGCTTCCACCGATGTGGACGCACGATCTGTCATGCGGTGGCGTGGGAAGAAGCGGGAGACGTGCAGAGGAATGTCCGGATCAAGGGCGGACAGCCAGGTGGAGAGGGCGCGCATGTGTTCAGCGCTATCGTTTTCACCTGGCACGATCAGAGTGGTGACTTCCACATGGCAGACAGAAGCGGCCATGGTGATGGAGCGTTTCACTGTTTCTAGATCTCCACCAAGGGTGCGATACCATTCGGGCGTAAAGCCCTTGAGGTCGATGTTGACGGCATCGATCAAAGGTAAGAGTGCACGCCAGGGTTCTTCTTCAATGGTTCCGTTGCTTACGAGCACGTTGACCATGCTGGCCTGCCGCACCAAGGCAGCGCAATCGTGCACATATTCATAGCCGACCAATGGTTCATTGTAGGTATAAGCGATGCCGATGTTGCCCTGTGGTCGCAGGCGCAGCGCTTCTTGCACCAGGGCTTCAGGTGCGACATAGCGGGTGGGTGCATCGGCGTCAGCAGCGGCAATCGAAGCGTTTTGGCAGAACGGGCAGTGAAGATTGCAGCCGAAGCTGCCGACTGAAAGCACCAGGCTGCCAGGATGGAAACGGCGCAGCGGCTTTTTCTCAATTGGGTCAAGTGCAAGGGCGGTCAGGCGGCCATAGTTCAGAGCAACAATCTGGCCGTTGCGATTTCCACGGGCGCGACACAGCCCGGTTTGCCCGTCTTCCAGTTGACAATGGTGAAAGCATAGGGTACAGTGCAGGCTCATAGATGACGCACCACCTTAAAACGGGAGAGGGTATATGATTCAGAGGCATCGATGCCGCCTTTTTTGCAGGCAATGTCGATTTGCTGCTGGACGCTGTCGACGCCGTCCAGGTCGGGCAGCAGCAAACCACGCCTCCCTCCACAGGAGACGATGACACCGTACTGTTTCGGGTCAAGCTTATCGAGGGAGGTGACGACTTCCGGTTCGCCAAGCACGTCCACGCTGTATTCCAGTGCGTCCAGTTCATCAGGCTGCACCGGTGCAAAGCGGGGATCGCGTGTGGCGGCAGAAACGGCATTGTTGACAATCTCCCAGGCGACGTTTTCCGCAGTTGGAGCGATTGTGCCGATGCAGCCGCGCAAGCGGCCGCCAAGGTGGAGCGAGACAAAAGTGCCGGCTGCCCGCTGCGTCAGTTCTTCAGGCAGCCCATCTGGCAGGCTGGTCAGTTGCTGTCCATTGCGGATGTAGGTTTCCAGAGACGTGCGTGCCAGACGAACCCAGGGATCTTCTTGAGCGCGACGTTTGATCATGCGTTCCTGTTCAGCTTGCTCATAGAGAGGGGCGTAGCAGCGGCTGTCGTCTTTGCCAGTGACCGAGAAAATCGCAACGGCATAGCCTACGCCGAAGGTGTTTTCGTGGCACAAAAGCTGCGGCAAGACAGCAAGACCATCGAGGGCACCGGCCATCATCTGGAAGGCGCGCAGACCACATTCTGCTGCGCGTTCACAGAGTGTTGTATCCAGGGTCAGGAAACGCAGGAAATCGCCAGAAGCCATGGTTGAGGTGACGGCTTCATCAAAAAGTGGTCCTTCCGGAGCGAATCCATAAGGGCCATCTGCTTTGAGTTTGTGAGACAGATCGCCGCTGGCAACAAAAACGGCGCGACGGCCCAAATTATCCACAGCCTGGGCAATGCACTGCCCGAGCCGATAGTGGGCGAGTGCGGAAAATCCGGAGATACCGATGCGGATGATCGGGCAGTGGACTCCTGCTTTACGCAGATAGTAAAGGGGAATTACTACGCCGTGATCCAGTGATGGATTGCGTTCGCCCAGCGTCCCGGCATGTAGACCAGCTTCTTCTGCAAGACGAATGATTTCGCTGCGCAGGGCGGTGTCGTATTGCACAGCAAGGCGCACCTCTGGTGCAGCAAAGGCGGACATATCGCCAACGGCGTTGTCACCTGGTGAAATGTGAAAATAATCGCTGTAGAGAACCGTGTGGGGAGAGGCAATAATCAGTACCTCAGGCTGCCATTGGGCAACAGCAGCCGCCGCGCTGCGCATGGATTGATCGGTGGCAGAAATTTCCTTTTCACGACCATGGCCGACTTCTGGAAGCAATACAGGTGGATGTGGTGTTAAGATTGCGCAGAGCATTGACATAAGAAGCCACTCCTTTCAAATAAAACGATGGTGGTATATGTCTAGTATAGCATTGATAGAGAAAAGGAAAAAGTTTCTCATAAATAAGTAAGTAAAATCCCCTCCTACAAGATACAACGGATCATGTAAGAGGGGAGTAAGTCCATTTGGATAAAGAATATTTTTAAAGCGGGAAAATAGGTTCAGTCAATAAATCACTAGGTTCTTCGTTGAGTGTACAGAATTGTTCGGTATCGTTTTGCACGAAATCCAGAAGTGTTCTGGCGGCGTGCGAAAATGTGCGCCGAGGATCCCAAACAATATGTACGTTATAGCGTGCGCTATTATTGGTAAGAAAAACAATATGTGAATACTTTTCGCATTGAGCACGGTATTCTGGTCGGGAAAGCCGTGAGATAAAAGCGACGATATTGCCATAGCCTAGAGGTTGAAGGCGTGAAAGCAAGTCTTGACCGCCTTCGAAAATAATATTTGGCGTGAATCCTGCTTCCTGGCTTAGCATGTCAATAGGTCGAAGGATGTCTTCTGTTTTTGGTGAGCAGATAAAAGGTTCTTCGCGGAAGAGTGCAAAGTCTTGTGGTGTATCGTATGCTATTTTACTTGTCAAGGGTGTCAATACAACATATTCATCGGTTCCCATTACATATTTAGCGCATTCTTGTGGAAGAGTGCGGCTGTCAGTAATGGCAAAGTCAATGGCACCGTCAAGAAGTTGATTTTCCAATGTGGCACAGGAAGCGATGGAATGGCGAATAAGTATATCCGGATGGGCTTCTATGAAAGCGGGAAGCCAGTCTTTTACATAAACGGAGTCAACAGAGCCAATGGTGATGGTGTTAGATGTTTGCTCTTGTAATTCTGCCAATTCTGTATGGATGTTATCCAATTCGCGAAAAATGTTTTTAGCGTGTTTAAGGACAACTTTTCCATTATTGTTTAAAACAATATTGCGGCCTTGGCGGTCAAATAATTTTGTACCAAGCTCGGTTTCAATGCGAGATAAGGTATTGCTGAGCGATGGTTGAGAAACACGAAGAATATTAGCTGCTTTGGTGATGTGTTGGGTTTCAGCAATGGCAATAAAATATTGCAGCTGTAATAAATCCATCAGGATCACCCTTTCCATAGTTATTTTATAATGATTTAAAAAAAGTGATGTACACATAAAATAAAAATAATAGTTATCATGAAATACATTTATTTTATTATATGT
>CALAKO010000110.1 GCA_937922955.1 uncultured Peptococcaceae bacterium | reverse complement strand
TTTTTACTGAATCCTGATAAAGAGGGGCTACCGCTTACTGCGACAGCCCCCTTTTTCTTATCCAAATTTACAAAAAACACGTCTTTATATTGAAAAATGCCGCTTAACCTGGCTGACTTTTTTACAGTAACCAACAAGAGCTTTCCAACAGAGTCGGCCTATAATGATGCAAAGAGCGCCTAAAATGAGCAAAATGAAAAAAGTTGGCACTGGACTAAGTGGTGGCTGACCTTCAACAATGAAAATGCCAACATTCTCCATACCTGGTATACCAAGATTCAGAAGATGATCAAGTAGCTTGACAGTTCCTGCCAACGGGCAGAAGACGCCGCAAGCGATGAATACCGGTGCCATAATAACAAGACACGGAATGACAATCATCCCAGAAAAACCAACAATGCTGTAAAAAGCACAGACAATCAAAAAGCGTCGCCAGCTAAAGCCTGTTGATTCTGCCAGCAGGTCTCCCAGATACGCACGCGCCAAATCTTTTGAATCCCCCAAATGATTCAAAATCATATCAGCCGTCATCCCCTCGGCCAACATTTCCTGCATGGACGCTTTAATTTCTTTTACGATGTCCACGCGCTCGGACACCGGAAGTGGTTTAAGGTGTTTATCGATCTGCTCTAAATATTTTTCCAAATTTGCATCCATAGTTATTCTCCTTTCAATTCTGTGATAGCATCCAACAGATGCACCCATTCCTTATCCATACCATTTACATAGGCTTCACCCTCATCGGTTAAGGAATAATATTTACGCGGCGGCAACCCTTCGATGGACTCTTTCCAAGTAGATTCCAAATACCCCTCTTTCTGCAAACGTCGCAGCAATGGATAGACGGTACTTTCACTCGATGAGATGATTGGATATTTCTCCAGTGCCTGTAAAATTTCATAACCATAGCAAGTTTTGCGGCGCAGCATCAGAAGAATGCAGTATTCCAAGGTTCCTCGAACAAGCTGCGATTTCCATTTATCAAGCTCCATGTTCATCACTCCCTTGCTTAACATATATACATCGTACTGCACAGTACATTCCGTGTCAATAGTACATTAAATAATGACACAAAAAAAGAGAAGCAAGTTCTGCTTCTCTTTATGATTTTCTATTTAAAAAATAACTGTTTCATTGGTGTGATAAAGAATATCTTCAATCAACAGATCAATTTGCCATTCACCCTGAAGGTCTGCGCAAGGAATGGCCCAGTTAAGACGGCGTTCCACATCGCTGGAACCATAGGTATATAACCATTCCGTACCAAACGGCTTTCGATTTGTTGTGAGGAAGAATTGATGCTTCTCTGCCTCGTTTCGCAAGATAAGCGTGCAGGCTTCGCCTTTGAAGAAGGTGCCGCTGAGATATAACCGTGCATCATCCTGCCAGAATTCCACATGCAGATCGTCATCAAGACAACTTTCCGTGGTATACGGCAGATCAATGTCGATCTCTGGGCATGGCGCCCACTGCCCCAGGACACGCTCATCACCACTTGTAAAAACGATCTGCTTTGGCTGCCAAAGATTGACGTGCACAAGATTGTCATCAAACTTCCAGACGGCCTGTCGCTCACTACTCTCGCAATACCAGGCCTGTGCGGAAAGGATGATGTCTTCCTGTCGTTCACGAGCGAAGACAGCGGGTCGCAGAGAATCGCTATTTGATAAACCGCCCGCAAGAACAAGAGCGGTTTGTTCGTCAAACAAAGTGAGATCACAGAACACGGGTGAGATCAGCGCTTCATCGTTCGGTATAAAAAGACTCACCCGCCCGCTTTTTAGATCAAGGAAATTGACGTTGAATGGCGTTGATGAAATTTTTCTGCCAAGCGGATAACGATTGGCATTGATGTAATAAAGAGCATCGCCCCAGCGAGTGACACCATACGCTTCTTCGAAGGTGCCATCCATCACCGGCCGTTTGAACAGATCCAGACGCGTTTGAGCAGCATTCCATCCATCAACACTTTCTGTAATGCTTTCCAGGGCCAGCGAATGAGCAGTGCGCTGCGTGTCCCAGCCATTGGTGCTGCCAATGATGCGCTTGACCTCCGCTTTGGCAGCATCAATTTCAAGCACAACATTTTGCGCTAAGCCGCTCCAGTAAAGCAGATTAGACGCTGGATCATAGCGCAGGCTCATACCCTGGAACCAATCGCTGCCCGACTGACCAGCGGTGCCATTTGTTTTCGACAGCACATCCGCAGCACGCAAACGCGCTTTCAGTGTCCCAGTCTCGCGATCAATCCAGACAAGGTTGTCGCGCGCTGTTCCCTGCCAGGCAGTCTGGGTGATGGCAACAATGGTGCCATCTGGTAAAACCGTCAAATCGCTGACAAAGCCATTTTCAAAACGATACTCCATATATATATGCCCTAAAGCATCCATTTCCCAGATTGCTGTGCCACTGTAAGGTGGAGCCAGCTGTAATGGCGCGCCGCAGAGAAAATGCCCATTGTCCAGCATTGTCAAGCGATGGTTCAGTGGCAGTTTGAGTGTCCAGCAAAAATCTCCATACATATTCACCGCCACCGGCTGTCCCGCGCCATCCGCTGGTAACGCGAACAGTAGATTGTTATCTGGCCCATTTCCAGCCATTTCAACCTGCATTGGCTCTTCAACAGATACCTTCGGCAAATTGCATTCTACCTTCGTGCCTAGTGTCCCTTGAGCGGAAAAATGAACGCATTGCCCATTTACCATGGCCGGTACGATGATGCGATGTTGCGTTGTTTCCGATGAGTGATACCGCAGATAGATGCGCTCCTCTCCATCGATCAGTGAGACGTCGAATGCTTCTGCAGACAGGGTTTCAAAGCAAACCAAAGCCGATAAAGGAGCAACGCCATATGGATCCACCACCACCGTTGGCGACGCACTCGTTCCCGGATGCTCCGCCAAATATCGATGGAGTGCATCAGTCTGTGCCCGTTGTTCAACAATCATTCCTGGACTTCGTTTCATGACTGACCACCTCTTGCTACGATCATGGCCATGACAGCCTGATTTAAATCCTTCGTTGTTGCCTGAATCACTTCAACAGAAATTGGAGCCTTGCCGACGTGTTGCAGCAGATCCTGAGCCGCCTGTTTTTTTTGAGTAAACGTCAGCCACAAAAGAGGATTATACTCTTCCTGCTTGAATTCTTTTGCCGCCTCCAGCATCTGCTGCAACGTCACCAAATGAGTCATCACAGCATGCTCTTCTGCTACATCTCCGATCAGCTTTTGCACCTTCCAATGGCGATTCTTGTCTGTCACCATGCATTTATGACCAATACGCACTTTATTTTTGCGCATCAACTCAAGAAAAGGGTCAATTTCCAAATCATCAATATCCATCAATAAAAATGGATTCCCTTCTTGCTGCATTCCTGCACAAAACGCTTTCATGTCGATAGGAGCCAGCGTTTCCAAACATTCCTCCACGGTTTTATCTAAATCTGCTTCTGTGATGCGGCACACAGCCTCGCCACAACGATCTGCAACATTCATAAATGCGTCCTGTTCCGACGCCGATAAACATTCTAAATTGTAAATGTAAAGCATTCTATCGCCTCCTTGTCGTCATTGTACCATAAAAAAACACACAGCCCCACCAAAAGATGGAGCTGTGTGTTTTCCATTTTAATTATCAGAAACTAAACCAATCAGTCTCAAAATATAGAGCAACAGATTGATCCAATCTAAGAAGAGGTTCAATACCATAATCGGTACATCCTCCTCCGTCATCAAGCCACTCTTCATGACCTGAATATCATAGAGCACATATCCACTGAAGATCAGAATCCCACCTGCGCAGATGGCCGTCTGCAGAATTGTCGCTTGAACAAACCAGCCAACGACAGATGCAAAAACCAACGCAATCAAGCTAAAGAACAAAATGGACCCAAGATTCAAAAAGTTGCGCTCTGTGCGTTTTGCATAAGTGGCCAATCCGAAAAACAGAACAAACGTTGCAGCTAGTGCGCCCAACACCAGTTTCGCACCAATGGCTTGTGAATAAGCCAAAATTACAGGATAAAGACCGATGCCCTCCATTGCTGCAAAAACATATACAAACTTCATCGAGATGAAACTGCCGCCTTCCTCTGAACGCTGACGCCAACGCACAAAAAAAGCAACCAAGAGCATCACCAAGCAAACAAATGGCATCATAGCTGCGATAGCAGGTGGAATGAACAAGGCTCCCAACACCATGCCCACGGTCATGACAAGCAGACTCAACGAAAACTTTGACATAACCAGCTGTGATAGATCCTTTCCACCGCCAATGTCAATTACATAGTCATTCATTTTCTTCCTCCTATACGGGAATCGAATTATTTCTTATTACTAATCTCAGTATACAAGATGAATCCCGATAATGGAAGTAGTATTTCAAATTCCCTATAATTTCTTGATAACTACATCTTTCTTTAAACTTCTACTGTCATTACATTTAATATACAAAATCTATGAAAAACACCTAGATTTCGTCAAATTAACTCTCAACATCAGATAATTTTCTTAGACGGCCTTTTCATAAATTGTGCAAAAAACCGGCGTTTCTGATCCTACCAGAAACGCCGGCTTTTCATTCAATTATTCTGCAGATTTATCATCAGTTGTTTCTTTGCCACTAGGTACATAGGTACCATCATTGGCATTATAGAGTCCCGCAACGAATTGTCCCAGGTATGCAGCGTTTACATCCGAACCGCCGCGGTTTTCTACATAGTTGACCTGAATGCAGGCGGTCCAGTTTGGATTGTTCAAATCTCCGCCACAAATCCAGCCAAGGTTGGTTGAACCATCAACACCAATTTCTGCAGTACCAGTTTTCGCGTAAACAGTTGCACCAGCCGAGGATGCATCTGCCAGTGGGTGTTGAATGGTAACGGCATCACGCAGGGCATCCTTGATAAAATCAATGTTTTCCTGGCTGGTTCCAGTATCAATCCATACTTCAGCTTCTTCATCCAAGAGGTAGCATGGCTTCATGATTTTACCGCCATTCTGCAGAGACGCATACGTCAATGCTTGCTGAAGCGGCGTTGTCTGCACTTGATACTGACCATAGGCAGAATCGGCCAAGCCTGTTTCGTGCCCATCGGCAACGACACCCTCTGATGTGATCTGGCTGGTATCTACCTCATAAGCGCCAGGTACTTTTTCGCCAAAGCCAAGTGCCTTCATCCCATTATTAAAGGTATCATAGCCCATATCAAGTGCACAGCGTGCAAAATAAATGTTATCCGAGTACACCAACGCATCATGTAGGTTAACCCATCCATTATATTCAACGACACGGTGAACCTTATAACTGCCCCAGCCACCTGGAGGAGCCCAGTCCTCACCATAGATTTCATAACCAGTTTCAGTAGTCATAGATCCGCTATTTAAACCAATCAAGGTGGTCAACAGCTTTTGTGTGGAACCTGGTGTGTTTTTCTGCGCAAACAATCCGTTTCCAGGAGTATAACCTCCTTCCACCGCTGCTGCATAATCCTCTTCCGACATGGCTTCATCCAGCCATTGGGTTGGATCATAGGAATAACCTTCAGCCATAACAAGCACCTGGCCATTCTGTGGATCCACAAGCACAGCAGCTGCGGTTTCACCACTGATGGAATCAGCGGCAAGCTGTTGAGCTTCGATGTCAATCGTTGTAGTAATGTCTTGGCCATCGCTTGGTTCTGTCTGAATCAAGATCTGGTCCGTTTTATCACTGAAGGTGACCGTCATACCAGCAGTTGCCACAAGACGATCCTGATATGCTTCTTCAAAGCCACTGCGTCCAACTTCAGTACCGATTGGCACAGCCTCTACTGTACCATTTTCGATTTCTGCCGCTGTCGCTGCTCGAACATAACCCACGCAAGAAGCGGTCAAGGTGCCATAAGGATACTGTCGCACGCCATTTTCATCATCTTCTGCAAGCACTTCACCATTTCGAGCATAAATAGTACCTCGCTTGCCCTGTGTTATTTTCACATCCAGAGTGTTCTCGTCGGTTAAACCAGAAAGCACTGCCTCTGGAGTCCAGGCCAGCTGCATATTGGCACCACTGCCGCTAAAAACAAGCTGTGCCGGTAATTCTGCAGACCAACCAGCCCCACTTAGAGCCACTGTGGCATCATAAACAGTTTTTCCATCAGACGAAGCATCTTTGTTACGTTTTAAATCCGTGTAGTCGATGCTCTCAACAGCCAACACATCATAAACAGCGCTCATACGTTCAGCAATCGTCTCTTGAGATATATTTGCCTTGGTATCATCATCACACAAAGCATATACTTTTTCTACGTCCATGGTTTCCAGTGCCGTTGTCACCTCATCGAGACGTGCTTCTGTTTCTTTATCGTCGCAGCCCGTAAATAAACCAACCACTGCGATCATCAATACAAAGATCAATCCAAATTTCTTCATAGTATTATCCTACAAATCTAAACGACAAAACAAACTTAAAGCCCAAGATTCTTTTCAACGATATCCATAACAACGGCTTTTTTCACTTCTAATGCTTTTTCTTCGCCAAGCAAAGCCTTTACCAATGCCAGAGCAAAATAGCCTGCAGCACCAGCGCCACGAGAAGTGATCACCTTTCCATCAACAACAACAGTATCTTCACTGAAGCTGCCAATATTTTCAAGCTTTTCTTCCCAGCCTGGGAAGCAAGTGGTGCATTTGCCGACCAAAACGCCTGCATGATCAAGTACAGACGGACCAGCGCAAAGGGAAGTTACCCATTTTCCTTGATCAGCCATGGCTTTCACAAACGTCAAAACTTTTTCATTAGCAATCAAATTTGGCACCCCTGGCAAGCCACCAGGAACCACAACCATCGCATAATCTTCCGGCTTGATATCTTCTAAAAAAGAATCAGCTTGCACCAGAACCTGATGCGCACTTGGTACAGTAATATCTTCAATCGTGCTAATAATGTCCACGGTTGCCCCAGCACGACGCAGATAGTCCACAGGTGTCAAAGCCTCTACTTCCTCATAGCCAGGTGCCAATAATACACATACACGTTGTTCCATAAATAATCACTCCTATTACAATGACATTTCATATGCTATACTATGAACTACAGACTATTATAGCAAAAAACAGCGACAATGCCATCGAAAAAAGCGCAGAAAAATGTTGTGTTTTATCTTTACCAATGACTTTTGTCTGCTGCCATTATGTTCAAAGGAGGTTTTGTCTATGGCTCTAATGGAAGTAACTCTTATTCCCATGGGAACAGCCACCACCAGCTGCAGTCCGTATATTGCTCGGGTGCTGGATATTGCAAAAGCAGATCCTAACATCACCTACCAGCTAAATCCTATGGGCACTGTTCTGGAAGGAGAGCTGTCTGCACTTTATCGCTGCCTGCAAAACATGCAGGAAGCACTTTTCGAAGACGGTATTCAACGTGTCTACACCGTTGCCAAGATTGACGACCGTCGCGACAAATACCAAAGTATGACTCAACGCATTCAATCAGTGGAGGATAAACAACATGACTAACGCAAAACTCAACGTATTACTTGCAACCGCATTGGATAAAGCTGGCGCTGACCGCGCCCAAGCAAGCCGCATTATGAAGCGCTTCGCCTTGGCCCAGGCTTTGGCTGTTGAAGAACAACTCAGTGACGACGACACGCTCATTGTTGCTGCAGCCGCAGCGCTCTATGAACTCAACGATGAAAACGTAAATCCTACAGACGGTGATGAAAACACCTTCAAGCCAATCGTCATTAGCACCTACATCAAGGACTTGCTTGATGACGCCAACTTGGCTGTTTTCGAAGCCTCAGCTGTTGGTTCACTCATCGCCATGCAGAAACATGGCCGTTCCATTGAAAATAATCTGCATCGACTTTTGCTCGACGTCAACACACTAGTGACACTTGATGAAAAAAATGCCAGCAAAGAAGAAGCT
>CALAKO010000109.1 GCA_937922955.1 uncultured Peptococcaceae bacterium | reverse complement strand
TGTTATTACTGTGAATGACGCGGATTTTAAGGCTTTTGTAGAGCTCTTATTTCAAAAAGTCAATATGTTTTTGAAATAAGAATATGAAGAATGAAGAGTTATTTCAATATTTCTGAGTTTATTTGAAATAAAGCGTTACAAACAGCGCCCGTATTTCAAACTACGCATTCAAAAACGGCACCACGCAATTTGCGTGGTGCCGTTTGTTGATTTTGGCTGTTCGTTACGCCAACTTTGCGTCGAGACGTTCAGCGATGGCGTCAAGGAATTCTTCGGAGTTGACAGCGCGTTTGTTTTCGATGGTGGAGAGACCCATGAGGTCTTTAGTCATGATGCCGCTTTCGATGGTTTCGATGGTAGCGGCTTCAAGTGCATCGGCGTAACGCATGAGGTCGGCGATGCCGTCCTTTTCGCCGCGTTTGCGCAGAGCACCGCTCCATGCGAAGATGGTAGCGACGGAGTTGGTTGAGGTCTGTTCGCCGTCGAGGTGTTTGTAGTAGTGGCGCTGTACGGTGCCGTGAGCGGCTTCGTATTCGTAGTAACCCTGTGGGGAGACGAGTACGCTGGTCATCATAGCGAGGCTGCCGAAAGCGGTGGCAACAAGGTCGCTCATGACGTCGCCGTCGTAGTTCTTGCAAGCCCAGATGAAGCCGCCTTCGCTGCGAACCACGCGGGCAACGGCGTCATCGATGAGGGTGTAGAAGTAGGTGATGCCTGCTTCTTCGAAACGATCTTTGTAGTCGCGGTCAAAGATTTCCTGGAAGATGTCTTTGAAGCGATGGTCATAAATTTTGGAGATGGTGTCTTTGGTTGCAAACCAAACGTCCTGCTTGGTGTCGAGGGCGTAGGTGAAGACTGCGTTGGCGAAGCTGGCGATGGAGGCATCGCGGTTGTGCATGCCCTGGATGACGCCAGGTTCGGTGAAGGTGAAGATTTCTTTTTCTTCGGTGCGGCCGTCTTCATAAGCTACTTTCAGGCTGGCTGTTGCTGGGCCGTCAACGCGCAGTTCGCTGTTTTTGTACACGTCGCCGTAAGCGTGACGAGCAACGGTGATTGGTGCGTTCCAGGTGCGAACGAATGGATGAATGCCGTTGACGAGGATTGGCGCACGGAAGACGGTGCCATCGAGCAGTGCACGGATGGTGCCGTTTGGACTCTTCCACATTTCTTTGAGGTTGTATTCTTCAACGCGAGCTGCGTTTGGTGTGATGGTTGCACATTTTACGCCGACGCCGTATTTTTTGATGGCTTCGGCAGCATCAACGGTTACCTGGTCGTTGGTGGCATCGCGATGTTCGAGACCGAGGTCATAGTATTCGCTTTTGAGATCCACATAAGGGAGAATCAATTTTTCTTTGATCCAAGCCCAGAGGATGCGTGTCATTTCGTCGCCGTCCATTTCAACGAGCGGCGTGGTCATTTTGATTTTTTCCATCGATGAAAGACTCCTTTAAATCAAATTTCGTGTTTCTGCCATTTATTTTACTTTAATTTGCCCACGTTGCGCAACAAGTCTTTCATTATTTTTGAAAGGTGCTATAATCAAGGTGAACGCAAGAATATTCATTTGTTTTGACAAGGAGAATGATACAACAATGAAAAACCGTTCAAAGTTTGTCGCAGTTTGCTTGTCTGCGGCACTTTTAACCATGAGCACCGTTCCAGGGTTTGCCGATGAAAATGCAGGCCCGATCAATCCTCCGGAAGTGAGTGATCCATCTGGCGAAACGCCAGTGACACCAGAAAATCCTTCTGTATCAGAAGATCCGGATATTACAACCACTACCCCAGCTTACGATGACAGTCATCAGGATGCCGATGGCCTTACGGTTATCAGCGGCATTTTGTTGGTCAATAAAAACCATCCATTGCCAGCCGATTACGCGCCAGATTATACCAATGGCGCTGGGCAGAGCACCAGTCTGCAGGGCGAAGCCGAAGCTGCGGCAGAAGCTTTCTTGGCAGCTGCTAATGCTCAGGGCAACAGCATGTATGTTTTGTCCGGTTATCGCAGCTACAATGTACAGGCGTCGTTGTTTGCCAATTATGCGGCGATTCACGGCGAAGAAAAAGCCAACACGTTCTCGGCCCGCGCCGGTCAGAGTGAGCACCAAACAGGCTTGTCTTTTGACGTTGGCGACGCCCAGCACAGCGGCTACAATCTGCAGACTTCCATCGACCAGTTCCCTGGCGTGCAGTGGATGATGCAGCATTGTGCGGAATATGGTTTCATTCTGCGTTATCCGGAAGGCAAGGAAGACATTACCGGTTATCAGTACGAACCATGGCATTATCGCTATGTTGGTGTGGAAGCGGCCACGGCCATTATGGCCAGTGGTCTGACTTTGGAAGAATACCTTGGCGATGTACAGACCGAGGCTTCGGATGGACGGCAAACAGCCATTGGTCGCAGCAACAATTCGATCGATATTGATGGAAAATATTCTCAGGTGGCCAGTTACAACATTGGCGGCAACAACTATTTCCGTCTGAGAGACCTGGCGACCATTTTGGCTGGCACCGATGCTGAATTCGATGTTGGCTATGATGATGTGGAGCGTCTCATCACCATTAAGTCGGAAACGCCGCTTTCTGGCACCCCAAGTTTGATTCAGCTGGATAGCAACGACATTGCCGTGCCAAACGATATGACGGTGATGGTGGACGACTTGTATGTGGCGCCAACGGCGTATAATATCAATGGATTCACCTATTTTAAACTGCGCGATCTCGGTCAGATTCTGGGCTTTGGCGTTGCTTGGGACGAAGCGTCGAAGAGCATGGTGATTACAACAGAAGGGGATGCCATCATCAACAGCTTGATGGCGCCAGTGACGATCGCTAAGTGAGCAGAAAAGGAGGATGTCTATGTTTGAAATTGACAACATTGCCAGTGAACTGGAAACCATTTTGAACGAGATGGTGGAACGTCAGGCACCGCAGGATGACGACATTTTCGTTATTGGCTGCAGCACCAGTGAAGTCTGCGGCAAGCGCATCGGCAAAGCGGGCAGTCCAGATGTGGCAGCGGCGCTGTTCCCTGTGCTGCGTCGTTTTGCGCAGGAACACCATTTGCATTTGGCTTTTCAGTGCTGTGAGCATCTCAACCGCAGCCTCGTGGTGGAACGCGAAACCATGCGACGTTTCGGTCTGAATGAAGTGTGCGCAGTGCCGCACGTGCGTGCTGGCGGCTCTATGGCCAGCCACGCGTATCGTCATTTTACCAACCCGGTTTTGGTTGAAGGGGTTAAAGCGGGCTATGGTCTTGACATTGGCGAAACCATGATCGGTATGCACATGCGTCCCGTGGCGGTGCCAATGCGTCTGGCGCATCGCAGCATTGGTGAAGCTCGTGCCAATCCAAGCTTTTCTCGCCCACGCTTGATTGGTGGTGTGCGTGCACGTTACACGCTGGAAGACGCCGATCATTTTGGCGAGGAACAACATTAAATCGTATTGCACCAGGATGATTCCTCATCCTGGTGCTTTTATTATTTGTTTTCTTTTGTTGACAAGAAATGAATTCCCATTGGCCTCAAAGTATAGTATGATGGGATAAATCATTTAACGTTTATTGTATTCAAGGAAAGGGAGGATATTATGTCATCTTTTTATCCGCCGAATGTGCTGCCGCGCGTTGAGTTGAAATACAAGGCCAAAGGACTGCTGCGCGGCAACTGGATGCTTGTGGTGGGCGTGACGTTGTTGTATCTGCTGTTAACGGGTTTTAAGATCACTTACAGTTACAGCACATCGAGCGATGGATCGCTCTTAAATGCTGGCCAGGACTATGGAACGTGGGAAATTACGCAAAGCTATTTCAATTATTCCCTATCGACACTGGGCAGCGCTATTGGTAATATTGGCCTTGAAAATATTGTTTTAGGCGTGATTTTGGCTATTGTTTCGGCGCTGCTTATTGATGGAGTATTGACGTATTGCTACAATGCCTGGTTTGTCACACTGTCGGAGATCGGTGACAGTCGCCGACTGACCTTTGACGATTTTGTGAGTCATTTTAGCCAGGCGGTGACGGCTGTGCTGGCTTATCTCTGGCAGCAGCTGTGGTTGATTATCTGGGGGTTGTTGATGATTCCCGGTTTCGTATTGATTGTTGCAGGCATGTTTACTTATTCGCCTAATTCAACGGCGTTGCTGTCTGATGTTGTAACAGGCACTGCTGTGTTTGCCTTGGTTGGCGGTGCTTTGCTGTACCTTGCAGGGATGGTGGTCGTGTACATTATGACCCTGCGCTACAAATTTATTTTCCAACTCATTGCCGATGGACGCGGCAAAGTTGGTCCGCGCCAGGCACTGCGTTATTCCTGCGCCATCACGAAGGGACATCTCAAAGAAGTATTTGTGCTGGAATTGTCCTTTATTCCATGGTACATTGCCAGTGCGTTTACCTTTGGCATTGCAGCTTTCTATCTTTTTCCGTACCTGACAACAACTATGGCGTTGAGCTATCGTTGGCTGCGTGACCAGGCGTTCCAAGATGGGCGCTTGGATCCGGCAGCGCTTGGTTATGTGAAGGCGGGCACTGCAGCGACTGACACCGAATCGTTCAGTGAAACCATCGACATTTGAAAGGAGCGGTTGTATGAGTGACCAACAAGAATCTGTTTATACGCGCATCGAAGAAAATGCGCAGCAGCCGGATGGCGCCGATGCTCAGCCGCCGAAACAACCTCGCAGCAAATGGATGGCGTTTTTCGTCAGCATTGGCATTCTGTTTGTAATTGTGGTGATCGCTGTTCTTGGTTTGGATGGCAGCGGTGGTGTGACCACCCAGCGCAACGCCAACAACGTTGAAGTGATTGACATCAGCGGCACCATTGAAGAGGCTGGCGAGACCTACAATCAGGAGTTCATTGAAGGCCGCATTGCGACGGCGAAAGATGATCCCAACAATGTGGCGATCATGCTTCTGATCAATTCGACTGGCGGCGCGGTGTATGAAAGCGACGAAACCTATCTGAAATTGATGGATTACAAAGAAGAAACCGGCCGACCAGTTTACGCGTATTGTGAAGATTACTGCGCGTCCGGCGGATATTACATCGCTTCGGCGGCCGATGAAATCATTGCCAACCGCAACGGTTTTGTTGGCTCCATCGGTGTCATCTGTGGCCAATTTGTGGATGCCAGCGGATTGCTTGAGAAATTGGGCATTGACATCACGACGGTTCATAGCGGGGCGAATAAGCTCATGGGCAGTTCTTATGAGCCACCAACGGAGGAGCAAATTGCCATCTATCAATCCATTTCGGACGAAATTTATGAGCGCTTTGTTGGCATCGTTGCCGACAGCCGTGGGATGTCGGTGGACGATGTGAAGACTTTAGCCGATGGCCGTATTTACAGCGCCAGTCAAAGTTTGAATAATGGCCTTATTGATGGCATCATGACGCAGGACGAATTTGATGAATATTTGCGTGAAAAACTTGGTGAGGACATTACTTTTTATCACGAGACTTATCAAACCGACAGCTTCAGCAAGTTGTTCAATTTGATTTCCAGTGCGGTCAGCTCAGCGCGCGTTGGCTCCAGCGAGCTGGCGGCCAGCTTGGAAGCGTTGGAAGAACTGAACATCGACGAGCCGATGCTCATCTATCAGCCATAAATTTAATACATACTGTTGATGGTTTCTCGCTGCTGCAACGCTTTTTAAGGAGTGAGTAATGATGAAACAAATGTGGAAAATGTGTCTCGTTGTTGCTCTTGTGATTGTTACAGGATTGGTTGGATATGGATGGCAGACAGATGAGAATGAGCAAATTTTAAAGGAGCCGCCGCGCCTTGTTGTGCAGTGCGGCGCGTACAGTGTTAAAGCAGGGAATGGGCCACATGAGTGGCAGTCTGCCATTGTTGATGAAAAAGTAGAGCTTGAAAGCATCGTGGATCGTGGAGACAACGCCAGAGACTATGACAAATCCATTCTTACCCCGCTTAGGCTGCCGGAAGAAGCGGTAAAAAATCGCAGTTTGGTTGCAACTTTGAATTTTGACGGTTCGCAGCCAGATGCGGTGACAGTCCGTTATTGGCCGCAGGACGAGTACTGGCAGTATGAGGACGTTGATCAGCGTGCAACATCCATTCCAGTCGCTTCGACAGAAGCAGACGGTGATGCTGGAGAAAGCGCCTATGTGTACGCATTTCCGCTTTTCGAAACCGGTGGCCTGTACGAAGTCATCGCGGAATGGACGAGCGACGAGCGTTACGGCGGCACGGCCTCGTATGCTTTCCGCACCGAAATTTAATGGAACCATCTATCAGCCATAATGCGACAACATCCGCTTGCGGGACAACCCGAGCGGATGTTTTTTATTGAAGCGTGTAACGGAACCGGTGGTTTTGGTGCTTTATGAAATAAAGAGAGGAGAGAACGGCGATGAAGAAATATTTGCTGTTGGGCGCGTTGCTGCTAGTGCTGGTGTTGGCGCTGATTGGATGTGGGTCTTCCAACGAGAAAGAAAGTTTGGGCAGCAAGCCGCCGGTGTTGACGGTTCGCTGCGGTGAAAACAGTGTAAAAGCTTTGCGTGGCACCTACAGCTGGTCCTATGTGCAAGATGGGCAGGGGGTTGGTGTGGCTTCGGACAGTGTGCATCCGCTGGAGGCGAAGGACAGCATGTCGCCGATGACGGTGACGCGCGAGGATGCCTCGGCGGTCGCACAGCTTGAGTTTGAGGTGGCACCGGATAGTGTGTCGGTGTGCGCCTGGGATACGGCGTTCTGGAACAGGACCGATGTGGAGGCGCAGGCGGTGGATGTTGCAGTGGACGAGGAGCTGGCGCTGACGCTTTTGTCGTACGACGCGGTGTATTCGGTGACGGCGACCTGGGATAAGGAAAAGGACTGTGGCGGCACTGCGCATTACAGCTTTTACACAGATTCGAAGCAGGCTGAGGAGTAAGGCGCGGCATCCATCAGTCTTCGTTATATATTGATCGATGCTTGACTTTACGCTCCAAGGATAATAAAATTAAACTAGCTATGAAAGGGCTTATCAGTGTGTTTTCTGTGCAGAGAGCCGGTGGGTGGTGCAAACCGGATGGAGGCAGCTGATTGTCCACCCTGGAGCGTTGGCGTAATGGCCACGGCTGGCAGCCGTTATCTGCCGTTCGAGTGATGACCATTGTCATAATCTGGGTGGTACCGCGGAAATTCTCCGTCCCTGTTCTGGGGGCGGTTTTTTTATTTTACGAAAGGAGGAATGGCCGTGAAAATCATTTTGGAAGAGCGTCTGTGTGAGGAAGCCATGGAAAAGCTGAATGCGGCGGGCGTGGATGTGGCGGTCGATGCTGAGCTGACTGAGGCGGCTTCAGCCGATGCTGTCATCTTAACCGGGCATGTGCCGCTGCCAGAGTCTATTTATGAGGATACGGCGGCTGTGCGTGTGCTGGGGTGTCTGGGGCAAGATAATGAGAATTTTGACCGGACGCGCGCCACGAAATCCGGCTTGATGCTTTTAGAGCCTCGCTATGGCGAAGCCGCGTCAGTGGCTGATGACGCACTCTATCTCATGTTGTCGATGGCGCGGGAGCGCAAAGATGACAGCGCCATTGAGCTGAAGGATAAGACCATTGGCTTTTTGGGTTTCCCTCCATTGGCTGGAGAAATTGCCAAACGTGCGCAGGGCTTTGGCATGCAGATGCTGTGCTATGATCCTGATTTGAATCGCGGACGTGCAATGCTGTATCATTGTGAAAGCACGAGCCTGGTGGATCTCTTTGTGCGCAGCGATTTTGTCGTGCTCTTAGCGTTGCCGCAGGAATGGAATCAGGGGTTGGTAGGCAAAGATGAGATTCAGCTGATGAAAAAAGGCGCTGGTCTGATTTGCCTGACGGATCCACAAATTTTCCGCTGGGAAGAATTGGTGCGTGCGTTGGATTGGGGCTACCTGGACTATTTTGCCATTGATTTGCCTGCTGGTCAGGAAGCGTTGGCTAAAGAGGTGGCGCCTTATGGGCGGGTAACGGTGGCCGAAGCGGCCAATACTTGCGAAGCGCGCATTGGCAATCAGGTGGAAATGGCACGAGATGTGGTGGCGGCTCTTTCTGGAGAGCAGGTGGATACGGCGACAAACGTTGCGCGTGTGCATGTTGCCAACCTTAAAGAAGGCAGCCGTTGGTGCAACTTGGGCCATTTGCTGGGCGTCTTCATGGGACAGCGCTTGAGCGCCCTGCCTGAGGCGCTGGACATTGAAGAGAGCGGTGCGCTTCCTGTGACAGAAAGCGACGCCATTGTGGCGTCACTGCTGGCAGGGTTGGCCGAAGGCCTTGGCGCACGGAAGGTGAATCCTGTCAATAGCCGCCTCTGGGCGGAAGAACAAGGGCTTCAGCTGCAGTTCAAAAAGAACAGCAGCCTTCAAAACGAGCAGCTGCGTTTATCCGTGGAAACGCCGAGTGTTCATCTCCAAGTGGCAGGCGATCGTGCCGGCGGCGAAGACAATATTATTCAGGTGGATGATTATTATTTCCGAGGTCATCCGCATGAACATGTGCTCTTGGTGCCGCACATCAATCGCCCAGGCCTGATCGGTCAGGTGGGTACCCTCCTGGGCGAAAAAGACGTCAACATTGCCGAGATGGTGCTGGGCTATAAGCAGCAGGATCGCACCACGGCATTGATGTGGATGCAGATTGAACAGCCGGTGGATCGCTCCATCAGCGAAGAAAGCCGCAAGTTAGCAAGTGTGTTAAGTATGGAATACATCCATTTACCAATTAAAGAATAATAATATTTTGGGAGGAAGAATTAATGTTAGACATCAAACTTATGCGTCGTGAACCAGAACGTGTTGCCCAGGCTGTTGGCCGCCGCGGCAAAGAAATCGATATGAAGCCATTCCTGGAAGCCGATGAAAAGCATCGCGAAGTCATCGCTCAGATCGAAGAGCTGCAGAGCCAGCGCAACGCGAAGAGCAAGGAAGTTGGTCAGCGCAAGCGCAATGGCGAAAGCGCCGACGATCTCATGGCTGAAGTATCTGCCATCAACGAAAAAATCAAAGAACTCGATGAAAGCAAGGACGCTCTGGAAGCACAGGTTCGTGATTTCGTTGTCAGCATCCCTAACATGCCAGACGACAGCATTCCAGATGGTGGCGAAGACGACTACCGTGTAGAACGCACCTGGGGCGAACCACGTCAGTTCGATTTTGAACCAAAGGCTCACTGGGATCTCGGTGTGGATCTTGGCATCCTTGATTTTGACCGTGCGGCAAAGGTTACTGGCAGCCGCTTCACCTTCTACAAAGGCCTGGCTGCTCGTCTCGAACGTGCAATCATTTCCTTTATGATTGACATGCACACCGAAAAGCATGGTTACACGGAACTGATTCCACCATACATGACCAACAGTGCATCCGACTTTGGGACTGGTCAGCTGCCAAAATTTGCAGAAGACATGTTCCACCTCGAAAACACCGATTATTATCTCATTCCTACCGCTGAAGTACCTGTTACCAACTACCATCGTGACGAAATTCTCAGCGAAAAGGATCTGCCTGTTAAATATTGCGCATTTAGCCCATGTTTCCGCAGTGAAGCTGGTTCTGCCGGCCGTGATACCCGTGGCATCATCCGTCAGCATCAGTTCCACAAAGTTGAAATGGTAAAATTGGCGCATCCTGATCACAGCTGGGAAGAATTGGAAAGCCTCACCCATGACGCTGAAGACATTCTCCAGGCTCTGGAACTGCCATATCGTGTCATTTGCCTGTCTGCTGGTGACATCGGTTTCAGCTCTGCAAAGACCTACGACTTGGAAGTTTGGCTGCCAAGCTATGGCAAATATCGTGAAATTTCTTCCTGCTCGAACTTCGTAGACTTCCAGGCTCGCCGCGCGAACCTGCGCTTCCGCGATGCCGATGGCAAGGTGCGTTTCGTTCACACCTTGAATGGTTCTGGTCTGGCTGTTGGCCGTACCCTCGCTGCTATTCTTGAAAACTATCAGAACGCCGACGGCAGCGTAACCATTCCAAAGGCACTGGTTCCATACATGCACGGTTACACTGAAATTCGCTAAGGTCGTATGCCCATGACAAGAGAATTGGATTTTTCACGTATTCACCGTTTTGTTTTTGAAGACTTACACTTGATGCTCGACATCAACAGCGGCTCCATTCACGTCACTGACGAAACCGTCGATGCCTTCCTCGATGCCCTCGAGGAAGGGAAGACGTGGGACGAAGCCATCGCTCAGACAGCGGCAGTGTATGGCGAAGAAGATGCCAAAGACGTCGCTGAAGGCATCGCTGAATTGATCGACGAAGGGTTGCTCTTCAGCGACATTGATTTCAGCGATTTCACCCCACACACTGAACCGATCGTTAAGGCGCTTTGCCTGCACATGGCACACGACTGCAATCTGCGCTGCGGCTATTGCTTTGCCGACAGCGGCGCCTATGGCGGCGGCCGCTCCCTGATGAGCTTGGAAGTGGGTAAGAAAGCCATCGACTTCCTCATGGAAGCCAGCAAGCACCGTACCCACGTCGAAGTGGACTTGTTCGGCGGCGAACCGCTCCTCAATATGGATGTCTGCAAAGCCGTTGTGGAATATGGCCACCAACGCGCCGCTGAATTGGGCAAGGTGCTGAAAATCACTCTGACCACCAATGGCGTGCTGCTTGACGATGCTTGCGGCAAGTGGGTCAATGACGAGCACATGGACGCCGTTCTTTCCCTCGATGGTCGCAAAGAAGTGCACGACAACATGCGTCGCTTTGTGGGTGGACAGCCAAGCTACGACACCTGCGTCGACCATTTCCAGAAATTCGTCGAAACCCGTGGCCAGCAGTGGTACTATGTGCGTGGCACCTACACCCACTACAACCCAGATTTCGCGGCGGATGTCATTCATCTGGCTGATGATCTTGGTTTCAAGGAAATCTCCATGGAACCGGTCGTTGCACCGGCAGAAATGCCTTACACTCTGACCGAAGAAGATAAGCCGGTCATTCTTGAAAACTACAACATCCTGGCGCGTCACTATCTCCAGCGTTGGCGCGAAGGCAAAGGCTACAATTTCTTCCACTTCAATGTGGATTTCGCTGGTGGCCCATGTCTGCCTAAACGTCTCTCAGGTTGCGGCAGCGGCCATGATTACCTGGCGGTCAGCCCAGAAGGTGATCTCTATCCTTGTCACCAGTTTGTTGGCGAAGAAGAGTACAAGATGGGTACCGTATTCACCGGCATTCAAAAACCGGAAATTGCTGAACGCTTCCAAAAAGCGAACGTGCTCACCAAGCCAACCTGCATGGACTGCTGGGCACGCTTCTACTGCAGCGGCGGTTGCCATGCCAACAACATCCGTTACGGTGGCAGCATCAATGAACCCTACGAGTATGGCTGCGACTTACAGCGCAAGCGTATTGAAGCGGCCATCTATGTGCAGACTGTGAAGCTGCTTGAAGGCGAAGGGAGCGAAGACTGATGAGTGCTCTGCTGCCTCCTTTTGCAACACCGGTTGAACAGCCTCGCGTGGCGTTCCAGGGCATCGAAGGGTCCTTCAGCGATGGCGCCTGCATCAAGGTCTTCGGAAAGGATGTCAATCGCACTGGCCTGACGCATTTCCAATTTGTCGTGGAAGGCGTGGTGAATGGCGAGTACGATTACGGCGTTCTGCCGATTGAAAACTCGTCCACTGGCAGCATCAACGATGTGTACGACTTGCTTTACGAAAAGCCTTGCTACATTGTTGGCGAAACGGCACTGGAAATTACCCAGAATCTGATGGCGGTGCCGGGCACCAAACTGGAAGATGTGGAATTTGTTTATTCTCATCCGCAGGGCCTTGGCCAAAGTCAGCGCTTTCTGCTGGAACATGGCATCGAAGCACGCCCTTATGCCGACACGGCCATGAGTGCGCGTTACATCGCGGAAACCAAACCAGCCAATGGGGCCGCCATTGCCTCCAAACAAGCGGCGGAAGTGTATGGCCTGGATATTTTGGTGCCACATGTCAACTTCAACTACTCGAACATTACCCGCTTTGTCGTCATTCGCCGAGAACCGGAATTGAACGATCGTCAAAACAAGGTGAGCATTGTATTCAAAACGGCGCACCGTCCAGGGGCGCTGTTGGAAGCGCTGCGTTATTTTGCCGATGGCCATTACGACATGAGCCGCATTGAATCACGGCCGGTGATTGGCAAGCCATGGGAATACAGCTTCTACATTGATTTGCTTGGCCGCTGGGAGGACGAAAACTTCCTTGATTGTCTGCGACAGGTGCGCAGCAAAACCGTGGATTTCCGCGTTTTGGGCACCTATGAAGCGGCAGAGCAGCATTATCTATAAAAGAAAGGAGACGCACACATGATCGATCTCTTTTCATCCATTCCTGGCGTGGCAGAGGTGCGTGTTAACGAACCACTCGCCAGCCACACAACTTTTCAAATTGGCGGGCCATGTGACGTCATGGTTTTTCCTGAAACGGCAGAGGCCCTCGCTGATGTTATTCGTGCTTGCACCGAAGAAGATCAGTCGTTCTTTGTGCTGGGCAAAGGCAGCAATGTGCTGGTCAGTGATCAGGGCATTCGCGGCGTGGTTATTGCCACCGAACGTTTGCAGCGTCTCGTTGTTGACGGCACAACGGTGACGGCTTCCGCAGGCTTGTCACTGATCAATGTCAGCAAAGCCTGCTCTGAGCTGGGGCTGACTGGCCTGGAATTTGCCAGCGGCATTCCCGGCAGCATCGGTGGTGCGGCCTACATGAACGCTGGTGCCTACGATGGCGAAATGAAAGACGTGATCACGTCGGTCACGGTGCTCGATGAGGGCGGCCTCATTCGCGACATCCCAGCCGAGGAAATGTGTTTCAGCTATCGCCACAGCCGTCTCAAGGACGAACCGCTCGTTTGTCTGGCGGTTACCATGCAGCTGCAGCACGGCGATAAGGCGGAAATCCTTGCTAAAGTGGCCGATCTCAGCGAACGTCGCTCCAGCAAACAACCGCTGGAAATGGCCAGTGCTGGCAGCACCTTCAAGCGACCAGTGGGTCACTATGCCGGTCCGCTCATCATTGATGCTGGGCTGCAAGGCTATCATATTGGTGGCGCACAAGTATCCACCAAACATGCCGGTTTCCTCGTCAACACCGGTGGTGCCACCGCTGACGACGTCATCCGACTCATTCATACCGTGCAAGCGGCAGTTCTGAGAAAATTTGGCGTGCGCCTGGAAACCGAAGTGCGCTTTATCGGCGAATGGGACGACCACCCGCTCTATCACGAGATCATGATGGTGGAATAAATAACTGCATAAACTCAAAAACGGTCATGGACTCTTCTGAGTTCATGACCGTTTTTGCATGTTGTTATTGATGCTGGGCTTCATATTTTTGTAGGCTGTTCAGGATGTAGGAGAACAACAGCTGCTGTGGTGAGTCCGCTGGAAGCGATTTTGATTTGATAAGAGCACAGATAATTTCAGGCAGATCAATAATTGGAATCGGAACCAGATTTTCACGAATAGATTCGCTGAAAAGCATGAAAGACTCCAGAGCCCCGAGTGAGATGTAATTGCCTTCGGCGACCATTTGGTAACAGGCTTTCATACTGCCTGTGGTGGCAAAATTTTTTCCTTGGGTGACTGGATCAAGACCCAGTGCGTGAAAGGGGAGCGTATTAACTAAATCGTTATGGGCAAAAATAAGAAGATTGTAGTTGAGGAGTTGTTTATAGGTACAGTGTTGGACAGTTGCCAGAGGATGATTTTTATTGACTGCGACAATAGGGTGAAAACGCAGCGTCGGAACGATAATGTGATTATCTAGATCGTTCACACCTGGAAGATAGTGCAACAGTGCAATTGCAGAGCCTTCTTCTTGTAGATTTTGATAACCGTCGATCCAATCAACCGTAATATTTTTGACGACGATGGAGGGATAGTCTTTGGAAAAAGCGAGGAGAATGTCGTTCAGAATGATTTCGTTGGTGACATCGCTGGAATAGAGAACGACCTCCTGTTTAGCGGCGTGCTGCGACTGGCGAAATTGAAAATCGGCTTGCAGCTCGTCGTATTGATAAACCGTGGACTTAGCAAATTGCAGAAAACGTTCGCCGTAAGGTGTCAGCGTAATGCCATCGGAACTGCGTGTAAAGAGAAGGGCATTCATTTCTGTCTCAAGTTTTTTTAGAATGCGGCTGACGTTTTGTGGCGTGGTATCCAGTACATGGCTTGCTTTTGTGATGGAATTAAAATCGTTGAGTGCGATGAAACAGCGTAAATAGTCGATTTGCATGGTAGTCCCTCCTTTGCACCTAATTAGTATTATAGACCAACAGGATCTCAAAGGAAAAGAAGGTATCAACAAAAAAATTAAAAATCAGAATTTTTTCATATAAACTGACAATATTCAATCCATAGGTTTCTCTTATAAAATGATACCAGAATCTAGCTAGATCATATTGAAGGGAGACAAGAATTATGGAAGCAAAACAAATGAATGTAGAAGATAAGCCGTTAATAGATATTCACCCGAAAAAACGAACGCTCTTTTTTATTATCCTGTACTGTCTCTTCGCGTTTGATTTTATCGCGCGTGTTGGGATCAACGCCATTTTTCCTGTGATCCAGGGTGATCTGGGGTTAAGTGATACAGAAGTCGGCATGATGGGCAGCGTGGTGCTCCTAGGGATGGGGGTATTGGTGCTGCCAGTATCCTTCCTTGGCGAAAAATATTCCACGAAAAAAGCTATCACTCTGTCAGCTTTAGTATGGAGCGTGGGGACGTTGTTGTCCGGGATGGCAAGCAGCTTCCAGCTTTTGTTGGCATCGCGTTTCATGGTTGGTGCCGGGAACTCAGCCTATGCACCGTTGTCCAATTCATTGATTACCAGTATGTATTACAAAAAAGACTGGGGCAAAAAAATTGGTATATATAATACAGCGATGACCATTGGTATGGCATTGGGAGCCATCGTCTTTGCCAATCTGGCGAATAGTTTTGGTTGGCGTATGGCCTTTTACACGGTTGGTATAATTAGTGCAGTGCTGACTGTCGCAAGTTTGGCGTTGCCAGATCCTAAGAAGATTCTGGCCATGCAATCTGGAGTCGGTAATGTAAAGCAAGTTGAAGAAAAAGAAAAGGCGGCTGTAAACATCAGAGAAGCATTAAAAGTCTTTAGTAAAAATAAAACATTACTGGGAATGTGTTTGTCTGCTGGTTTGAGTGCACTGGTTATCCAAGGTATTAACTCTTGGTTATCCATTTACTTTGTTCGTGAAATGGGGATGTCTGTAAGTATTGCGGCTAGTTTGATTAGTGTGTTGGCTTTAGTAGCGGCAATTGGTTATCCAGTTGGTGGAGCGATTATGGATCGATGGTATCAATACGATAAACGCAGCCGTGTTTTAATGCCAAGCTCGTGTATTGTCTTATCGGTGCTGTGTTTTGTGGTTGGGTTTTATTTCAAACTGGCTCCAATTATTTTCTTAGGTGCATTTTTTGCAACTACAGCCAATACCTCATTTCATGTTGCTACACAAGAATTGGTGCCTTCATGGTTTAAATCAGTATCGTATGGCGTCTATGTTTTATTTATTCAATTACTAGGCGCTGTGGGCCCATTGTTTGTTGGAAAAGTTTCAGAACATTTCGGTTTAACTTTTGCATTGTCAATTAGCCAAGCATTATCCGTTTTGTCAGTGATTATTTTATTATTGCTTAGTCGCACATATTTGAACGATTTTTATAAAGCGAGAAAAATGGAACAGGATGCTGGAATTAGCGAGTAAAGCACTTAAGAAATAGTATGAAAAGGAGAAAACAAAGATGCAAACACTGTATTACAATGGCACAATAATTACCGTTAACGATGCACAGCCGCAGGCAGAAGCCTTGCTGGTGGAAAATGGAAGAATTGCTGCGGTTGGGACATTCGATGAGGTTCAACAATTGGCAGATGCGCAGACGGAAAAGGTGGATTTGCAGGGAAAGATCATGCTGCCAGGCTTTATTGACGGCCATGGACACATTGCCAATCTATCGGCGGGGCTGCCAAAATTGTTTCCGCCGCCAATGGGGACAATTGACAGCAAAGAAAAATTGTTTTCAGAACTAAAGAAGCTCGTTGCTGAAAACGCCGTGCTGGAAAGTGGTTGGCTGGTGGCTAGCGGTTACGATAATGCCTTTTTTGAAAATAATGTACATCCAACACGTGAAGAATTAGATGAAATTTCTACAGATATTCCAATGCTGATTGCTCATGCCAGTGGTCACATTGGTGTGGCAAACTCCAAGGCCTTTGAAGTTGTTGGATGGACCAAGGATACGCCGAGTCCTGCAGGTGGAGTTATCAAGAAAAATCCGGTGACTGGTGAACTGGATGGGATGCTGGAAGAAAAACCTATTCAAATAATGGCTTATGATTATGCATTAAAGAATTTGAGTACTGCTTTCCAGGCAAAAATTTTTGCTGATACACAGAAATATTATGCGTCCCAAGGGGTGACCACTGCTCAAGAAGGTGCGGTATTTACCCAGGAAATGATGGACGTGATCCTCTACTGCCGAGATCATGATATGATGTTGGTGGACATTGGGGCATATCCACTGCAAGGTTATGTGACCAGCCTGATTCTGGACAATTCACCAGAGCAAACGTACAATAAGCATCTGAAAATTGCCGGAGCAAAAGTGGTGGCAGATGGCTCGCCGCAAGCCAAGACGGCTTGGCTGACAGAACCATACTATGTTCGTCCGGACAATACGGAAGAAGGATATTGTGGTTATCCGGTGTACACCGATGAGCAGATGCTTGCGTTCTGTAAAGAAGCCTTGGAACATGATTGGCAGATGTTGGTGCATTGCAATGGCGATGCTGCAGGCGATCAGTTTATTCGCTGCTATCGCCAGGCGTTGAAAGATACAGGCAACCAGACTGCGTTGCGTCCTGTGATGATTCATGCACAAACCGTGCGAGAAGATCAGTTGGACGCTATGAAAGAGCTGGGCATCATGCCATCCTTCTTCCACGATCATGTTTTCTACTGGGGCGACTGGCATTACGAATCGGTGCTGGGGCCAGAACGAGGCAGCCGCATCAGTCCGTTGGCTTCGGCCGTTAAGCGTGGTATGCCATTCACCCTACACAACGACATGCCAATTACACCGATTACGCCAATTTTCAATATTCATAATGCCGTTAATCGTGTGACCAGAAATGGTCGTGTGCTGGGGACTGAATATTGCATTGATGCCATGGAAGCCATTCGCGCGCTGACCATCTATGGTGCATACCAGTATTTTGATGAAGACATCAAAGGCAGTCTGGAAGTTGGAAAACTGGCAGATATGGTTATCTTAGACAAGAATCCTTTGACCGTTCCAAAAGAGACGATTAAAGACATCAAAGTGATGGAGACGATTAAGGAAGGCGTCACCATCTATCAAGCAGAATAATCACACTCTCCTTTCGCCACTCTCGCAATGAGGGTGGCTTTTTTGTGCGCTTGCACTTGCTTTGGTAAGCGATTATGATAGGGGCAGGAGGCGAACAGGGATGAATGAACGATTTCAGGATCTTGCAGCGCAGAGTGCGGCGTTGTTTTCGCAGATACAGGCACTGCGGCGGCAGCTGCATCGGCAGCCGGAACAGGGTTGGCTGGAGATTGGCACTTCGGCGCTGGTGGCAGAACGGCTGCAGGCGCTGGGCTATGAGGTGCTTGTGGGGGACGCGGTGACGGCAGACGCGCGCATGGGACTGCCTGCGCAGGAAAAGCTCGATGCCGCCTACGAACGGGCGCTTGCTGCAGGCGTTTCACCAGCACTGGCGGCGCAGATGCGCGACGGGCGCACCGGTGTCATTGGTGTGCTGCGTGCTGGCGAAGGGCCGGTGGTGGCGCTGCGTTTCGACATAGACGCGCTGCCGCTGACAGAAAGCAGTGACGCTAATCGCCAGGCTGTGCGCGCAGGCTATGTGTCGGCGCAGATGGGCAGCATGCATGCCTGTGGGCACGATGGGCACACTGCCATCGGCCTCGGTGTGGCAGAGATTTTGGCGAGCCATCGCGCTCAGCTGCACGGCACCTTGAAGCTGATTTTTCAGCCAGCGGAGGAAGGGGTGCGCGGCGCGGCTGCTATTGTTGAGAAAGGGCACCTGGACGACGTGGATGTACTCCTGGCGGCGCACATTCAGGAGCGCGGCGAGCTTGACGGCGATGTGATTCCGGGCAGCTGCGGCGCCTACGCCACCACCAAGCTGGACGCCCACTTTCGCGGTCGGGCCGCACACGCCGCCAGCGCACCGGAGCAGGGGCGCAACGTTATGCTGGCGCTGGCGGCTGCCATCAGCAACCTCTACGCCATACCGCGTCACAGCGGCGGCGCCTCACGCGTGAACGTGGGCACCGTGCGTGCTGGCAGCGGGCGCAACATCATTGCCGATGCCGCCGACATGGCTCTGGAAGTGCGCGGAGAAACCACCGCCGTCAACGCTTATATGGAAGACTACGCGCGCCGCATTCTGAACGCCGCGGCAGCCATGCACGGCTGCGAAGTGAGCATCGACAAGCGCGGCGAAGCCTTTTCTCTCACCAGTGATGCCGCGCTCATGGCGACCGTGCGCCAGGTCTGTGCCGACCTGCCGGATGTGACCCTGTCCTCCTGCGCAGAGCAGCACCTCAACGACAGCGAAGACATCTCCTATATGATGGCATGTGTGCAGCACCACGGCGGCCAGGCCGCCTTCATGCGCCTGCTCACCACCACCGAAGACGTCCCCCACGGCTGCCGCTTCGACTTCGACGAACACGTCCTGCAAACCGGCATGACCGTGTTCAGCGCAGTAGCGATGGATGTGCTGGGGAAATGAGCAAACAAAAAAGGATTGATCCTGTGTTATCGGATCAATCCTTTTTTGATTTTACAATACCTGGCTGATGTGCAGCACTTTGAGGTCTTTGTAGCGTTCGAGTTTGCCGAGCTGCATGAGGCAGCTTGGACATTCGGCGACGACGATGTCGGCACCGGTGGCTTTGAAGTCTTTGTATTTATTGGCGAGCACTTTGCTGGAGGTTGACGGGAAGTCGATTTGGAAGGTGCCTGCGCCGCCGCAGCACATGGTGGCGTTGTCAGCTGGCAGGTAGGTGACGGCTTTGGCGAGTAAGGCTTGTGGTTCTTTGTGAATGCCTTGGCCGCGGTTGAGGTGGCAGGAGGCGTGGTAGGTGACGCGCAGGTCTTTATGTGGCGTTGGTTCGTAGCCAACGGCGTAGAGGTATTCGCTGAGCCCCATGACTTTTTGACTGAAGGCTCGCGCTTTATCGCGCATGGTAAAGTCGTCGGCAAAAAGTTCGCCGTATTCTTTGAGCATGGCGCCACAGCTGCCGCAGTCGGTGATGATGAGGTCGTAGTCTTTGAGGGCGTCAATGTTGCGCTTGGCCATTTTTTTGGCAAGCGGAATCATGCCGTGGGATTGCTGTGGCAGTCCGCAGCAGTCGACGTTTGGCACATCAACGTGGTGGCCGGTCTTTTCAATAAGGGCGATGGAGGCATCGCTGGCGTTTTTGAAAAAGAGCTTCATGGCACAGCCTTTGAAGTAAGCGACGCGTTTGACGTTGCTGAGGTCGACGGTGCATTTGGCTGCTGGTTTGGAGAATACTGCTGGGCCACTGTGCTGCATGGAAGCAGGCGCCGTGTGGTTGGCCGGCAGCAGGCCGCGGGTGAGACGCGGAAATTGCAGCGTTTGAGCGGCGCCGATGAAAGGCCGACTCAGGGACTTCAGAGGGCTGTTGGACATGAAACCGCCGACAAGACGGTATTTTGGTGACAGGCCGTGGTCTTCACGCAGCCACTGACGAATTTCAATCATGGCCTGGTCCGTCATGACTTTGCCAGGGCAGACTTCGGTGCAGGCTTTGCAAAGCAAGCAGTAGTCGAGGGCGTGGCGCAGGGCTTTTTCATTGCCGTCGAGCTTGTCCTCAAGCAAGGCACGGACAATGGCGATCTTGCCGCGCGAGGTGGCGCGGTCGATGCGATGGACTTTGTAGAGTGGGCAGACCGTCGTGCAGGCGCCGCAGCGGTCGCATTTGTCTACAATGGCTTTGAGTTTTTCATAATGTTGGTTCTTGTCCATGGTGCTCACCGATTAAAAATCTTTCCGGGATTGAGGATGTTGTTCGGATCAAGCGCCTTTTTGATCAGGAGTGATGCGTCAATCTCTTCTTTTTCCAGTGCGATGTCGATGTATGGCTGCTTGGAGATGCCGATGCCGTGTTCGCCGCTGAGCATGCCGCCGCAGTCCACTGCGGCTTGGAAGATTTCGCCGACACAGGCGTGGACTTTTTCCGGCACGCCTGGCTGCCCCATGTCGCAGAGCAGGGATGGGTGCAGGTTGCCATCGCCGGCATGACCGAAGATGGAGACCTGGAAGCCATAGCGGGTGGCGATGTCGACGATCTTCGTGCAGATGGATGGCAGCTCTGAGCGTGGCACGGTGATGTCTTCGCCGACGCGGTCTGGTGCCAAGCTTTTGAGAGCGGTGCTGAGCTTGTTGCGCAGGTTCCAGAGATGGTCGCGTTCGGCATCGTCTTTGGCAAGGGTGAAATCAAGAGCGCCGTCTTTGCGGCAAACAGCTTCCAACGTTGCCATGTCGCTGTCGCAAATGTCGGCGGTGTTGCCGTCGAGATCGATGACGAGCATGGCGCCAACGTCGTCGCCAATTGGGAAATCGTTGAATTTCGCCGTGGCTTCGCAGCTCAGTTTGTCCATCAGTTCGGCCGCTGTTGGCGTGACGCCGCTGATGAGGCAGTCACCGACCGCGGTGCAGGCGTCTTCGATGGTGCGGAAGGTGGCCATGGCGCTCTTGACGAATTTAGGGCGTCCGATGACCTTGAGGGTGGCTTCGGTGATGATGCCGAGGGTGCCTTCTGATCCAACGAAAAGCTGGGTCATGTTGTAGCCGGTGACGTTTTTGATGAGCTTGCCGCCGGTGTGAATGACATCGCCATTAGCGAGCACCACTTCCAATCCCAGCACATAGTCGCTGGTGACGCCGTATTTAACGGCGCGAATGCCGCCGGCGTTTTCGGCAATGTTGCCGCCGATGGTGGAATATTTATAGGAAGAAGGTTCTGGTGGATAGTAAAGGTTGTGAGCGGCACAGAAATCGTGAACCTCTTTGGTCAGCACACCTGGCTGCACACGCAGGGTCAGGTTCTTTTCATCCAGTTCGATGATCTGGTTCATTTCGTCGACCATTAGCACGATGCCGCCGCGTACAGGGATGACACCGCCGCTGCGGCCACTGCCGGTGCCGCGGCAAACGACAGGAATTTTATGGGCATTGGCGTATTTCATCAGCGCGGAGATCTCAGCGGTACTGTGGGCTTTGCAGACAAAGTCCGGTGTTTCATCTGGATTCAGTGCTTCCGGAGAGGCGTCGTAGCTGTAGCCAAAGCAGTCGATGGGCTCATGGAGCACACGTTCTTCACCAAAAATGTCGCGCAATGCGCGCAGGTGCGATTCTTTGTTTTCTAGCATTGAAGGAATCCTTCCTTTCATTCTTGTAATACAGTTTCTCTCTTTATTTGGTGGTTCCTATTATAGCACTCTGACCGAGAATTGACAGAAGTTAGAAGCAATTTTTTTGAAAACATTGCGCAAAAAACACATTCGCTTTATAATTGTGCTATAACAGTTTAAGTCCAAAGGAGTTGTTTAAATGGAAACTCAATCCGTTTTTCTTCCAGCGTATAGCATTGGTGATAAAGATGTCTATAAAAAAGTACCGGCCATCTGCCGACCATACGGCACCAAAGCCATTGTCATCGGCGGCGAAAAAGCCATGGCAGCAGCCAAAGACGATTTGCTTGCTGGTGTTGCTGGCAGCGACATTGAAATCACTGGTTTTCTCAAATACGGCGACGATGTTACCTACGAAGCAGCAGACGCTCTCTGTGCCAATCCGGATGTTTTGGCAGCGGATATGATTTTTGCGGTCGGCGGGGGCCGCGCCATCGATACCTGCAAAACTGCCAGCGATAAAATTGACAAACCGCTGTTTACTTTCCCGACCATCGCGTCCAACTGTGCAGCGGTCACCCTCGTCTGTGTCATGCACAATCTGGATCGCAGTCTAGCAGGCTTCCACTATCGCAAAGAACCAGCGAAACATTGCTTCATTAACTTGGACATCATTTCCAAAGCACCGCTGGAATACATCTGGGCCGGCATTGGCGACGCGTTCAGCAAAGCTTACGAACCAACCTTCTCATCCATGAATGACGAGCTCGATCATTCCAATATGATTGGTGTGGATTTGGCGAAGCATTGCGGCGAACCATTGTTTAAATATGCTGTTCAGGCCTACGACGACTGCAAAAACCAGCGTGCCAGCGAAGCCCTCAAGCACATCGTGCTTAACATTGTCATCACTGGCGGGATCATTAGCACGCTGATCGAAACAGAAAAATACAATGGTGCGATTCCGCACTCTATTTTCTACGGCAGCACCCCAATTCCTGCCTGCGAACAAAATCATTTGCACGGCGAAATTGTTGCCTATGCTTGCCTGCCACAGCTCATGCACGAACAGCGCATGGAGGATTTTGAACGTCAGTTCAACATCAACCGTGCTCTTGGACTGCCAACCAGCCTGGCTGAAATCGACATTACCATCGGCAGCGCCGACTATGAAAAGCTGCTCGATGGCACCATGGCTGACCGCTGCATGCAGTATCTGCCATACCCAATTAGCCGTGAAGATGTGGACGATGCCATTCGCAAAACCGAAGATTACCACAACGCGCATCAAGACAAGTAATTCGTGATTGTCATTTTTCCGACCAGCAATGGTCGGTTTTTTTGTTGCTCGTGGATTTTTTTGAAAATAGCAACAATTATCAAACTCTATTGGCATCAAAGGAATATATGGCGTATAATATAAAAAAACGAAGGGGGTCATCATTTTGGAATTTGTAACATTGAACAATGGTGTCAAAATGCCTCTGGAAGGGTTCGGCGTATTTCAGGTGACCGATCCGGCAGAGTGTGAAAAAGTGGTTCTGGAAGCGATTGAGACAGGATATCGACTGATCGACACAGCCGCAGCGTATATGAACGAAGAAGGCGTTGGGCGCGCCATCAAAGCTTGCGGACTGCCTCGTGAGGAGTTGTTTATTAGTTCAAAACTTTGGGTTCAGGATGCCAGCTATGAAGGGGCCAAGCAAGCGATTCAGACCTCTCTTGAAAAACTGGGGATCGACTATCTGGACCTTTATCTGATCCATCAGCCATTGGGCGATTACATTGGTGCTTATCGTGCGATGGAAGAAGCTTACAAAGAAGGAAAGCTGCGTGCTATTGGGGTCAGCAATATGTATCCAGCGCGTCTGGTTGATTTTTGCGAGACGGTGGAAGTTATTCCTGCGGTGAATCAGGTGGAATTGCATCCATTCTTCCAGCAGCCACAGGCCTTGAAAACCATGGCGCAGTATGGTGTTCATCCAGAAGCCTGGGGGCCATTTGCCGAAGGCATCCATGGTATTTTTACCCATCCAGTGCTCACTCGTATTGGCGATAAATATGGAAAGAGTGCCGCTCAAGTCGCTTTACGCTGGAACGTTCAACGTGGTGTTACTGTTATTCCAAAATCGGTGCATAAAGAACGCATGGCAGAAAACTTTAACATCTGGGATTTCAGCTTAAGTGATGAAGACATGGCGGCGATCGCTAAACTTGATATCGGCCACAGCGACATTGTTGATCACGACGATCCAGGTTACATCAAAACCCTGCATAAATTAAAAATTCATTGATTGCAAAAAAACTCGACTGTCAAAAATGACAGCCGAGTTTTTTTATGCGTTTTCCAAATGAAGCATAAGGTAGGAGAGCAGGCAGAGGCCAGCGGTTTCGGTGCGGAGGATGCGCTTGCCGAGGGAAACGCTTTGGAAGCCGTGGGCCTTGGCTTGCTGCCATTCCTCGTCGCTGATGCCGCCTTCCGGGCCGACGAGGATAGCAATTTTCTTTGCCTGTGGCAGTGTTGGCAAAAGGGCGCTCAGGGTGCCGCGGCTGGTTTCGTCCTCGTAGGCAATGAGTTTGATATCGGCATCGCTGACGGCGTCGAGGGCGCTGGCGAAGGCCTGCACGCTGTGCACTTCAGGAATGATGCCGCGCTTGGACTGGCTGGCGGCGCTTTTGCTGATTTCGTGCAGACGCTCGGCCTTGCGCTCGGATTTTTTTTCGTCGATGCGCACGTTGCTGCGCGCCATCATTACAGGCAGGATGTCGTGAGCGCCGAGCTCGACGGATTTTTGGATGATGAATTCGAGTTTTTCGCGTTTTGGCAGCCCTTGCAAAAGCACAAGTTGGCAGGCGAGCTCGTTTTCGCTGGCGCGGGTTTCGATGCATTTGGCGGTGATGGTGTTTTTGTCGCTGGCGACCACCTCAAAGACGTGCTCGCGGCCGCGGCCATCGGCGAACACAAACTGTTCACCGTCGCGCAGGCGCAGAACGAAGAGGTGTTGGTATTCTTTGCGGGAAAGAACGAGAGGCGCGTTGAGAGCGTCATCGTTCAGGGGTTCATTGAGAAAAAACTGGTGCATGGCGGACTCCTTTGCTGTGGGTTTTTCTTTATCATAGCACGGGCGGCGCGGCTGGAAAACAGGTATTTTCATTTCCTGGCGAACAGGGTACAATGAGGAGGAAGCAGAAAATGAAAAGGAGGAGACGGAGCGTGAGTGAGAAGAAAAGTGAAGGACGCGCGGTGGCGGAGGTGCTGTTTGCGGCGGCCTGCTGGGGCTGCATCGGCTTGTTCACCCGTTATCTTTCGGCCTGCGGCATGTCTTCACTGGCCATTGCTTTTTTCCGCAGCTTTGCTGCGGCGGCGATGCTGGCGTTGTATCTGGGCGTGCGCTCGAGACAGACGTTTCGCATCCAGCCGCGAAATATATGGATGTTCATTGGAACAGGCTTTGTGTCGATCGGCTGCTTCAATGTGTTTTATTTCATGACCCAGACCTTTACGACGCTGAGCGTGGCGGCGGTGTTGCTTTACACGGCACCGTTCTTTGTTATTTTCATGTCGCGGCTCTTTTTCAAGGAGAAAATCACCAGACAGAAAATCGTGGCGGTGGTGCTGGCCTTTGCTGGCTGCCTCTTTGTGACGGGGCTCATTGGCGGCGGCAGCGTGCAGCTGGCGCCGGTTGCCATTGCGACAGGGATTGGCTCTGCCATCTGCTACGCGCTCTACAGCATTTTTGGACGGGTGGCGCTGGATCACTACGAGCCGATGACGGTGACGTTCTATTCGCTGTTTGTGTCGGCCTGCTCGATGGGCATTGTTTTTGCCCTGACAGGTGCTGAGATGCCGGCGGTCAGCGGCGGCATGGTGTTGGGCATTTGCGGGCTGGGGCTTTTTTCCACGGCGCTGCCGTATATTTTCTACACCCGCGGGCTGCAGGTGCTGGCGCCAAGCAAGGCCAGCGTGCTGGCTTTTGCGGAGCCGATGGTGGCGACGCTGGTGGGCATTGCGGTGCTCCACGAGCCAATCACGGTGCCGGCGGTGCTGGGCATTGCGCTTATTTTTGCAGGCATTGTTGTCTTAAATCGACGTTCAAAATAATTGGAGGTTAGTATATGATGGAAAAGAAGAAAACCGAACCGGAATTGGTGCACTATTTTGGCTCTGAGTACGAAAAAGTGCCACGTTTCTACTATGTCAATGAAGCAGGAGAAGAAGTCATACACCCTGCTTTCCATGACCCAACGGAAGGAGAAATCGATGCGTTCTATGTGCGTCAGCCGTTGATGCTGAGCTTCTGCCGTCTGCGTACGGCGGCGCGTTTGAACTATCGCGAGGTGAACCCTCGCCTTTTCCGCGATTTTGATTCCAACTATCGTGAAGTGACGCCGGATCAGGTGGATGCGTACACTCGCTACATCGACGGCGATTTCACGCGCTTAGATCAGTAAAGGAGAATTATTATGGGACTCAACAGAATAGGCGGCGCCTTGGGCGCTGGGATTGGCGCGGTTGGCGGCGTTTTGGCAGACACCTGGAAGGATTATTTTGTCTGCGACGCCATGGCTGCTGACGAACTGGTGCGCAAGGGCGAACAAAACCAGGGACGTCGCGGCGTCAATCGCAAAGGCAGCGACAACATCATCACCACCGGTTCTGTCATTGTGGTTGCTGAAGGGCAGTGCATGCTCATTGTCGATCAGGGGAAGATCGTGGAATTTTGTGCCGAGCCAGGCGCTTTTGAATACGATGCGTCCACCGAACCAAGTCTTTTCTGCGGCGACCTCAAGAAGGGCCTCATCGACAGCTTCAAGCTGGTCGGCAAGCGTTTCACCTTCGGGGCAGAAACGGCTCATGACCAGCGTGTGTATTATGTAAATACCAAGGAAATTATTGGCAATAAGTACGGCACGGCCAGCCCGGTGCCATTCCGCGTGGTCGATGCCAACATTGGCCTCGATGTGGACATTGCCATCAAATGCTTTGGCGAATATTCCTATCGCATCACCGACCCTGTGCTCTTTTATGCCAATGTGGTCGGCAACATCACCGATACCTACACCCGCGATGCCATCGACAGTCAGCTTAAGACGGAGCTTCTGACCGCTTTGCAGCCAGCCTTCGCCAAGCTCTCGGCTATGGGCATTCGCTACAGTGCGCTGCCGGCGCACACGGCAGAAATCGCCGATGCGCTCAATGACATTCTCAGCGAAAAATGGGGGCAGCTGCGCGGCTTGTCTGTGGTCTCCTTCGGGGTCAGCTCGGTGTCGGCGTCGGAAGAAGACGCTCAGCTCATCAAGGAAATCCAGCGCAACGCTGCCCTGCGTGATCCGCGTATGGCTGCTGCCCACCTTACTGGTGCACAGGCCGAAGCCATGCAGACAGCAGCTGCCAACGAAGGCGGCATGGGAGCCATCGGTGCTTTCATGGGAATGGGGATGGCGCAGAATGCGGCAGGAAGCGCTGCCACCAACCTGTTCGGCATGGCGCAGCAGCAACAGCCGGCACCAACCGGCGGTTGGACGTGTTCGGCCTGCGGCCAGACCGGCAACACTGGCAAATTCTGCACCAACTGTGGTCAGCCAAATCCAGCCAACGCCGCTGGGGCAGCGGCCAACTGGCTTTGCCCAAATTGCGGCACACAAAACAGCGGCAAATTCTGCAGCGAATGCGGCACGGCACGCCCACAGCCGGCGCGCTACGCCTGCAACAAATGCGGCTGGGTGCCGGAAGACCCAACTCATCCACCAAAATTCTGCCCAGAATGCGGCGATCCATTTAACGACGACGACATCCAGCGCAGCTAAAGGAGGTGCCGCCGATGGCGGAGGTAACAAATTTTAAATGTCCGAACTGCGGCGCGCCGCTGGCTTTTTCGCCGAGCGACGGCGAGGTGCGCTGTGCGTATTGCGAAAGCACCTTCCAAGCCAGTGTGCTGGAAAAGCTTTATCAAGATGAACAAGGTCCGCAAGGAACCACCGACAGCGCCATGGATTGGGGCGATGCACCGCCGGGCAGCAGCTGGGAGGCTGGCGAGGAAGAATCGCTGCAGGTTTATACCTGTCCGTCCTGTGGAGCGGCGATCATCTGCGACGACGACACCATTGCCACCACTTGCGTGTACTGCGGAAATCCCACCGTGCTTGAAGGGCGTCTCGCCGGCACCCTAAAGCCGGATTATATCATTCCTTTCAAAAAGACGAAGGAAGAAGCCATTGCCGCGCTGAAAAACTTTTACAAAGGCAAGCGCTTGCTGCCAAAAGTTTTCGCTGCCGATAACCACATCGAGGAGATCAAAGGCATCTACGTGCCGTTTTGGCTCTTTGACAGCGAGGTGGAGGCCGAGTACATCTACGACGGCGTGCGTTCACATATGGCCATTGTTGGCGACAACGAAATCACCACCATCGAGCACTATCGGGCGGCACGCAAAGGCCGCATGGGTTTCGACAAAATTCCCGTCGATGGCTCCACCAAGATGGAAGACCGCTACATGGATGCCATTGAGCCGTTTAATTACGACGATCTGGTGCCGTTTGTGCGCAGTTATTTGCCGGGCTTCCTCGCTGAAAAATACGACGTAGACGCAGAAAGCAGCCTGGCTCGTGCCAGCGAACGCATCGAGGAAAGCGTTGGCATCGCCATGGCGGCGACCCTGCCCTACGATCAATACACCCTGAGTCACCGCCACCTGTCGCTTACGGATAAGAGCGCGCGCTATGCGCTTCTGCCGGTGTGGATGCTGACCACCCGCTGGAAAGGCGAGACCTACACCTTTGCCATGAACGGCCAAACTGGCCGCATGATTGGCGATCTGCCCATTTCAAAAGGGCGCGCCGTCGGCTGGTTCTGCGGGGTTACCGCTGGCTTTGCGGCCGTGTTCGGCGCGCTGGCGCTGCTCTTGATGTAGGAGGTGCACCATGATTCAAAAAATACAACGAAGCCGCATTTTTGCGGTGCTCGCTCTGGTGCTGCTCCTTGTGGTGCAGGCTCTGCCAGCCTTTGCTGCAGAAAGCGGAGCCGGGCAGCTGGTCAACGACACCGCTGGCATCTTGACCGAGGCGCAGGCGGCAGAGCTGGAAGCTAGGGCCAAAGCCATCCAATCGGAATACGGCCTTGATGTCGCCATTGTCACCGTGCCTTACATGGCAGGCAGCAGCGATGCTCGCGAATACGCCAAGCTGCTCTACGATCAATACAGCATCGGCACTGGCTCAGAACGCAGCGGCATCTTGCTCATGCTTTCCATGCAGTACCGCGACTACGCGCTCATTGCTCATGGCGAAGGCAATCAGGTGCTGACCGATTACGGCAATGAGAAAATGGCTGACAGCTTCCTCGACTATTTCCGTGACGACGACTGGGCCGGCGGATTCGACGATTATCTCGACACCGCCAACGACTATTGCCATGATTACTATGTAGACGGTGAAGCCTACGACGTCAGCCTTGCCCGCACCTTTGGCAAGATCTGTCTGCTTCTCGCGGTTGTCGGTGCGCCGCTGATTGGTGCGCTCACCGTTGGCGTTATGATCAACAGCATGAAAACCGCGCGGCGCCAAACTCATGCCGAATACTATGTGGACCATGAACATGGCGGCCTCGTTCTCAGCGATCAAAGCGATGACTACATTTACAGTCAGACCATCGTCACCCATCGACCAAAAATGGACAACGACGGTGGTGGATTTGGTGGCGGCACCACCATTGACGCTGGCGGTTTTTCCGGCAGTTCTGGAAAATTTTAAGAATGCTAATTGGCTCACGTATGGATACGTGAGCCAATTTTGTTGACGAGCATTAATGAAAAAAATTAATGATTCAGTATCTGCTTAACTAAAATCCGTAATAATGTTATACTACTGCGTAGCTATTGTTTCAAAAAGGGAGGGATCATCATGAATAACAAAGGACCATGGCTGGTCTTTCTCTGTTATTTGCTTTGGGGCATTTTGCCCGTGTATTGGAAATTGCTGGTGACGGTGGACAGCTACATGATTCTCGCCAATCGTGTGGTCTGGTCGCTGGTTTTTGCGGTGATTCTGCTGGCTCTGCTGCGGCAAATGAACGCCTTGAAACAGGCGCTGAAGGATCGGCGGCTGATGCGCGTTCTTCTTATCACAGGAGTGCTCATCGTGGTTAACTGGGGCAGTTACATCATCGCCGTCAACACCGACCATGTCATTGATGCCTCGCTCGCTTATTACCTCAATCCGCTCATGTCGATTCTAATTGGCTGCTTTTTCTTTAAAGAACAGCTCACCGGCCTGCAGAAGCTGGCAGTCGTGCTGGCAGCTGTTGGCGTGCTCTATGCCGTCATCAGTTATGGCGTGGTGCCATGGCTGGCGCTCATCATTGGCGGATCTTTTGCGGCTTACGGCGCCATCAAGAAAACCGTCTCCATCGACGGCATCACCTCCCTCGCCATTGAATGCCTGTGGATGTTGGTGCCATCACTGATCATGCTGGGCTGGCTCTTTGCCAATGGTCAGACGGCCGCCAGCGGTGCCACTATTACCTGGTGGCAGTGGCTGCTTCTGCCAACCACCGGCATCATCACCGGCGCACCACTCGTCATCTTCGCGAAAGGCATTCAAACCACCAGCTACTCGCTGTCCGGCATTCTGATGTATGTGAACCCAACCTTGCAGCTGCTTTGCGGCGTTTTTCTGTTCCACGAAGCCTTCACCAGCATTTATGCCGTCATGTTCGCCTTCGTCTGGGCGGGCGTCGCCCTCTACATCATCGGTGCTGCCTTAAGCCATCGCAGCAGCCATCGTTTGACGAAGTAGTGCTTTTTGCGCTGACCTGTGTCTGCTGTGAAAAATGAGCAAGATGTACATGCCAGATGCGGTCTGGCATGGCGAGCTGGCCTTGTTGAAAGTTTGATGTCTGGCTATTTCAAAGAGGTCAGTTTGGCGTATAATGAAATCAGTAATCATTCGGAGGAGGATGCTCGTTATGAAGAGAGTATTGACGATTCAAGATATTTCCTGTTTTGGTAAGTGTTCGATCACGGTGGCACTGCCAGTGATTTCGGCGATGGGTGTGGAAACGACGATTCTGCCAACGGCGGTGTTGTCGACGCACACGATGTTTAAGAATTTCACGGTGAAGGATTTGACCGATCAGCTGGAGCCGATTACGAACCATTGGAAAAACGAAGGCATCCACTTCGACGCCATTTACACCGGCTATCTTGGCAGCCAGGAAGAGATTGAAATCTGCAAAAAGATTTTCGCTGAGTTTAAGGATGAGGACACGCTGATTTTCATCGATCCGGTAATGGGCGATCATGGCAAGCTTTATCCTGCATTTGATGAAGCGTATGCCAAGCAGAATGCGACCCTGTGCGCAGAAGCGGACATCATTGTGCCAAACATTACCGAAGCCTGCTTTATGACGGATACGGAGTATAAAGAAAGCTACGACGAAGCCTATGTGAAGGAGCTGCTGAACAAGCTGGCTGCCCTCGGCAGCAAGGTTGTGGTGCTGACGGGGATTTCACTGTCCGACGGCAAGAATGGCGTGTATGGGCTGGATACCCGCAGCGGCGAGTATTTCTTCTATCAGAACGACCACGTGGATGCAACCTATCATGGTACTGGCGATGTCTTCTCCAGCGTGTCTGTAGGCGGTATTGTCCGCGGCCTGGCGCTGAAGGATGCATTTGCGCTCGCCGCTGACTACACGGCGGAAACCATTCGCAAAACCATCAAGAATCCTGACAAGCCTTGGTATGGCGTGGACTTTGAAACCACCATTCCTCAGCTGGTGAGCGGCCTGGCTGAAAAGCTGAATCAATAATTATTAAGCCCTGCGTGTGCAGGGTTTTTTTGATGCAGGAAAACTTTACATAGATTTTAACTGGCTATGGTGGCAGGCTTTACAATGAGTACGTAGAATAATGGTCGGTGAGCGAGAATTGCGTGCGAATGCATCTGATCCCCTGACGGCGGACAGCAGCAGGAACGCCACAGAAACGCGTGCTGTCGCCGTACGATGCATTTCGCTGTCCTTCATGCGCTTTCCACACGATATCATTCCCCTTGCTTGGCAGCCTGGTTTGGGGTGCCCTCCTTTTTTGAAATCTTGCAAGCAGAAAAGCCGCCCTGCTT
>CALAKO010000108.1 GCA_937922955.1 uncultured Peptococcaceae bacterium | reverse complement strand
GACATGCAGCTTCTGGCGCGGCTTAAGGTTCCGGTGATGATGGACATCAAGGTGAAAAGCTTCGGCTCGCTGTCGCGCGAGGTGCTGGGGCGCACAGGCGGCATTAAGCTGCCGTATGTCAACGAGAGCGGGCGGCGGATGCTGGCGCAGTATTTGCTGGGTGAGCACCATCAGGCGCTGGCGATTCTCGGACGTGGCTGGGACCAGAGCGGCGTGGCGACGAAACTGCTGGAGACGCTGAGTGAGTTTCGCAGTCTCAGCATGACGGCGGAGGATGTGGCCGAGCTGGAAGGGCAGGCGGAAGAGGCGCCGCTGCTGGCAGAAAAGCTGGCCGATGTGAGGCTGCTTCTGGCGGCTTACGAGGAGGCGCTGGGTGAGCAGCGGCTGGACAACGAGGCGCGGTTGTCGCTGTTAGCGGAGAAGGTGCGTGAGGCCGACTGGCTCGATGGGCTGCCGATGTATGTGGATGGCTTTCATTCCCTGAGTCAGCCGGAGCTGGCGGTGCTGCAGGCGCTGGAAGCGCGCGGCGCTGCCTTGACGATGGGGCTGGTGATGCCGCCGGAGATGCTGACGGAGCAGCAAGGCTGGTGGACGATGCATTCGGCGTGTCAGGCGTCGCTGCGTTTTTACGAGACGCTTTGCAAGGCGGGGTTGCCGCTGCAGGTGGAAGCGGTGGATGCAACTGGCACGATGCTGGCGGATGTGGTGCCGTTGGCGCAGCATTTGTTTGGCTATGAAACGCCTGCCTGCGAAGGCGGTGCAGCGGTAGAAATCTGGAAGGCGCCGCAGCCGCAGACGGAAATCACCTATCTGGCTGGCGTGATTCGCCGCATGGTAGCGGAAGAGGGCCTGCGCTGGCGGGATTTTCATGTGACGACGAATCAGCCGCAGGTGTATTTTCCACTGATTGAGCGTATTTTTAAGCAGTATGAGATTCCGGCTTTTATCGACGAGCGAAAAGCACTGGACGTGCATTATCTGGTGCGTTATCTGCTGACGGCGCTGGACATGGTGGAGCATCATTTTGCCTATCCGATGGTGTTTGCCTGCCTGCAGACTGGGCTGGCAGGACTTTCAGAAGAGGAAATTGTGGCGCTGGATTATTACGCGCGCGTGAAGCATTTGCGGGGCACGATGTATTTTGACGCGCGTTACTTTCAGCTGCCAGACGACAACGTGGTGTCGCGCAAGATGGACGGGCTGCGGGCACGTCAGGAGGTAGCAGCGCGCGCGCAGCAGGCGTTTACGGCACGTTTCAAGCCGTTGTATGAGGATGTGCAGGCGGCGCGAACGGTGCGCGATTTTTCGACGATTGTGTATCATTTTCTCACGGCGCCGGAGCTTTTGGACGCGTTCCATGCCGAAGATGCGGCCAAAGCGCCGACGCAGCTGGAAACCGATGATCAGATCGTGGAGGCGCTGGTGGCGCTGCTGGATCAGCTGGTGGCGACGATTGGCGAGATGGAAGTTTCCTTGGAGCAGTACAGCCGCATTCTCAGCGAGGGTTTGAGTGAAGCCAGCCTGGGCATTGTGCCACCGGCTCAGGATGAAGTGCAGGTGGTGGAACTGGGCCGCGCCCGCACTGGCCGCTGCAAGGTACAGGTGGTGGTGGGGATGAGCGACGCTTGGCTGCCATCTCAGAGCGTGTCGCGCACAATCTTCATTCGCGAGGAAAAACGCTGGCTGGAAAAAGCGGGCGTTTCACTGCGCTACGATGAGGGGCGCATTCTCGAAGACGAAGCACTGTGTCTTTATGAGGCCATGGGAAAACCAACCGAGCGGTTGATTTTTTCCTACCCACTGAGCGGCAGCGATGGCGCAGTGATGAACGAAAGCGTGCTGATTACGCGTGCGAAGCAGATTCTGCCGTCTTTGCAGAAGCGGGAAAAAAGCCTTTTGGCAGACTTTAACGAGGTGCTTCCATATCTGGAATGGGAGAGCCTGAAGGTGGCGGCGGATTGGCTGCGTCGTTACGCCGCGCAGCCCGAACTGGCCGAGAAAGATCCGCAAGGTGTGCGCTGGGCGACGAGTGTGACCAGCTATTTTGAACAGGCACGGCCAAATTTGGCACCGTTTTTACAGGACGGATTGTATTACACGAATCTGCGTGCCAAGCTAGAGCCCGAGGTGGTGAAGAAGCTTTATCCAGCACTGTCGGAAGGTCGGGTCAGCATCAGTGAGCTGGAAAGCTGGCAGGGTTGTCCGTACAAGCATTTTCTGCGTTATGGCATTCGTCCGGAAGAGGAACTTGATTATACTTTGCGCAGCGACGAACTTGGCACGGTGCTGCATGGCTCGCTGGATCGACTGACACGCGATTTGCGTCAGCATCCGGAATGGCTGGACTGGGACGACGCGGCGATTTGTGCACAGATGGATGCCTACCTCAGCGAGGAAGAGCAGCTGCAGCTGGACGGTCAACGCAGTGGCGAGGCACGTAATGCGTCGGTACTGGAAAAAGTGCGGCGCCAGGGGCACAAGGCTGGCCGTTTCATCATTCGCCAACTGCGGGAGAGCGATTTTTCACCTCGCTTCAATGAGGTATCCTTTGGCGAACACGCGCCGATTCTGCCGCCGATCTATCTTGATATGGGCGGACAGATTTTGCGCATCGAAGGGCGCATCGACCGCATCGATACCTGGCGGCAAGGCGACAAGGTGTATGCGCGGGTGATCGACTACAAGTCCGGTTTCAATAGTTTTGACATTGCGCGTGTTTGGGCGGGGCTGGATTTGCAGCTGATGCTGTACCTGCGCGCTGCGCTGGGCTGGCGGCAGGAACCGCTGCCTGCCGGTGTGTTCTATCTGAGCTTGAAAAAGCCGTTCATGGATACCACGAGTTTGGATGAAAAGGAGATTGAGAGCCTGTTCGTCAACGATCTGCTCATGGATGGGGTGTTTATCGACGATCCACAGGTGATTGCTGCGCTGGACCGCGGCACGCGAGAAGGCACCAACCAGGTTATTGCTTTCCGTGGACGTGGCAAAACCGCGGATAACTGCATCAGTGCCGATTTGCTGGAACGTCTGCTGGCTCATACTGTGAAGGCGGCACAGGACACGGTGCGTGCGGTAATGGAGGGCGACATTCGCGTGCTGCCATTGGACGAAAGTCAAAAGGGTGGCTGTGAGTATTGCAATTTTATGTCGGTGTGCCGCTTTGAAAACAATCGCAGCGGCAACCGCACACGCAGCATCAGCAAGGTGGATTGGAAAGAAGTTAAGAAAAATCTGGCGAAGGAGGAAGAGGCATGAACTATACCGAACATCAACAAGAGGCCATCGAAGCCAGAGGCGACGATCTGCTGATTTCGGCGGCGGCTGGTTCCGGAAAAACCCGTGTGCTGGTTGACCGTATTGTGCATATGATGGTTTACGATCGCGTGCCTCTGGCGCAGATGCTGATTGTGACCTTTACCAACGCGGCAGCTGGCGAAATGCGAGCGCGTCTGCGTCAGGGATTGCAAGAGGCGGTGGCGGCGGCCGATAATGAAGATGAGAAACAGTTCCTTCTTCTTCAGCTGGAAGAGCTGCCGGATGCGCACATTTCCACCATGCATGCGTTTTGCATTTCAGAGCTGCGCCGGTTTTATCATGTGCTGGGCTTGGATCCGACGTTCAAAATCCTGCCGGAGACAACCACGACGATTCTACGCGAGGATGCGCTGGAAGAGGCGATGGACGCTGCCTATGCCGAAGGCGACGAGGCCTTTCTTTGGCTGGTTGCGGCCTATGGCGGACGCAACAGCGACGATACGCTGCGCGATCTGGTGCGCAGTGTGTACAATCGCATTCAGACGCATGCCGAGCCATTGGCATGGCTGGAGGGAGCGGCCGAACAATTTGCGGAGCCGTTGCCGGAGACGCATTTGGCGGTGTTTACAGAACTGGTGCTGGATACCTGCTCCTCAGCGGAAGCAATGGTGGCAGATATGCGCAGGCTGGCCGATTTGCTGCCAAACGCAGAGAATATGCATCAGATGATCAGCGACGATGAGGCCGTTCTGCGTGGCTTGCGTCAGTGCATGGAGGCGGAGGATGCCATTGATGCTTTGATGAAGTATTTGCCTGCGGTTAGTTGGCAAACGAAGCCGAGAAAACCGAAGAACCTCACTGGCGAGGAGCTGGAGATCGATGACGCGTTGGCGGCGTTGCGCAAGGATATGAAAGACGCTGTGAAAGGGCTTTCGTCGCTGGTGCTGGATGGCGGCAGTGCGCGCATTGCTGCGGATCGCGAGATGGTGCTGCCCCATTTGCGGGCTTTTGCGGCGTTGGTGCGGCGTTACGACGCGGCTTACCAGAGCGCCAAGCAGGCGCGCAGCGGGGTGGATTTCAACGACTTGGAGCATTACATGCTGCAGTTGTTGCAGGATGACACTGCTTGCAGCGCCATTCGTCAGGAAATTCAATACATTTTCTTTGATGAGTATCAAGACGCCAATCCGATTCAAGAAGCGATTGTTGAGGCCCTGGCGCACCCTGGACAGTTGTTCTTTGTGGGCGATGTGAAGCAGGCGATCTATCGTTTTCGCCGTGCCGATCCGAACATTTTCAACCGACGCTACGCACGTTATCGCGACAGCGAGGAGGGACGGCTGATCTTCCTGTCGGAGAATTTCCGATCGCGCGCGGAAATCCTGAATTTTGCCAACGCGCTTTTTGATGATCTGATGACACCGGCGTTGGGCGAGGTGAATTATCGTGAACCTGGTCAGGCCTTGGTCTGTGGTGGTCAGTTTGAGGCCAATGCGAGCGCGGTGCAGTGTGTGGCGATAGAAAACGATGCGAGCGCTGAAAGCGATCGGGAAGCTGAGTGGATTGCCGGTGAAATTGAACGCTTGGTGGCCAGCGAGCGCTGTGATTATGGCGACATTGTGGTGTTGATGCGGTCGCCGCGCAGCCGCCTTCATGCCTTTGAAGAAGTGTTCAAGGCGCATCACATTCCGTATTACAGCGACAACTCCGTGGTGGGCTTTGAGAATCTAGAGGTGCGCCTGTTCATTGCCATGCTGACGGTGCTCAGCAATGACACCTTGGATACAGCGCTCTTATCAGCGCTCTTATCGCCGTTCGGCGGGCTGACGGATGCGGAAATTGCGGCTATTCGTTTAACGTCGACAGAAGGCTCCTTTTCGTCAGTCTGCAGAACGTATCTGGAGCAGCATGAGGACCGCATCGCCGACAAGCTGCGTAAATTCTATGGGCATGTCAGTGCCTGGCGCGCCGCCTTGCACTATGAATCGTTGGCGGAAGTGGCGCTGCGCCTCTTTGAGGAGAGTGGCTACAGCGCTTTTCTGCTGGGCATGGACGACGGCGTCGAGCGGCAGCAGAATGTGATGGCGTTCATTGACACCATCAGCGACTACGAGCGCGCCCATCGCTATGGCTTGCCGGGCTTTCTGCATTATGTGCAGACGCTGCAGGCTCGAAACATGGATTCATCGTCGCCGGGGATTGGTTTGAGTGAGAACGACCGTTGTGTGCGCATCATGAGCATTCACAAAAGCAAGGGGCTGGGATTCAAGGTGGTCTTTCTTGCGGATACGGCGCGTCACTTCAACTTAAGGGACAGTACGCCGGCCATTGTGGTGGACGATCGTTTTGGCTTGGCGGTGAATGTGGTTGATTTGGAGCGTGCCACCACGCATGCTTCGTTCGAGAAAAAGCTGCTGGCAGTGAAGAATCGTCAGGAAACCCTTTCGGAAGAAGTGCGCCTGCTTTATGTGGCGCTCACTCGTGCCATTGACCGCCTCTATCTGGTGACTACACTGAAGCCGAAAGAAGCAGAAAAATGGCAGGAACGCCGTGGGCATGCACGAGCAGATCGAAACAGCTTCCGTGGCAGTAGTTCGTATCGCGATTGGCTGGGGCTGTGTTTGTGTGACCCACGCCATCGGCTGTCTCTGGAAGCGGAGCAGCCGCTTTATGAGTGGCACTATGTGGGAATGGATGAAACGCCTGCATCAACAGAAGAAGCTGCATTGCCAGCCTATCGTCAGCTGTTGGCGGCAGCGGATCAAGATCTGGCAGAGGCGATTGGAGCCCGTTTTCATCATGAGTACGCTTATGCTGCCGCTACGACTATGCCGTTTAAGAAAACGGTCTCTCAGCTGACAAAGAGCAACCGTGTCATGCCTGATTACGTCAAAGAATGGCCGGCTTATGCGGCAACAACAGCGGTGCAGCGCCCGGATGTTCCTGTGCCGCCGTTCATTCAGGAGCATCTTTCTTTCACTGGCGCTGCCATGGGCACGCTTATGCACCAGGTTGTGCAATGGCTGCCTTTGCGGGTACAGAACCGTAGCGAGATCGAAAAGGCTCTGGATGATCTGCAGGCGCGTGCCTTTCTCACGGCAGAAGAGCGCGAGGCCGTCGATGTGAACATGCTGGAAGCCTTTTATCAGAGTGACTTTGTGCAGCGGATGATGCGCGAAAGCCTGAACGTAGAACACGAAGTGTCCTTTACCATGCACCTCGACGACTGCATGGTCGATGGCCAGATTGACCTGTTTTTTGAAACCAAAGACGGCTATGAAATTGTCGACTTCAAAACCGATCGGAGCATCAACGTCGAGCGCTACCGAGACCAGCTCAATATGTACGCCCAAGCTCTCGCAGCCGCTCGCGGCAAACCCGTTACTCACCGTTGGATTTATTGGCTGCGCTATCAGCAGGCCGATGAGGTGTAAGATAAAAAAACAGCGTTGGCAATCGTTTGACGATTGCCAACGCTGTTTGTCGTTTCAGTTTATTTAGGGCGTGCTTTTGGCTGGTGCGTTTGTGAGAATGTAGACAGCAATGAGGATAACGGCCATGCCGATGATGTCATAGAGGGTGAAATGGGTGCCGACCCAGAGATAGGAGAAAATACTGGCGGCGATGGGTTCGATGCAGGCAACGATGCTGGCTTTGACAGGGCCGATTTCTGCAACACCGGCCAGGAAGGCGGTAAAAGCAAAGACGGTGCCGACGACGACAAGACCGGAGAAGGTGAGCACGCTGTCCAGGCAAACGGTTGGCTGATAGCTGAAGGGGCGAGTGACGATAGAGAGCACAATCCCGCCAATGAACATGGACCAAGCTGTGACAGGAAGACTGCCCCATTCCTGGATGATGCGGATCGGAATAATGTCGTGGGCAGCCAGGAAGACGGCAGAGGCCATTCCCCAGAACAAGCCGGCTTGAGAAATCGCCAGAGAGTTGATGTCACCATGAGTAGCGATGAGAAAAACACCTATGAGGATACCGATTAATGATAGGGTTTCGCGCCAGCTTGGCAGACGACGCATGGTCAGACAAACATAGAAAAGAACAAAGGCTGGGCCGCTGTATTGCAGAACGGTGGCGGTGCCGGAGTTGGTGTGAGCAATGGCAGTGAGGTAGGTGTATTGCACGGCCATCATACCAAATACAGAGAAGAGCGCCAGCACAGGAAGGTCGCGTTTGCTTTTGATGATGCCGACTAGAGCGTGACGCTGGCCGCTGGCGAGACAGATGAGAATGAGCATGATACCGGCAGTGAGAAGGCGAATAGAGGTGAGCCATTCACCGTTGGTGCCATAGGTCTTAAACAAGTGCTCGCTGCAGGTGCCGGAAAAGCCCCAGCCAATGGCTGCAATAATGGTGAGCAGAATGTACTTGAACTGCATGGTGATGAATCTCCTTTTTTACTGAAGTGGAAATCTTAGTAAAGTGTATTGATAAACAAAATAAAGTCTTTCATATTGTCGAAGTTGCTGTTCATTTCAAATCGCGGCAAATGGTAGAGGTCATAGCTGCCGTTCAGATTGAGACAAACGTTGTTGTAACTATCAAAACCTATGCTGAGACCTACTGCTTGCATGGCCTGTGTGGTGGTGGCGTTGCTTGTGCCATAGGGGTAGGCCAGCGCGATCGGCGTAGAGCCGGTTTCATCCAGAAGTTTTAGGTTATTTCGCAGAAGGTCTTTGGTGATGCGCTCCCAGTAAGCGGTCCAATCTTCGCCAGGACGCTGTTCGGTGAACGGATAGGTGATGGAGCCGTCCACATTGAGCTGGGTGGCATAAGAATAATAGGTTTCGCTTTGCAGGTTGATGAGGCCGCTGGCGGTCATTTCTTCCAGCTCTTCCCAGGTGAGGAGAGGAAATTCGTAGTTGTCGTGGTATTC